>CAYSYX010000217.1:0-15025 GCA_964435055.1 uncultured Polyangium sp. | reverse complement strand
TTTTTTGAACGCATCGGTTGGCCATAGATGGCCGGCACATGCTCAAAATCTGGACATCTCGCGGAGTAGGCGATGGATCTCGAAGAATTGTCGGCATTCCTCAAAGTGGTCGATGCCGGATCATTTTTGGCCGCCGCAGATTCATTGGGCGTTTCGCGAAGCACTCTCCGGCGACGCGTCGGAGCTCTCGAAGCCCGAGCCGGAGTTCCTTTGTTGGAAAGCTCGTCGAGTGGAGTCATTCTGACGGAAGCGGGTCGCGCCTTGCAAAATCGTGGAAAAACCATGATCGAGGAAGCGAGCGCCTTGATCGCATCCGTGCGCGAAATTGGAAAAGAACCTGCGGGAACATTGCGGGTAATGTTGCCCGTAGGTTTACCACCGCATCTGTTATCGCCTTTGCTGAGTATGCTTCGGGAGCGTTTGCCGCGAATTTCATTACATATCAGCTTCAGCGACGATCCCTTGTTGGAATCGATCATCGACGTCGATTGCTTCGTCCATTATTCAGCCAATGCGCCGACCGGGCCATATATTTCTTATGTCCTTTTCCGGCCGCGGCAATGGCTCGTTGCCGGCCGCGAATACCTGGACAAACGTGGAACTCCCGAATCCATCGAAGCTTTGCAGCATCATGACCTCTTGGCTTGGCAAGCTCCAAACGAAGATCCCTGCGTTTGGTCGACATTGCAAGGCGCAACCTTTCGCGTCGAACCGATCATCGTCGCCACCGATGTTCACTTCTTACGCCGATGCTGCATGCAAAACCTCGGCATCGCTTATGTTCCCGATATCATGATTCCCGATCCGGAAATGATCCGCGACAACGTCGTCCCCGTTTTGCCGGAAATCGTCGGATGCGAACGAGTCGTGCGCCTCAGCGTGCCCAAAGCATTGGCGGAAGTTCCCAAAGTCAGAATGGTCCTCGAGCAAGCGCGACAATTCTTGCAAGCCTTGTGATTCAGCTATTTTTCGGCCCGAAACAATAAAATTGGCCGTCCCCGCTGCCAATCCAAATATATCCGTCGACGATACACGCCGTCGACAACACCGGACCGCCGAGATCCACCTGCCAAATCAAATGCCCCGTCCGCGCATCGAGCATATACAAGAATCCGTCATAACTTCCAAAAATGACCTTGCCATCCACGACCGACGGAGACGACCAAATCGCCCGCCGCGCCGTAAAGGACCAAATCTGTTTGCCCGTGTGTTCGTCGAGGCAATACAATTTTGCATCGTCGCCGCCGATGTATACCCGTCCGCCGACGACCGCAGGCGTCGACCAAAACCCACCGCGATCCTCGAAACTCCACTTGAGCGTCCCTGTTTTACGATCAAAACAAGACAACACCGGATTCTTCTGTTCCGCCGCGGCAAAGACGTAATCGTCGGTCACCACCGGGGTTGCGTCGGTATCGTCGCCCGTCGACATTTTGGCCAAAACTTTGCCTTGAATGCGATCGATTCGATACAAATTACCGTCGTACGTTCCAAGCCATAAGTCGTCCCCATCAATCACCGGCGAGCTCTCGATGCCCTGCGATCCGCCGGGGCCTTTATGTCCGCCCAAATCCAGCTTGAAATGCCGCCCTCCGGTGCGCGGATCGAGCGCATGCAAAAATCCGCTTTCGCTCGCCGCATACAGAATACCGTCGGCAACTACGGGCGAACTATCGCAATCACTGCGCATGTCGAAGGTCCACACGACTTTGCCCGTTCGCGCGTCGATACAACGGAATTTGTTGTCGACGTTTCCCACATAAAGTCGTTCATCATAAAAACACGCCGAACTCTTGAACATGCGCTGCGTCTTCAAGGTCCAAATCGTTTTTCCGGTAAATGCATCCCAACAATAAAACTTTCCATCGAGCCCGCCCACGAATACTCGCCTGCCCCATTTCACGGCTTGGCCCGTCCACCCCGTCCCCGTCCAATGACGCATTCCTTCGCCGGCTTTTTCAATATCCAATGTTCCCAAACGAGCTTTCCATTTGAGCTCCGGTTCATTGGGGATTCGACCGGTACCATGAAAGTTACGCCGCAAATTGCCGCGAAACATCAGCATCGTGACCGCCGATGCGGAATCCCGACGTCCATCCCACGCGGGAAATTCCTCGAGCTGCGCCAGGCGTTCAGCCTCCGGCGACAAACCCGCGTCGGAAACGGACGCGTCGCTCGCCGCATCCACGCTCGCATCCACACCTGCATCCGCGCTACCGTTATTGGCAATCGCCGCATCGGCAGCGTCAACGCCGGCATCCGGCGGCGCAGGACCGCCGGCATCCACGCCGCCATCCGTCGCCACGCCGTCACGCGCACGAGCACTGCAACCCAAAAGCAGTGAACCTGCCGCGTAAAGAAAATGGCGTCGATGCATGTAAACGAATGCAGTCGAGCAGACCCGCCGCAGCTTGTCAAAAATCCAGCCAACATTCGTTGGAACAGCTGGAAATGACTAGTCTTTCTGCTCGGCTACCTCAACCTGCCCGCGCTCGTCAATCAACGCATTTCGCAGTTCGCGCTGTTGATGAGGTTGATGACTTGATTGACGTCGCCGCCGATCGCGACCACGTTTTCCGCCTTGTTGATGACGTTGATCACACAAACGTTCACCACGATGTCTTGGCTCTTCAAGTCCTGCTTGAATTGCCGCAATACATCCCGCACATTTCCGCGCCGCGCGGCAAATCGCGCCCGCTGCTTGGCGAGTCGCCATTGCCGATTATGACGATCCCGCCGATTCGGCCGAATCGCGCTCGTCGCTTCCGCGGTCGCTTCATTCTCATTGGCGAGCGCATTCATGGCCAAAATGTCCGCAATCGGCATCGACAAACCAATTCCGAAAAACGCGCAGGTCAACCATTTCGTGAGCTTCATGATGGCCTCCTTGAACACTTCGCATCACGTGCAAGACGGAGGCCGCTCGATCGTCACGCAGGATCGTTCAAGACGTGCACATGTCCGAGCGTCGACGTGATCTCCGGAAAGCAGTCGCGGCGACGGCAGCCAGGATCAACCCGGAAAAACGAATTTCGGAATTGTCTTCTTCGTGCATCGCACAAGCACACCCACGAGCGCCGCGAGTCACCGCGGGAGGTCCCGGAGGCGCTTGTTTTCCCGACAAAGACGTACTATCGCCCGAGGCGATGAAACTCGCCCAATAATTGGGATGTTCATATCCGGGCCGCGACTTCAACTGCAATGCCGCTTGCCGCAGCGATTCGACACGACCACCTCCGGCAATCAGCCGATCGTAATAACCCACCATCAAATCGCGCGTTCCCGCGTCGTCGACAGGCCATAAACTCATGACCAACGTCTCGGCGCCCGCCATCGCCAATGCCCGACGCAAACCATAAACGCCTTCCCCGCTTCGCGCTTGACCGACGCCGGTTTCACAAGCGGAAAGGACGACGAGCTTCGTGCCATAAAGATCGAGCCCCGCGGCTTCATACGCCGTCAGGACGCCGTCTTCTTCACCGCTGCGTAATAGATTGGCTCCAGCAAGCGCCACGCCCGCACGCACCAGCGGATTGTCCGTTCGAAATGCCGCGGCATCTTCATCCGGATGATTCGCCGAGGGTTTGTCGGGGAGGAAAAACCCATGCGTCGCCAAATGCAAGATACGCGGGTGTTTCACCGCCTTGAGCTCAGCTTCGGTCGCTTTATCCGCGACAAACACTTTTGCCCCCGGGACCTTCTTTTCAATGGACGAGATCTCTTGCGCCGTCCCGACGAGCGGCGTGAATTTGATCCGCGACATGTCGGGCGCTCGCGCACCACGCGCCGGAGCTTCATTGTCCCTCTGTGCAAAACGCCGTTTACCAAGCTTCTTTTCGCCGAAATCAGGATTGCCGAACAATACCGCCTCGAGCCCCGCTTCCGCCGGCTCGTCAATCATTTCTCCCAACAACAAATCCCGACCGCTCGTCAAGTACGTGAACGAATACTCGTCGATCAACCAATGCTCCGATTCATCACGCAACGCCGCGAAAGGCACGAGGTTCAAATCGCCGTCGGGACTGACAAACACCCAGGAGGTTTTTCCCAAAACCCGACGAATCGGTCGCATGATGAGCTCATCCAATTTTCTCGCCGCGGGTTTCGCGTCCTTCTTCGGCTCCGACCACGCCTCTCGAGCTTCCGTCACGAGGTCGTCAATCGGCTTGGCATCCCCAAGATCCATGAATTCGACCGATGCGTCGGGTAAAACCACCCACGCGACATAATTCATCGCGTCGCTCGTATCGGAATTGCTGACGAGAGCATATTCGACCAGCGCCGAACCTTTGGGCAATGCCGCCGCGACTTCGTCGATCGTTACCGGATTGTCCTGTAAAAGCCGACGCTGACTCATGCGACTCTCTTGCGCCTCGAGCACCTGTTTTTGCGCGTCGAGCTCGCGAATGATCGCTCGATGCTCGTCCGCGCTCTTCCCCTGCGGCCCACGAATGAGGAGGGCGACGATTTGCCTCTGCAACGAAATGATTTGATCCATCAACATCATCTCGTCGGACGAATTCGCGTCCCGCAATGCCGCTCGACTCATGGCCATTCCATCGAGCACTCGACCTTTGCGCCGCAATACGGTCGTGAGCCCCAAACGCACGGCCAAATCGTCCCGGGACAACGTCCGCGCCAAACGCATTGTCAGGTCCGTTTGCGGGCGAAGCTTGTCCATCGTCCGCAACTTCTGCATTTCCGAGACGAACCCGAAGATCCGCGCCGCGTGCCGATCACGACTATCCACGGATTTCTTCAGCACATCAATCGCCAACCCCGGCTTGTTCTGCGCAATGTACACCCGCGCCAAATTGTCCAGCGCCCCCGCGGTATCCGGATGCAAAAGACCAAGCGTCTTTTCCAGCGTTTCCGAAGCCCGGGCGAGCGCCGAATAGGCCGAAGCATCATCCTTTACCGCCAAATGCCACGCCCCGAGCCGCGCGAGGATCTTCGCCGTCGCGTAATTCTCAGCGCCCAACACCTTGGTCGCCAAATCATGCGCTCCCTGGAAAAACTTCCCGGCCCCACGCAAATCGCCTTTTCCGACCAGCATCTCCGCCCGCGCCATTTGCCATGCAATGCGAATGGGATGTAACTCGGTCGTCCGCGATAAAACGACTTTCTCCGCGCGATCGACCAACGACGCTGCCTTGTCCGCATCCCCCAGCGCGACATATACACGACTCAAACGAATCAATGCCTCGGCGATATCGACGTCGTTGGGCAACGGAATGCTCTCCCGACGCTTCAGTAGTTCCTTCGCCGGTTCTTCCGCCCGTTCCGGCGATCCGAGCACCAAATGGTAATCCGCGAGATGGGCAAATGCATTGATGAGGATCGGATCGGCCAGATCCGTGTTGCGTTCCAATAACTTCAACGCCGGAGCCAAATCATCCTCGATGCGCTTGTATTCACCTGCCCAGAGAGCCACGCCCGCACGTTCGCTACCCGCGGCTTCACGCATCACGGATCCATTGAGGAGATGCAACATCTCGAGCGACTTGCCGAATTCGCCCTGAATTTTCCGAATTTGCGCCAGTTCGTACAGAAGAACCATCACGTCCCAATACGTCACACTCTTGGACTTACGCAGCAAAAAAGCTTTTTCCAAATGCTGCGCCGCCTCGGCATACTTGCCCTGCAAACGACGAAGTTTTCCCGCAATCGTGAACGCAAAACTCGCTTCGAGCTCCGCAAGCGGACCAAGCTTCGGTGCAATGGCAATCGCCCGCGCGACATGAGGCTCCGCCGCTTGAAGATTACCCAATTCAATGTAGACGTGCCCGAGCGTATACGCAATTTCGACGGTGGTCTTGTCGACTTCCGCTTGGTCCTCGACGGACAAACCCTTGCGGGCCGCGAACTTTTCCCAATTCGCCACGAGTTTCTCCATCGACGCGACATACTTGTCCACTTCGCGGTTACGGAATTCAATCACCGACGGCAATTGCGTGCGAGTCGCTTCGATTTCCTTGGCCACGGGCGCCGAAGCCGCAGCACTCGCCACAGGAACACCACACGTCAAACACGCCGCGAATACCAATGCTCGAGTCAATGAACGGAACATGACCGGCGACACTACGCGCGCTCGGAAGAAAAATCAATCGTTACCTGAGCGTCGTCGAATCGCCGACAAATCAGCGCGATTGGCGCCGTGACTTCTGGATCCACGCCTGCTCGATTCGCTCGTGCACGGCTGCGACTTCATCCGCGGACAAACTCGCCGCAAGCCGTTCGGCAATGCCCATTGCCCAAGCCCGCTTACGCTCGCCCCTCGGATCGACCGCCGGCGGCAATGGATATTCCCGCATGAACGACTCACCCAGCAAATCCAATACAAGGCGTTTGGCAAGGTCAAACCCAGTCGGCAATTCGATGCCGAACGTCACGTGCAAGGACCTTCCCTTCTCCGTTCGCGCATTGTGAAATTGCCCGCGAGGTATGTACACGAGATCGCCCGGACGAACCGTCAATGTCTCCGCAATGTCCGCTTGGGCTTCATCTCGACGCGCCCGCAACGCATAACGAATCACCGGCTCCATATCCGCGGCCTCAATGGGCCGATCGACACGTACATTGGAAATGTCCCACGTCTTTTCCCCAAAGCAATGAACCGCAAAAACTTCGTGCGCATCGAAATGCATATCGAACGGGGTTCCCGCATCGCCCGTCGCATATACATTGGGCCACACGTGACCGCCGAATGTCTCCGCAAGAAGCGCGGTGATCTCGTCAATACGTTTCGACAAACCACGCGCTCGATTCCACACCAAAGGATGCCCGGCATCGAGGTATTCGCGCATGCGCTCGAGGTCAGCGAGAAGTGCATCGCGACCGAGTCCGATTTGCTCGGGGAAACATAGAATGTCATCGGCGACATCCGGCCGAGAAAAAAGCGCCGACAGAAGTTCGTCCGGGGACAAGACATCCCCGCGCGCGAAGGCGGAACCGTGCAGATGCAAATGCCTCTTTTCGTAGTGTTCCGCGAAAAACCTCGCTTGTCCCAGCGGGGCGACCAGAGCGTCGAACTCGGCTGACATACGCCGAGTTTACTCGATACGGCACAAACACAAAATATTTGGCGCAGGTCGTCGAAACGCCGTCGAAACGCGATGGATCACACGTGCAACCAACGCACGATTTCCGCCGTGCCCCAATGATCGCCGGGCACCATCATGCGCTCCGCTTCGTCACGCCGGGCCAAACCTTCGTCGTCTCCTCGGGTATATGCAATGCGTAATCCCAGCGCATACAACCGCGCCCGAAATGGACGCATACCACAGGCGTCCGCCAGCCGCTCGCCGCTCAGAGCTTCCCGCGCCGCCTCGAAATGAGCCTTCCGTGAAAGCGCAACCTGCGCGGCTAATTCATGCACCCGCGTCGCCATTTCCACTTCGCCCGAAATCACCACCCACGATCGCGCGGCTTCGAGATGCCGCTCCGCCGCGGAAGGATCGTGCTCCGCAATGGCCAAACCCCACAAAACTCGCCCATGCGCAACGTGTCCCGCCCAGCCGAACTTTTCGCAAGCCGCAACGTTCGCCGCGATCATTTCAATGGCCGCGTCACGTTCGCCCAACGCCAAAAGATGCTCCGCTTCCCAAAATCCGCGCCGCGCAATCCGCGCGTCACCCATGTCCACGAGCCGGGAAAAACCCGCTCGTGCAGCATCGATATCGCCCATGTCATGCGCAATGGATGCGCAAAGAGCCAACCCCCGCGCCACGTGCGCCGACAAACCCAACGATTCTGCGAGGTTTATCGATTGAACCACGTGCTCCTTCGCCGAAGCGTAATCACCATGCAATCGTTCGGTGTACGCGAGCGTTCGCCATCCAGTGACCAAGTGCGAAGGTTCGAGGTTCCCATCGACCAATCGAATGAAGTCTCGATAAGCCCGAAGCGCCGACGTCAAATCGCCAAGTGCCCCGGCATAAAGCCCTCGTTCGTACAAAAGCGATGCTTGCCAAGGCGCGGCCAATGAAGACATGGGCGACGCCGAATCGCCCGTCTCGCCAACCATCTCGCCAAAAAGACGTAACATGCGCGCCCCGCGGCTCATTTCTCCAAGCACGAGGCCCAAATGGGAAAAGCCGCCCAGGGTTTGGAGATACGTACGACACGCTTCGAGGTGCTGGCCGTATTCGATGAGTTGACGGAGCAGATCTTCGTACGCGTCGAGTTTGTCTCGGTCGTGCGGCTTTTGACGGGGGGCGAAAATGAGCGTGCCTTGATGTTGCGGTTGCATCGCCGCTTGAATGGCCGACGGCGTTACCCCGAGCAGCGCACGAAAGTGATCCCGGACAAACGGATGCGACGACCACCGCGGCGGATTCGTTCCAGCCCGAAAAACCAATCCCAATCGTTCGAGACGCGCGAGCGAACGTCGCAAATCGAGCAGCGACGAGCCGGCCAATGCGCCGGCAATCCGAATGGGAGCCTGCGACAATGCATGCAATGCGGATTCATCGGCGCCCGCGGCCAATACGGACAAACGCGCCAAAAGATCGCGTTCGGCCGGCGCCAAGGCTTGGGCATACGCGTCGAGCACCCGGGACAAACGGCGCGCCAAAGGGTCGTCTTGAACGAATTTGGTCACATCATGCGCATCCGGAGTTCCTGGATCTCCGCCGAGAAACGCCCCCATGAACGAGCCGGAAACGGCCAATGACAATGCATGACCATCCGACGCTTCAACCCAAGGCGCCAACGTCGCGGCATCTCCCTGCGCTCCCCAGTTGCGCAAGAGTTTTTCCGCGTCGGATTTCGGCAAACGCCCAAGGGCAATCGTCCGTACGCCCGAATCCGCCCACGCCGTCAAATCGCCCAAGACAAACCGCGACGTCACGAGCGCCCGCGCAGCTCCGAGCCCTCGAGCCAATGAAATCAATAGTCGCCGAAGGAGCGGATCCTGAAGTTCTCCGTGCGCGCGTTTTTCATCCCCAAACGCCTGAACGACCTCGAGACCATCGAGAACGAGCCAATGCGCGGGACCTTTGGACAGGGCCTCTTCGAGTTTTTCCAGACGCTCGCCCGGTTGAGCTTCGACATTCGTGAAATACTTGACGGCCCGAGCCAAAAAAGCTTCGGTTCGCTCGTCCTCGTAAAAGCTCCAAACAAAGACGCCTCGAGGTTGAGGTTCTGCGGTGACCCGAGAAAGCAGTCGTTCGGCGATGGCGGTTTTTCCTGCACCACCGACGCCGACGAGGGCGACGACGCCGGGCTTGGCCGCGGGAGCATGGGCCCAGGTTTGCAGTTCGTCGAGCAAGTCTTCTCGGCCGACGAAATGGGGAGCGCGTTGAAGGTTTGCGGCAAATTCGGGGCGGAAAAGAAGTTCGGGCGATGGGGTTTTTTGCGCAACGCAATCGACGACGAGGTCGTTCATGGTGAGACCGAGTTCGTCGCAGAGTTTGTCCAGGAGCTTGCGCCTTGCAGGAGCGCGGATGGTAAAACCGCCTTCATTGACTTCGCCGGATTCGTACCGGCGATACGTGCGCGCATCGACGCCGACGGACGCGGCCAGCCCTTCTTGGGTCAGCCCCAATTCGAGGCGCGCTCGGAGCAATGCTTCGTGGTCAAACCTTTGGGTCATGCAGTGCGGGCATCTTTACCGAAGGGGTTAATTCCGTTTTGCTTTTTTCGCAGCAACCTTTTTCGCCGACGATTTCGTCGTTGCAGCCTTTTTCTTTGCGGCTTTCTTCAGCAATTCGTCGACCGTTTGAACAAACGCGTGTTTTCCGTCGAAAACCATCACGTATTCGTACACCGGTGATGCCCCAGATGCTCGCACTTCTTCCGCATAGTTGCGCGTACGCACCTGTTCCGCCGCCCGCAACATTGCCTGTGCCGGCGTTTCTTTGCGCATCACGACCTTGAATTCAATGACGGCCCCCGGCTTACCCGGAGCCTTCGGACGCATCAAAACATCCGCACGACCGTACCCCGATTCCCGATTCGACCGAATGTCGTAAACACTCTGCAAATGCACGAGCAATCCCAAAATCAGCCCGTGATACAACTTCTCGGGTTGCCGCCCCGCCTCGTCCTGAAACGACAACACGTGCAGCAATATTTCTTCGAGAATCTCTTGCATTGTCTCCGTTTCGCCCGAAAACAACGCTTTGACCAAATTGTCCACGTACGCTCGCTCCGGCGCCGCCTCATAAAGCCATTTGCGGAACATTTCCTCATAAACGATTTTGACTTCCCGGTTCGGAATCGCGAGCTTTCCGAAATACCTGCCCTCGATCAAGTCGAGCTGCACGGGTTTCAAGTAACCGGAAAAAAGCAGAAAATTCCACAAGGCTTCATCATTCTTATGGATATCACGCAACACGATATTCGAATCAATCTGTACTTCGATGGCTTCGCCCCGCAAAAGAGCTTCGGATTTTTCCGTCAATCCGAGACCTCGCTTCGCCGCAAGGTGTTCAATGAGATCGCTCGACCCGGAATTGACCCAATAGGGTTTCAACGTTTCGTACTTGATGAAGTGCAAGATCGACCAAGGATTGTAAATGACCTTGCCGCCGAAAAGATAGCCGTTGTACCAAGAACGAACCTCCTCCAGTCGTTCCGACGGTACAATCGCCGCCACCTCATCTTCCGTAAAACCAAACGCATCCGCGTAGGGTTCGTCGATGATCGATTGCGTTTCAATATGATTCAATCCGGAAAACATGTTTTCCTTCGCCACGCGCAAAATGCCCGTCAAGACCCCTTTGAACACCGACGCATTGTCCTTGAGACACGAAGTAAAGAAGATGCGAAAAAACAAGACGATCTTGTCGAAGAAGTCGTGCAAATATCCCGATTGAATGGGCGTATCGTACTCGTCGATCAAAATAACCACACGCTCGCCATAATGCCGATGCAACGCATGCGATAACCACTTGAAACAGTACGGAAGCTGGTCGTCCGTAATTTGATGACTCAACATGCGGCGGAAATAGTCCGCGCTCGTCGGGTCGAGCTTGTTCTCCTCGAGCAGGTGGCGATATTGATCAAAACAGCCGACAAGCTCGTCACGAATCCCCGCCAAAACCCCCGACAAACTATCCGCTTTGACGTCTTTGAAACTCACCGAAATAACCGGATGCTTCTGAAAATGCTCCTTCGCCCGCTCGTCCTTCCATACACGCAGCCCCTCGAACAAGTGAGAAAGGTCTTCGTTCGAGCGGTCAAAGAAATACTTCAGCATCGACAGGCTGATCGTCTTACCAAACCGTCGTGGCCTTTGAAACAAGAGCACCAAGGTGGAATCAGCCAAAATCTCCGAAATGAGCGAACTCTTGTCGACGTACGAGTACCCCGCTTGACGAAAGAGGCGGAAATCAGATTGGCGAATGCCAGAGACGAACTTTTTCATCGGCGCCGCGCGCATGCTGAAACGCATTTCCCCGCATGTCAACAATTTTTTGCGTGTCTGCGCGAGAAACTTGTGATACTCGGACGAACTCCATTGATGCGTCCAACAAGACTCATCTGCGCTGCCGCCCCCACGCGAACACGGCGACGCGGCCGGTTCCGAGCACAGCATTCATTAGGGCTCGAGGCATATTTCCACAGCGCGCTCCATTCACCTCCCAATCGTGCTACCCTGGGCAATCCTGCACTTCCGGAGGTACATTCATGCATCATCGAGCTTTTCTCGTCGGACTCTTCGTGGTCTCCAGCGCGGCATTGGCCGCCTGTTCGGATGGCAATACGACGCCTCCGGGGGACAATTGCGGCGACAATGCCGTCAGTGCCGCAGAGACCTGCGACGGAACGGACATGGGCGGCAATACGTGCGAATCGCTGGGCTTTGGAGCGGGTACACTGAAGTGCGCGAACGATTGCAAGAGTTTCGATTCGTCACAATGCGGAGCCCCGGCAAGCTGCGGGGACGGCGTGAAAAATGAAATCGAATCGTGCGACGGAGCCGATTTGGGAGGACAAACCTGCGCAGGATTGGGCCTTGGTTCGGGCAACCTCGGTTGTCAATTGAATTGCCTTGGTTTCGATAGCTCGGGGTGCAGCGGTCCGGCAAGCTGCGGCAATGGCACGAAAGACGGCGCCGAGCTGTGCGACGGAAAAGATCTGGGCGGACAAACCTGCGAATCCGCCGGTGCGGGCACGGGAACGCTGGCATGCGCGGCCAATTGCATAACCTTCGATACGTCCGGCTGCGTCTGTGCACCCGCGTGCGCCACCGTGGAATGCGGGCCCGATCCCTTGTGCGGCCAAAGCTGCGGCGAATGCGCCCTCGGGGCGATGTGCGAATCGGGCAAATGCGTCGAGATCTGCGATCTTCCGCGAATCGTCATGAGTCGGACGCTCGATTTGAACATCAACGTCGTCACCATCACCGGCAAACTGACGCTCAATGGTGCGACCATGCCAAACGATACGAAGCTCGATGGCAACACGCGCGGGCGACTTCGTTTCCGAAATATGGAGACGTTCGACGATTACGACATCGACTTGGCCGAAACAGGAGCCGTCGCTTATTCGGTGAAAATGTTCGCCGGCGTTTACGACGTCTACGTCCACGGCAATTACGACTCACAACAAAGCGTCTTGCCGAGCAATCGTGACATGCTCGTGGTGCGAGGATTGGAGCTGAAAACGAGCGGCGCGCAGGACTTCGATGCCAAGGTGCTCACGCTGTCGGGCAACGTGACGTTGAATGGCGCGACGATGCCCAATGATACGAAGCTCGATGGCAATTCCCGCGGGCGTTTGCGATTGCGGAATGTCGACACGGTCGACGATTACGACGTGGACTTCGGCGAAACCGGAGCGGTGAATCATTCGCAGAAGCTGTTCGCGGGATTGTACGATGTCTACATCCACGGCAATTATGATTCGCAACAATCGGTATTGCCGGGTAATCGCGACATGAGTGTACAGAAGGGTTTGGCGTTGACCACCACGACGACGAAGGATTTCGATGCCAAGACGCTCACGCTTTCGGGCAAGGTCACGTTGAACGGTGCGCAGATGCCCAATGATACGAAGCTCGATGGAAATACGCGCGGGCGATTGCGATTCCGGAACATCGACACGGTGGACGATTACGATATCGATTTCGGTGAAACGGGCGCGGTGGCGTATTCGCAGAAACTCTTTGCGGGATTGTACAACGTGTACATCCACGGCAATTACGAATCGCAGCAAAGCGTCTTTCCGAGCAATCGCGATATGTTCGTGCAAAAGGCGCTCGCGGTAATGACGACGACGACCCAGGATTTCGATGCCAAGGTCGCGACGGTCACGGGCGTTGTGACGTTGAATGGCGCAGCGATGCCGAATGATGGGAAGCTCGACAGTAATTCACGGGGCCGAGTACGTTTCCGGAACCTCGAGATGGCGGACGACTATGATCTGGACTTTGGCGAAACAGGGGCGGTGATGTATTCGGTGAAGCTGTTTGGCGGAGCGTATGACGTGTACGCGCACGGGAACTACGAATCGCAGCAGACGGTATTGCCCGGACCGCGTGACGGACGGCTGCTGAAAGGCTGTTTGACGAAGTAGCCCATCGTCGACGTTCACCGCAGGGCTCGACGAGCCGGCAAGCACCACACGTCTTCACCCTCTGGAGAACGCATCTTCGCCCGCTGACGTTCACGTCTTTCACCTCTGGAGAACGCATCTTCACTCGCAGGCGTTCACGTCTTCCACCTCTGGAGAACGCGTCTTCACTCGCAGGCGTTCGCATCTTCCACCTCTGGAGAACGCGTCTTCACTCGCCGGCGTTCGCATCTTCCACCTCTGGAGAACACGTCTTCACTCGCCGGCGTTCGCGTCTTCCACCTCTGGAGAGCGCGTCTTCACTCGCTGACGTTCGCGTCTTCACCCTCTGGAGAGCGCGTCTTCACGCGCTGACGTTCGCGTCTTCTCCCCGGATGATCGGGTCGACAGCGGATGCATCGAGCGTCGGCCGCCGGGCATCGTGCATCAGCACGTGACGCGTTCCGCACCAACCGATGATGCACGGCGCACCAGCCGGTGGTGCGGAGTTCGTCGGTCATGGTTTTACGTGAAGCAACGACGTGCACAAGTAAAACCGTAGGGGTTGGTCGGGAACGTCGGTCGAGGTTGTTCAGGGGCCCGAGTGGCGGCTTCAGGTTTGGTAAGCGTCACCGCGACAAACGGTGTCGAGACGGAACCGTGCTCGGGAAACGTAAGGGCTGGAAAAAATCATTGCAGTTTGTGTCCACATCGCTACGCAAATGTGGTAGGCTGCGAACCGTGCTTATGTTGCGCCATCTAAACAATATCTCACGTGGGCTTTTGGTTGTGGCTGCGGTCGCTTGGGCGGCTTCGGGTTGCGGACCCGACGTGCCGGCGATCATTACTGAATCGAGCAGTAGTAGCAGCAGTAGCAGCAGTTCGGGGGACCTGGGGCCGTGTGGTCGGGATTGTTCGGAGATCGATGTTCCGCCGTGCCGGATGTCGGTGTGCAACACCGGCGAATATCTCGGCACGCTCTACGAGTGTATCGTTGTCCCATCGCCGAAAGGCACGAGCTGCGACGACGGCAAATACTGCACGATCGGCGATGTTTGCGAAGATGGCTTCTGTGTGGGCGGGGAACAGAACAATTGCGGGATCAAGCCGGATCCGTGCATCTCCATCTTTTGCAACGAAGATGCCGATTCGTGTTCGACGACGCCGGCGAACGACGGCGCGGCATGTACGCCCAAGAATCTTTGCCAGGTCAACGGCGTTTGCGTGGTGGGCGATTGCATCGGCGAACCCAAGAGTTGTGCGTTTTCGCCGCTCGCCGAATGCAACTTGGTCACGTGCAATCCGGCGACGGGCAAATGCGAAGGCGAACCCGATTCGACCAAGGACAACCGTCCTTGCGTGCTTTCCGGCGACATTTGTCACGACAAGAAGATTTGTCAGGCCGGGCAATGCGTCGGCGGCGTGCTCAAAGATTGTTCGGGCCTCAATATGGGCTGCGAAATCGGCGTTTGTAATAGCGCGACGGGTCAATGCGTTTCGGCGGACGCTCCCGTGGGCACGGTAT
>CAYSYX010000216.1:4227-15081 GCA_964435055.1 uncultured Polyangium sp. | reverse complement strand
ACCGGAATGGAACCGCGACGCGCCGATTTCGTCGCCTGGTATTTGCTCGACAAACAAATCATTCCCGCGGACGCATTACGCACGCCTGCGCCCATTTCATACCCGGATCTCGGGCGCGTGCACGATGCCTCCTGGCTCGAATCTTTGGCGACGCCCGCGGCATTGGCTCGCGTTTTTGCCGCCCAACCCGAAGAGATTCAAGTGGATCCGCTGCTCACGACCGTGCGTCTGGCTTGCGGCGGAACGCTCGAAGCCGCTCGTTTTGCCCTCGAACATAAAAATGCGACGTTGAATTTGCTCGGAGGATTTCATCATGCGAGTCGCGCGTCCGGCGGTGGGTTTTGCGCCGTAAACGACATGGCCGTCGCATTGGCTGTCCTTCGGGCGGAAGGTTTTACGGGGCATACCACGTTTTTGGACTTCGACGCACATCCTCCCGACGGTACGGCCGACTGTTTGTCGGAGCATTCCAAGGTTTGGATCGGATCCATTTCCGGGTGCGATTGGGGAAAATTGCCGACGGTGGACGAAACCGTATTGCCCGAAGGCTCGACCGATGCGCCCTATTTGGAAGCGCTCGATGCTCTCCTGGCCCGTATGCCCGAGACCGAATTGGTGTTCGTCATCGCGGGCGGTGATGCTCTCGCGGGAGATCGTCTGGGCAAACTGAGTTTGTCGCTCGCCGGCGCACGCGAGCGCGATCTTCGGGTGATGCGCAAACTTCGCGGTATTCCCAGCGTTTGGTTGCCCGGGGGAGGGTACAACGACAACGCTTGGCGCTGTTTGGCCGGTACAGCCATTGCTCTTTCGCTCGAAACCGATCGCGCCATTTCTCGGGCCTATGATCCCTTGTCTCGTCGTTATGCGGTCATTGCCGCCGGATTGACGCCAAGCACCTTGGGACACGACGACGAAGAAGGGGGCGACGATATCCTTGCGGCATTGGGCCTCGGAGGGACAAAAAGGCCGCGGGCGCTCGGGTATTACACCGCCGAGGGCATCGAATATGCCTTCGAGCGTTATGGCCTCTTCTTTCAATTACGGCGATTGGGCTACGAACAATTGCACACCCGCGTGGATACGACGGGGACGGGCGATCGCATGCAGGTGTTTGGCCATGCAAACAAGGAAAAACACTTGCTCATTGAAAATGTCGTCGAACGTCGAAATGTCGGCGGAAACGATGTGCTCTACATTCATTGGCTGACGTTGCGGCATCCATTGGCTCATTTCACCGCCGGCCGTCCGCAACTTCCGGGGCAAGAGGTGCCGGGATTGGGTTTGGCGAAGGAGATGAGCGAAATCGAATTGCGTATTGCGATTCGATTGGGGTTTGCCGGTATTGCTTATCGACCCAGCTGGTATCATATGGCGTACGCCGGTCGCGCCAAATTCCATTTCGTCGATCCGCGTCGCCAAGGCCGCTTTTTGGCCATGATTCGCGATTTGGGCCATCATCCGTTGCTCGCGGTCACGCTGGCGTGCGCCGAAGGACGCGTGTCTATGAACGGCGCGCCGTACACGTGGGAGGCCGATGAGATGGTGTATTTACTCGACAAACCGCCCGAGGCCGACCCCGTCATCGAGGAAGAAATGCAGCGGGTTTCGTTTCGATTGGAATGAAATGTTCAACCCGGAAGTCGATTCAGGCCGTGGGAGTCGACGCCGAATGTCCGAGGATGAAATCGCGCAGCACGGGATAGGTGTGTTCGCGCCAGCGGTGTCCCGAAAAAATGCCGTAATGGCCCGCTCCGTGGACCAACAAATGCTTGTGATGTTCGGGCCGGACATTAAAGCACAAATCGTGCGCCGCTTTGGTTTGTCCGATCCCGGAAATATCGTCCTTTTCGCCTTCGACCGTGAAGATCGCCGTGTCTTTGATCGCCGACGGATCGACGCGAACGCCTTTGACGTTCCAGGTGCCTTTCGCCAAGGCAAACTCTTGGAAAACGACCCGCACCGTTTCCAGATAATAATCGGCGTCCATGTCGAGCACCGAATTGTATTCGTCGTAAAACCGCTCGTGGGCTTTGCGTGCCGCTTCGGCGGATGCGCCTTTGTGCGAATCGACCCAATAATTCCAATACGCTTTGAAGTGGTTTTTCGGGTTCATCATCACGAACGCGGTGAGCTGGAAAAACCCTGGATACACGCGGCGCCCTTTGCCTTTGTAAGGACCGGGGACCTTGTGAATCATGTTCTTCTCGAACCATTCGTACGGATGCTCGACCGCCAATTGGGTCACCGCCGTGGGACTGATTCGCGCGTCAATGGGGCCGCCCATGAGGGTCAGCGTGCGCGGGGTTTTTTCTCCGGCTTGCGCAAGAAGCGAAACGGCGCCCAGCACCGGCACGGTCGGCTGACAAACCGCCATGACGTGGAGCGTCTCCGCGCCGAGGTGGCGAATGTAACGCATGACCGTGTGCACGTAATCGTCCAGATGAAAAACGCCTTCATGCACCGGCACATCCCGTGCGTCCTGCCAATCCGTGACGAATACGTCGTGATGCGCGAGCAACGTGCGCACGGTATCCCGCAAGAGCGTCGCGTGGTGCCCCGACAAGGGCGCGACAATCAAAATGCGGGGATCTTTGTCCAATTGCCGGACCAGTTCGGCGTCGTGCGTGCGCCGAATGAAATGGATCAATCGGCAAAACGGCTCGTCGATCACCGTCTCTTCAACGACGGAAACCGTGACTCCATGCGCTTCGACCTCCGGGATGTCCCAAGCGGGCTTGTTGAAACGCTTCGTCAAGCGATGAAACAATGCCTGCGAAGCCGCCAATGTGCGCACGTTCGGAAGCCACCGAAATGGATTGCTGGGATGCCGCAATGCTTTCGATGACCCCGCCGCGAGCTCCGACAATGGCTCGACCATCATCCGCTGCAATTCATGCAGATGGTAAACCATGGGCGGCTGAAGAAATTGCGCGGCACGAGAAAGAAGCGGAGGTCGGCGCATAGACTCGCACTCTACCATCTTCCGGCGCGTTCTTCAATGCATCCCATGACTTACACCACAGCGGCAAATCATGCTCGAACGCGCGCCGTCGGCAGCCCGCGAGCATGTCTCGGGTAAGACGAAAAGGTTTTACCTGAATGAGGGGGCTTGTGCGGACAAAACCCTACGCCGCCATTTGATCGACCCGCGATCCAATCGCCGACAAGAGCTTTTGCACGCTCGCTTTGGCATCGCCGAACAACATCAACGTGTTGTCCAAGTAGCACAGCGGATTGTCCACTCCCGCATATCCGGCCGCCATGCCGCGCTTGAGCATGATCACTCGTCCGGCCTTCCAAACCTCGAGCACCGGCATGCCGTAAATCGGACTTTCGGGATCATCGAGCGCGCTTGGATTCACGATGTCGTTCGCGCCAATCACGATCACGACATCCGTCTCGCCAAAGTCCTCGTTGATCTCCTCCATCTCTTTGACGATCTCATACGAAACGTTGGCTTCCGCGAGCAGCACGTTCATGTGCCCGGGCAAACGGCCCGCCACGGGATGAATCGCATATCGAGCGTTGATCGCCTTTTTCTCGAGCAGAGACGTGATCTCTTTGACCGCGTGTTGCGCCTGCGCCACGGCCATTCCGTACCCTGGAACGACGACGACATTCTTTGCACCCAAAAGAAGTTCGGCGGCGCCTTCGATGTTTGTCTCGTTCACCTTCTTCGGCGCTTCGCCCTTCTTTGCCGCAGGAACCGCTCCGCCCTGTTCACCGAATCCGGCGAACACGACGTTCCAGATCGAACGGTTCATCGCTTTGCACATGATGTAGCTGAGGATCGCACCGGAACTGCCGACGAGCGCGCCCGTGACGATCAACAGATCGTTGCCGAGCATGAATCCCGCTGCAGAAGCAGCCCAACCCGAATAACTGTTCAAGAGCGAAACAACGACCGGCATGTCGCCACCGCCGATCGCGAGCACCAGATGCGCCCCGAGAACACTCGCAATGCCCGTCGAAATCAGCAGGTACATCACCCGCGTCGATGCATCCGCGCCAAACGCCAACGCACTCAGCGCAACACAACCCGTGACCATCAACGCATTGATCGCGTGACGCCCGGGAATGACGAGCGGACGTGAACCCATCGTTCCGCGAAGTTTCAGAAAGGCGATCACCGAACCCGTGAACGTGATCGCGCCGATGAATACGCCCGCGTGAATCTCGACGTGGTGCGCGACATCAGCCGTTGCGGAATGACGAACCCCATCGATTTCACTGGCGATCCCGACGAGCGCTGCGGCTGCGCCGACGAAGCTGTGCAGAATCGCCACGAGCTCGGGCATGCTGGTCATCGCGACGCGCGCGGCGAGGACCGATCCGACCACGGCGCCGAGGCCGATGGCGCCGGCGAGCAAGCCGAGTCCTTCGACCTGCATGGTTTGTTGCGCGTGGGCCGCGGATTCGGGCGGCATGAAGATCGCGCCGAGCGTGACGATCACGGCCAGCAGCATGCCGATGGTGCCGAAAAGATTTCCGCGGCGCGCTGTTTGTTGCGAGCTCAGGCCCCGTAGGGACATGACAAACAGCAAACTGGCCACGAGGTATGTGACGTTCACGAAGCTGGTTCGCATCGACCCCTCACCTGCGGAACATGCGCAGCATGCGCTGTGTCACGAGAAAACCACCGGCGACGTTGATCGATGCCAGAAGCACCGCGATCGCGCCGAGAATCGCCGCCATCGTCAAGCCTCCGCCGCTTGCCGCGAGCAACATGCCGCCGATCAAAATGATGCCGCTGATCGCGTTCGTAACGCTCATGAGCGGCGTGTGCAGAGCGGGCGTCACGTTCCAAATGACGTGCCATCCGATCACGCAAGCGAGCAGAAAAACCGTCAAATGCTCGACCAATTCGGGTTTGCCGAAGAGCCCCACCGGCGCCAGGAACGCAATGCCCAAGACCGTGGCAATTCGCGCGGGCCAAGGGTTTGGCGGAGCTTCGGGTTTGGCTTGGCCATGTCCCGGAGGTTTGGCCGCGGGCGGCGCCGGTGCACCGGGACGAATCTCGGGACGCGGCGGCGGCCACTTCAGTTCACCTACGTGGAGCACGAGCATGCCGCGTTGAATTTCATCTTCGAGGTTCAGGGCCCATTTCTTGTCTTTGCCCAAGATCTCTTCGACGAGGTTCACGATCGTCATCGCGTAAAGCTCGCTGGATTGTCGCGCCATACGGCTCGTGAGGTCCGTGTAGCCGATGATCGTGACGCCGTATTCCTTGACGACTTCATCGCGTTTCGTGAACGCGCAGTTGCCGCCTTGTTCCGCCGCGAGATCGATGATGACGCTGCCGCGACGCATGTTGACGACCGCGCCGCTCGTGATGAGCTCCGGGGCTTTTTTGCCGGGAATCAACGCCGTCGTGATGACGATGTCGCTCGAACGGCAATGCTCGGCGATGAGTTGTTGTTCGGCCGCGAGATACGCGTCGCTCACTTGTTTCGCGTAGCCGCCTTGGCCTTCGCCGGACTCGCCTTGGAATTCAAACGGGACAAACTCGGCGCCCATGCTCGTGACTTGTTCCCGAACGACGGGCCGCGTGTCGAAAGCTTTGACTTGCGCGCCCAAAGCTCGAGCCGCGCCGATGGCCGCAAGACCGGCCACGCCGGCGCCGATGATGAAGACTTGCGCGGGTTTGATGCGGCCGGCCGCGGTGCTTTGACCACCAAGCAATCGTCCGTAGTTCGCCGCAGCTTCGATGACGGCGCGATACCCGGCGACGTTGGCCATCGCCGACAATGCATCGAGCTTTTGCGCGCGTGTGATGCGCGGGACTGCATCCATCGCGAGGACGGTTGCACCTCGCGCACCGAGTTTGTCCACGAGCTCTTTGTTTTGCGCGGGCCACAAAAAGGAGATCAGGTATTGCCCTTTGCGCATCAAATCCGCTTCGTGTTTGTCCGAGTTCGGATCCGGTGCGGGAGGACGAACCTTGATCACGACATCGGCTCGTTCCCAAAGCTCGTCGGCTGTCGGGACAAACGTGGCCCCGACTTCCGCGTATTCGGCGTCTTCAAAGCCTGCGGCTGCGCCTGCTCCGGCTTGAAGCATGACGTCGAACCCCAGTTTTTTGAGACGAACCACGGACGCGGGCGTGGCGGCCACGCGTTTTTCCAAAGGATCGGTTTCTTTTGGAATACCGATTGTCAGTCCCAACCCCTCGGCGTCAGCGCCACTTTCTTTGCTTCGACGCGCTTGTTCGACCATTTCGCGCGGCACTGTACACGAATCGAGTCGCGGGTAAACCGCAACGTGCAGATATGACGGTACGTCAGGGTCGGTTGCGCCGGCGAAACCCCGAGAATATCAGTGAAATCAAGCGAATTTCTACGGCTTGACAAGTATCCGACAACCCTCTCTGCTCGGATTTCTCGTGGAAGAAATCCTCAACATTGCCGAGTTCAACCACTTGTCTCCGCCCGCGTCCCATCTTTGGGTGCTCGGGATCGACATCATTGCGATTTTTTCGGTCGGTTTGTGGTTACGGGAAATATGGTTGGCCCGTCGCGCCGCCGAGCTTGCGAAACGCACGGAAAGCAACGCTACGCCGCTTTACGAGGGGGCTCGATTCCTCACCGGCGATGTCGAATTCGCGAGCGGCTCGAATGCCGCCGTACGAATTACGATTGGACAAACCGGCCGCGAATCTCTCAGCCAGAAAAATCGGTCCCACACTTGGCATGAAACCACTCGGGAAACCGAGGCTCAGCCGTTTTACGTACGCACGAAAAATGGCGAACGAGTACGCGTCGAACCTCCGAAAGACGTGATGCTCGTGGACAAACTCGATCAGATGGAATGGACGTCCGCGACCTTTCGTCGGCGCCGAGCGGAGCTCACCGCGGGAGAACACGTCATTATCGAAGGTCGCCTCGAACGAGGATCCGATCCGGAGGCCCGGGAAGCGGCGACGACGTACCGTTCCAACGCGCCCGTCGGTTGGGTCATGCGCGACACGAAACGACGGGGAATGCACATATCGACGGAAGGTTTGTCCAAGCGGCACGAACTGCGAGCCCGAGCATTTCTCCGCGCATTATGGATCGTAGCCCTTATCGAATGTATGGTGCTCGGGCTGATGGCGCCGTACCACGTCCGCTTGGCGCTCGGTCGGAATGTCGTCGGGAATTACCACGGCAAACGTTTTTATGAAACGACCGATAGCAAACGCCGGGTCGTGCCGCATTACACGGCAATGGTCTCCTACCAGGACGATTCAGGGGACGTCTACAGTGAGCACGTCGAAGTCAATTCCGGGGTTTACGACACGTTGCCCACGAAAGATCGCCGCATTTGGATTCGATATGTACCGCGAAAATCCTGGGCGACGGCGCTGGGGATTGGTGCGTCCGTGAACGCGCCGATGCTCTTGTTTTGCTTGACCTTCGAGGTGATCGCGATGATTTGGATGGTGCGGGCATACCGACGCAAGCGCTGGTACGAGGCTCCGCTCGTGCAACAAATGCCGGGAGAACTTCCTCCACCCACGCTGGAGCGATTTCGACTCGAGCCCATTGAACCGCCGCCGACTGCCCCACGCCCCGCCGCTCCCGATGTCGAACCCATTTCCGCGAATTTCTCCGCAGGTTCCGAGCAAGAGCGGCAGGACAGGATTGAAAGGTAAAACCTCAGCCGAGAACGTTGAGGTGTTTGCCCGAGGATTTTCCTTCAATGCCGGCAAAGAAATCGTTGCCTTTGTCGTCGACGACGATGAACGCCGGGAAATCGACCACTTCGATCTTCCAAACAGCCTCCATCCCGAGCTCGGGGTATTCGAGCACCTCGACTTTTTTGATGCAATCCTTCGCCAAACGCGCCGCCGGTCCGCCGATCGAGCCCAGGTAAAACCCACCGTGTTTGTGGCACGCTTCCGTCACCGCCTTGGAACGATTGCCCTTCGCCAACATCACGTACGATCCGCCGTGCGCTTGGAACAAATCGACATACGCGTCCATGCGTCCGGCAGTTGTCGGGCCAAACGATCCCGACGCATAT
Organism: uncultured Polyangium sp.; assembly: GCA_964435055.1. Taxonomy (GTDB): domain Bacteria; phylum Myxococcota_A; class Polyangia; order Polyangiales; family Polyangiaceae; genus Polyangium. The sequence continues at coordinate 7,077 of CAYSYX010000216.1, read as the reverse complement.
CCCGCAGGCGTCTTCGCCGGTCCGGCATAATAAACCATGTATTGCTTCATGTACTCCGGCATGCCTTCACCGGCGTCGAGACGCTCTTTGATCTTCGCATGCGCAATGTCGCGCGCGACGACCATCGGCCCCGAGAGCGACAATCGCGTCTTGATGGGATATTGCGAAAGCTTCGCTCGAATCTCGCTCATCGGCTGATTCAAATCGATCTTCACGACATCACCACCCAATTGATCGTCCGTCGTCTCCGGCAAGTATTTCGCCGGATCCCGCTCGAGCTCTTCGAGGAAAATGCCGTCCGCCGTGATCTTCCCCAAGGCTTGACGATCGGCCGAACAAGACACGGCAATACCCACGGGACAGGACGCACCATGGCGCGGGAGACGAATGACCCGTACGTCATGACAAAAGTATTTCCCGCCAAACTGAGCACCAATGGCCGTTCGTTGCGCAATCTCGAGGATCTTTCCTTCGAGGTCCCGATCGCGAAAACCTCGACCCAATTCGTTTCCATCGGCCGGAAGCGAATCCAAATAACGCGCCGATGCGAGCTTTGCCGCTTTCAGCGTAAATTCAGCGCTCGTTCCGCCGATCACGACGGCCAAATGGTAGGGCGGACACGCCGCGGTCCCCAAGGAACGAAGTTTCTGTTCGACAAATGCCAGCAGACTGTCCGGATTGAGCAGCGCTTTGGTTTCTTGATAGAGGTAGCTCTTATTCGCCGAACCACCACCTTTGGCCATGAACAAGAATTTGTAGGCCGAGCCTTCGGTCGCATACAATTCGATTTGCGCCGGAAGGTTTGTCTTCGTATTCACCTCGCGGTACATATCCAGCGGGGCGAGCTGCGAATAACGCAAATTCAGCGTACGATACGCGTCGCCCACGCCCTGGGCAATCGCCGCCTCGTCGCTGCTTTCGGTGAGCACGTATTGCCCTTTTTTGCCCATGATGATGGCCGTGCCCGTGTCTTGGCAAGACGGCAAGACAAACCCTGCGGCGATGCTCGCGTTACGTAATAGTTCCAGCGCCACGAAGCGGTCGTTGGCACTCGCTTCGGGGTCTTTGAGGATCTTGGCCAACTGCGCCAAGTGTCCCGGCCGCAAAAGATGCGAGATGTCCCGGAACGCTTCCCGCGTGAGCAGCGACAAACCCTCCGGTTCGACTTTCAAAAAAGTTCGTCCCGCCGCTTCGATCGTCGAAACGTAGTCTTTCGTCAAGAGCCTGTACGGCGTCTCGTCTTTGCCGATCGGCAACATGTCCTGGTACTGAAAGTCGCTCATCGCCTCGCCTTTCCGGTCTGTTTCGAATGGTGCAGGCATACCTCCGAAGCGTGGTCGATGCCAAGGGGGTCGAGCGATTTTTTCGTGACACACCGCTGAGAGTCGCTGTGCGCTTGGCCGCCAAGCGACCCGAGGGGCCGTCGGCGGTGAAGGCTCGATCGAAGCGCGACCGGAGGAGGATTTCCCGCCAAACTCGTTACCGATGAATCGCCGAAATGACGGGGTTCAGACGAGCATAGAAAGTACGATTTCGGCCGATTACAAAGATTCGTTCTCCATGGCGGCTGCTTTTTTCTCCACCTGCTCCGCTCGGGCGCGTGCGCGCTGGAGCAACGGAAAGATGACCTCGTGCATGTCGCGATCCCGCGGAAATGCTTCGCGAACGATTACCATGGCGCGATCCATCGTCTCGTAGTGAGCATCTCGTAATTCGCATTCCTTGATAAATGCTTCCCGATGCGCTTTCGTCGCTTCGTCGTAGGACTCCATTGCCGTTTCGAGTTGCGCGTGTGCCGTGCGCAATTTCGGCAACCAAGTATTTCGATAATCGTCGATTCCCGCCAAATTCGACGACATCAGCCGTTCGATGACGTCCCGTATCGATTTCCCTTGGTCCGGTTCCGCTGAACGCGCCATTGCGCGAACCCCGTCTGGAAAAATGGCCCGCACCAAAGCTCCATTTCGCCCCCCGGCCTCCACTTGGGCCGCGTGATACGCCGATCGCATGACGCCGTCCTTGTGATAATCGGCGAATCGCAGCGCCGCTCGAGCTTTCACGACCGGGACGACCAAACTCACCCGTTTCTGAAATTGGGCGTGTAATGCATCATTGATCGTGTGCACCAACGTTGCGGCATGAGCAGTTTCGGGAAATCGCGCCAAACCTTCATACAATTCCACTCCATATTCGTATCGCGCCGCCGAAGAAGCACTCACATGATAATTTCTCATGGATTCCTCCCGAGCCAATCACTGGAAAAACTGTTCGTCTCCGTTCCTGGTGAACGTCACCTTGAACAACCGCTCTGGTGCATTCATGCCGCGTTGCGTTCAAAGAATTTTCGTACGAGCACAAAAGTTACGTTCCGCTTCAACCGGCTGAATGACCTGGAAAACCGTGAGGGACGTGGCTCCGTTGGCTCTCGCCCGAGCACAATCTCCACGCTCGCCCACGATGCATGGTGAGGAAGATCTCTCGATTGCCTACCGCGCGTGGTCGAATTCGTGCTCGCCGGCGAACGCGGGGGCACGCCGAATTCATGTCTATGCGCTTCGTGTTAAACAGATTACAGGTTATGAGCGCCGAAGCTCGAGCCTGTCGGGATGAGAATGGGGAGTTCCGGGCGATTTCCGGAAGGATTCAGGGGGATTTGGCGATCAATGGTAATAACTCACGAGCCCCCAGCCTTTGCTCGCGGCATTGCGGAACCATCCGCGCATGGCGCTGATGACGTCGGCGACGTGGGAATCGCCCCCCGAATATGTGGCATTGGCGAGCGCTGCGTCGACTTTTTTGACGTCGGCGGGACTGACCCAACCGGTGCACGGAAAATCATCGGGGCTGGGG
>CAYSYX010000216.1:0-4217 GCA_964435055.1 uncultured Polyangium sp. | reverse complement strand
GACCGGGAGGCCGCCCCATTGAAGAGTATCGAATTTGAACGGCACGCCCATATCGGCGAGGGCTTTGTCGAGGTCGGTGAAATCGGGTGAGTTCCACGGATAGACGCAGCCGTTGTCCTGAAACTTGCCGAAGTGTTCGACGAGCAATTTGAAGGCATAGGAATACACGCCGCCTCGTGCGCCTTCCGGAATGCTTCCGTCGATGATTTGGCGCAGAGCTTCGTATGTGTTTGGATTGTCGAACATGTCGTCGAGCCGGGCGATGTCGCGTTTGAATCGCCCGCCGATCATGCGGCGCAGCTTTTCATCTTTCGATCCGGCAACCTGTTGCAGTTTGTCCGTATCGACCGCCCAAATCATGAAGCCATAACCCATGCACCAAACCCTCCGGCGCAGAATGTACGCGAAGGATTCGAGCGAGAAAAGTTTTTTCTGAGAGGGAATTCAGCGGGCGGGATGTTGGGGAGGGACCAACGAGGGGTTTGTCACAGCTTGCTGATGAGTTGGTCGCCGAGCTTCTTTTGGTCGATATTGCCGAACCAGATGCTCCAGGTGCCCTTCATGAACTCGATGCTGTCCACCGTCACGGAGCCTTGGCCGGCGATCGTGAAGGTCGTGGTTTTCGCGGCCGCGTCATATTTGATCGTGAACGTTTGGCCTTCTTTGAGTTCGTTCGGGAACGCGGTGAGGACCTTGTTGATCTTGGTCGTGTCGGTGTAGTTGTTCTTCGCGTACGCGTCTTTCCTCGCGGTTCGGAGTTTTTCGCCCTCGATGTCGCGGAGCAACTTGCATTCGAACTTCTTGTCGACGTCCGCATTGATGACGGCGGCTTTGGATTTCTCCGCCGGTTTTTCTTTCATGTAGTGGTTGATCGAATACACGTTCACGTCGACGACGAGGATCGTCTTGACGCGAATGCCGGAACCCGTATGAATCCAGTCGCCCGCGATGGCCGTGCCCGTGAGCACGACCATGGCCGCAATGGCGGCAAGAAATGAAAAGAATTTGGCGCGCGTGAGCTTCATCTGCTTCTCCTTGGGCCGATATCATCGGCGGTAAGTTCGTCCGAACCCCCGAACATGTCGGAGCACTGGCAGCATAAGGGAACTCCTCCCGGGTGCAAGTGCAATGCACGACGCCCGGTCATTCCTTGACCTCTGCGCACTGCGTTGAAAAAAAAGCTCGACGCCTTCGTTTCTTTGAAGATAGCCTGAACGAGAATGACGACGCCTCCAATCGGCACCAAGACGTTTCAGCGCAGAATCGGCCGACATGACGTGCGTGTCGACGATGACGACATCCTGACGCTCATCGTCGATGGAGACTTGCGTGCGGACGAAATGCGCGAGATCTTGCGCGAACACGACTCCAAGCTCATTCGCGACGGAGATCTGTATGTTGTGAGTGATTTGCGGCGTTTGGGATCCGTCGAGCCGGAAGCTCGTCACGAGCTTGGTGCGCGCTCGAGAACGCTGCCCGGGTATTGCGTCGCGTATATGGTTTCGGGTTTCAAAATGAAACTTTTGCTCGAGTTCATTATAAAGGCCGTAAATGTTCGGCTTACCGGTAAAGTTGTATTTCGATTTTTTGACAACGACGCTCAAGCTCGAGAATGGTTGCGATCGATGCAGCAACAACGCGGGCGTCGATGATTTTGGGATGAAACCGGCGGAGCAACGAAAGCGAGTGAATTGATGAGTCACCAAGAGACGGATGAAGAATGGGTGGATGTCGGGAGTGTCGACGATCTATCGACACGCAGCGTGCAGCAGGTGATGGTGGGCAGTGTTCGTGTGGCCCTGACGTTCAAAGACGGCGTATTCGGAGCCATCAATGGCGTTTGCAATCATGCCGGCGGGCCTTTGGGCAAAGGAACGCTCGACGGCGAATATGTGGTTTGTCCCTGGCATCAATGGAAGTTTCATCGAATCGGCGGGGAAGGGGAACGCGGATTCGAAGAAGACGTGGTGCCGGCATATCACGTGAAAACAGAAAATGGTCGGGTGTTCGTGAATCCGAAGCCGCATAAGAAGCGCGCCAAAAAGCCTCATGCGCCGCATCCTTTGACGCGCGCCGTGGATCGCCCGCCCGGGAAAGCGCGGATCGTGGGCATATCGACGACCGCGATGCAAAAGGATCATCCGCGATTTTCGACGTCCGAAGCTTTACTCGAAAAGGCGCTCGTGCATGCCGCCAGCAAAGGGCATGAAACGCAGCTCATTCGATTGCGGGATTTGTCCTTTCGAGCGTGTGAAGGGTTTTATTCCAAGGCCGCTCGCGCCTGTACCTGGCCGTGCTCGATCACGCAAATGGACCCGAACGATCAATTGGATCGCGTCTACGAAGCGTTCGTGCATTGGGGCGACGTGTTCATCATCTCGACGCCGATTCGTTGGGGCGCTCCAAGCAGCTTGTACTTCAAAATGGTCGAGCGGATGAATTGCATCCAGAATCAAGTGACCATTGCGGGCAAGGTGCTCCTGCAAAACAAGGTTGTCGGGACGATCATCACGGGCGGTCAAGACAACGTGCAGGCCGTTGCTGGACAGATGCTCGGGTTTTTCGCGGAACTCGGTTGCCAATTCCCACAGTTTCCGTATGTGGCGCATTCTCGAGGGTGGACGGCGGAGGACATGGAGCGGAACATGGCTATGGTCCAGGCGAGCGAAGAATTGGCGGAAGCATCGCGCGAGCTCGTGGATCGCAGCATTGACTTGGCCGAGCGGCTTTTGGCGACGACGCCGCCGAAACCACCGCGCGCCGGACGCAAAGGAAGAGCATTGCCGGTGGTGGGGTGAGCTGAGGCGTTCGAGCGTTCGCCCGTCACTCCCCATTGTCACCTGTCGTCAGCCGTTGACACATTTCGCTTCGACCTGTCTCCCATGGACGACACGGTTTTCCCTCCCGGACGTGCAAGCACCACATCTCCGCGCGTTTTTCCCATGAGCGCAGCCCCACGTCTTCCCGGCACACGACGTGCTTCTTGCCGCGCCGACACGACATCGTTTCGACAAGGGTAAACCAATGAAAACGCGTAATCATCTCATCGGCTTGTTTGGCGCCTTGATCCTTTTGGGGGGCTGCAATTTGGGCGGCGACGCGAAAAAAGATACAGCTGAATCGGTCAAAGCCGCTCCGGATTCGAAGGTTGCCGCAGCTCCGAATGCGCCGGCGGCAACGCCCGCCGGCGGTGAAAAGAAAGCCGAAAAGCCCGAGGAAAAGAGCAAGCCCGAGGCCGAACCCAAGAAAGCCGAAGGCGGTATTTGGGTCGACAAAGCCAAGCTCGAGGTGATCGAAGGCCGCGCGTTGCTCGATAAAGAAACGAATTTCCTCAAGATCTCCGGTGAAGTGAAAAATAACACCGGGCAATGGATCGAGTCGGTCCGGATCAATGTGCACTTGTTCGATTCCGCCGGCAAAGAGCTCCTGCCCGACGCCATTACGATTGCCGTCGCGGAAGACAACAATGACGAAAAGGTGGACAACGTTTACGCCGAACGTCATTACGTCCCACCCGGTGAATCCGCGGTGTTCACGTATATGCGCGATGCGGCCAAAATCAAAGGCGGATATGCTTCGCATAAACTCTCGGCTCGCGCCCGCATTGCGGACAAACCTCCGACGGCCGTCATTGAAGACTTGGTGACGAAAGATGAAGACGGCGGCAAAGTGACGACGGGCAAAATCGTCAACAAAGGCACGGTGCCGTGTCGTTCCCCCAAAGCCGTGCTCGGATACATGATGGCGGGCGGCAAAGTGTGGGAGGCGAAAAGCGAAGAGCCGGATGAGATGTTTCAGAAAATGCTCGAGCCGGGAAAGTCTGTCGCCTTTACGCTGAAAAATGCGGACGCCGGCAAAGACGTCGTCGACATCAAAGCGTGGGGCGATTGCAACGAGCCGCTGTGACGGCGTATCGCGACGCATTGCTTCGTTTTTGACGCATCACCCACGCCAAAACGTCGGAATTGGCACTTGCTCTGATGCAGACGCCTCCGCCGAATTTCCGACGAGCCTCCAAAACATTTTCAGGGACCCATTCCACACTTCGGACGAGCGTCATGCTTCGAAGCCGGTGGGGCGCCAGGATTTCCGGCGAGCGTCATGCTTCGATGCTCGTGGGTCGCCGGTGATGTTGACGCGGGATCGGACCGGCGACGAAGCTGAAACGGTGAATTGGTTCACCATGAACGGCTTTTCCGAACGGCCGGCCGCACAAA
>CAYSYX010000215.1:2547-15136 GCA_964435055.1 uncultured Polyangium sp. | reverse complement strand
ACCAGACCCCACTTGTTCGGCTCCACGCCGCCGGGATCACGCGCAATCACGAAGAGCATCATCGCGCCGACACCCAGGAGCAACGTGATGTCCCGACCGACGACGGTGCCTCGGCATGCGTGTTCGAGTTTCTTCCACGACAAACCAATCGCCGCACCGTGCGCCACGACCGCCGACACCGCGACAAACCCTCCCGCGAGCGCTCCGTCACGCGTGAGCAGACGCGGGAAGACATCGTTCGCCCCCGTGAAAGCGACCGTCGCCGCGGCACAAAAAGCCGCCTGCGCGAGCACGACGGGCGCGGCGACCGAGAACAGCGTCGCCAGTCCCGCGCGATACGACCACGCTCCGGCAGCTGTGGCCACAGCGAGCACGCCGTACGTCACGGCCGGCGAAAACGACTGCGCCCACGAACCATCGAGAGCCGTGATCGCGTTGGCCAGAAGCACCAACCCGGCGTCGGAGAAACTCGTTGGAGCACCAACGGCAAACGCGTAGGCGATCGCGACACAAGCCAAACCGATCGCCATGGCTTGCGTCACGAGCAACGTATTGACGTCGTGACCTTTTCGTCGCGACAAATAAATGCCCCCAAACACGGCGCCCAGCGACAAACCCGCCATGGCCGGTCCACCCCAATTCGGAACCTTCGCGCCCAAATGCGCCGCGGAATGCACGAGCAACGAGGCTCCGAAGATGGGAAGCGACGTTCGAAGCAAAACGCTTTCTGCAAATATCGCCAAAACACCGGCCGCGACCAAAATGAGCGACGGCCATATTGCCGGCCACATCGTCAATTGCAGCATCAGCAGGAAGGCCCCCACACCCGCCCAAGCTTCAATGGATAATTTGACCGACTTTTCGTCGTTTTCGTCCGCGGTTCCGAGCAAACCGGCCGCAATGAATCGCTGCACGGACGCGACCCGAGTCATCGCCGCGAGAAGTCCCGCACACGCAAGAACAAAAATCGACAAACCCACGAGCGCACGAATGCGCTGCAAAACTTCATTGTCGTCGGGCAACAGAAATAGCGTGGGCTCGAGCCAATCCCGCTGCGCTCGATCCGCAACCAACGTGAGCACCCAACGGCTTCCCGGCGGTGTCAACGGCGTCAAATGCGGGCCGAGGATGGCTTTTTGCGATCCGACCAATGCCGAAAAACCAAGCCACGACCCGAGGCCGAAACTCAAAAATGGCACCCAACGCGACGAACGGTACAGAAGGAAAAACGCCAGGCCCGATCCGAACAAGAAGAGCGGCGGCACGACGGCCAAACCACGAGAAATCAGCGGTGACCCCACCGCCCAAGCATCAATGGCCAAAAGCAATCCCAAGGCCCCGACGCCGGTATGCGGAATGTAATGGTATGACTCGCCATGACTCGGTCGTTCCAATGCTTGTCCGAGCCGCGTGCCATAACGCACGAAAAGACGCGCGACGATCCAAACGAAGACCGCGACGATCGTCAGGTTTCGCGCGACGACCTCGGGCGGCAATGGTCGACCAATTCGATTGGCAAGAGCGGTCAAGACAATCGCCACACCGATCAGCGCAAATGTCACGACATGGCCGCGAGCTCGCAAGATATCCAGCGATTTCGTGGCAAATCCGGCGAACGCGACGAAGATGACGGCCACGAGCCCAAACAGAACGAAGGAACGATCCGTGTCGAGTGCGCCGCCGGCGATCGCGCCGATCCACACGAGCGCGCCTCCCGCGGAGCGCAATGCCAAGAAAAACCCGGCCAAGCCAAACCCATCGAGCAGCGTTCTTCCACGCGCGCCCAGCGGCAAGGGAACATAACCGAAGATTGACCGGCCAAACTTGGAATCGTTCTCCGCGGGCACTTTGCGCAACATCGCCGGAGCGATCAGCGCAAGCGCAACGAGTCCCGCGACGAACGCCGGAGGCGCTCCGCGACCTGCAATGATATCCGCTGCTGCGCCCAGCGAGAGACCGGCATGCAACGTGAGCAAATTGCTTTCGTCACGAATCGACCGAGCCGCCAGAATCGCCGCCGCACAAAGCGCAGGCAACGCTTGAAAAGCGCCTTGCACGATGTCGGCTCGCGACGCCGGCACCGTCGCCGCGGCAGGCACGATCAAAATCGATAACCACGTCACGCAGACAATCGCCAACATCGATACGTCGTCCCAAGGCCGCGACGTACCTTTCGGCGCAATCCAACCATAAGGCAATGCGGCGGCGCCGTAAAAAACCGCAATGGCGATAAGGCCGTACGGCAACCAATACGCAAATGGTTCGGGATGGCTCGGCGCAATGTAGGAAAGAATCGCGACCAGCGCGAGAGCACCGCCGACGTAATGGGGAAATGCTCGAGCAGCCCGCCCGCCCAGATGTGCGGACAGAGAAAGCCCCGCGGCGACGATCGCCGTCACCCGACAAGGCGTTGTTCCAATCAAACCCTGCGCATCGAGCCGCGCGTATTCAGCCATGAGCGAGATGAACGTCACGGCAAAACTCGAAACCGTCCCCCACCCCACGAGCGCCTGACGAGGTACTTGGGTAAACGGCGCCGCGATAAAAAGAAGCGCCGGCACAATCGCGGTCATCGCCACCGATAAAGGCGGCTCTTGCGGAGACAACGTCGAAGAACCAAGCGCAACCGAGACGAATGCAAACGGCACGGCAAGATGCACCGCCGCAGGTCGCTGCGAAGCTTCATAACAAAGAAGCACGACCGCGACCGTGGGCGCAATCGTTGGAACCCAAACGAATGAGCCCGTCGAAAACCAATCGACTCGTGACGCTCCGATGACCACGAGCGTTGCGGCGCAAGCGGCGCCAATCACCGCGGCCAGAGCAACGACGGACAACACCGACGAAGCGCGTGGCGCGAGCGCTACGACTCCGCGAGGTTCCTTTTGATGTCGTGTCGCAATCCAAATGGCGCTGCCCATCGCCGAAGTCCACGCAATGGCCCCGAGCATTGCGGGGCCCACTTGCGAAGCGTCGATCATCTGTTGGTCGGGCCCTCCGAAATAGGCGAATATTCCTACCGCCAATGCGCCGTAGACCGACGCGGCCAATGCCGCCGCTCCGCGCACCGACGCAGCCGGATCGGCGGTAAATCGAGAATACAGCGCCGCGACAAACACAGGAACGAACGTAAGAAATGGCCAACTCGTACGATTGGCCTCGGAGACGTTTGGCCCGCCAAGCGCCACTTCAATGGCAAAACTCGGCACGAGGCCCACGGCCAACCCGATCCCCGCTCCGCGGGCAAACACCGGTCCGGTCAAACCCAGCGAAATCACCGATGCCAGCATGAGCAACGCGCCGGCCATCATGCCGAGCCCGGGAGCCATTCCGTATGTCACGCCGACGGCCACCATCACAATGGGCAAAAGCCCCGCGGCAATGCCTCCGAGCACGCGACCCGTCACCACCGAACGCCGCGCTAGAAACCGCGACAAACCCACGAACGCGGCGTGATATCCGAACAAAGCCAAGGCAATCGTCAATGGTCGCCATGCGCCTTCGAGCGAACGCCACGCCTCGCGCACGCCCATGACCGAACCGCTCAAGACGAGCAACGTGCCGATAAACCAAAAAACCTGCAATGCTCCCAGGGGTTTTGCTTCTCCGGGAGCCTCGTGATCCAATTCTCCCAGCGCCTCGATGCCGGGAGCAACAACGCCCTGTCCACGAGCAAATACGGCTCGGCCCGCATCGATGCCGGCATCGGGTTGTCGAGACGAACTTGGCGCACGTTCTTCGGCGACATGAGGCCCCGTCGCCTCGAGGGATGAAATCATCTCCGCCCGACGCGAGGACAATTCCTCCCAAAACGACGTCGTTCCGGCAATCAGCGCGTTCGCTCCGCGCTCCAAAGGATGCTCGACCGGTTGCTTTTTGGGGGCATCCGCGACTTCGGCGGTAGCCGCAACGGGTTTGTCCGGCGTGTCGGTCGGTATGGGTTTGCCCGAAGAAACCCGCAGCTCGAGTTTCCGGGCAAGGCCTTCGTCCACCAGCCCTTCGGCCTTCCAAGTCTCGATTCGCCGCAGGATTCGCTTGGTTTCCCAAGCCTCGACGTCGGTAATCGTTCGCGCATACGCGGCCCCGCACTTCGGACAACGCGCCGCGACCTCGTAAATATCCCCACAGGATACGCAGAGTCCCACCCTGGATTTCGCCATCGCCCCGACGCTAAACCAAAATCGTCTTCCACGGGGCACTTTTCGCGCCCCGCCCCGCCACCGGAATTGACTCACGTTGCGTAACTTTGCCAACCAAGTTGTCAAAAAATTTTGTGAAAACTAAAATTTCACAGTGTTGACGTAGTGGCAACATTCTTGCTGTACGGGAAAATCGAAGCGTCACTGAACGTGGCGCAAGTGTCCCCCGGACACGGAAAAGGAGCGCACCATGAAACGCCGTCATTATCGTCCTTTGCTTTCGGGCGCGTTGGCCACCGGTTCCGCAGTGTTTTTCTCGGGAATCACAGGGATGGGTTGTCTGGACCGACCCATTGGGTTGAACGAGCCGCATCATTCACCGCGAATTGTCGAAATCGTTCCCAACAGCAGCATTACGAAGATCGATTTGTTGCTGGGCATCGACAATTCCGCATCCATGGCGGACAAACAGCAGATTTTGGCGCAAGCCGTGCCGGATCTCGTGGAGCGTCTGGTGAACCCGCGGTGCGTGGATGAAACGGGTTTGGCCATTGCCCGGGAAAAACAGCCGGGGAGTCCCGAACAGGATTGTCCGGTAGGTTCGCGGCGCGAATTCGCCCCCGTGCTCGATATTCACATCGGCCTTATTTCATCGAGTCTTGGGGGACATGGCGGCACCTACTGCCCGCAAGCCCAGAGCGACGCCGTATGCGGGTTTGTTTCGCAAAACGACCATGGGCAGCTCGTCGCGCGCGAGAGCCCTTGTTCTTCGACAAACGACTTGCCGACCTACCAAAACAAGGGGTTCCTGGCTTGGGATCCGCAACAAGTGGACAATCCGCCCGGGGAAAAGGACCTCGGAACGCTCGATGGTTCAAAACCAGGCTTGATTCCCGCGCTTGTCGATATGGTCCGGGGTACGGGTCAACGAGGTTGCGGGTATGAATCGCAGCTCGAGAGCATTTACCGATTCCTCGTCGAGCCGGATCCGTACAAAGACATTTCAGTCGTGAACGGGAAAGCGGAATTGAGCGGCACGGATACGGATCTTTTGGCGCAGCGCGCAGCGTTTTTGCGCCCGGATTCCTTGGTCGCGGTCCTCATGCTTTCCGACGAAAACGATTGTTCGCTGAAAGAAGGCGGTAGGAATTTTTGGCCGGCAACCAAGGGGAATTTGCCTCGACCACGAGCTGTTTGTCAAGAAAATCCACTGGACCCTTGTTGCTCGAGTTGCGGGCTGCCGACTCCGGCAGGTTGTCCGGACGACCCCACTTGTGTCGATGCCGATGGGGCATTGCGGTTTTTGACCGAGGAGGAAGATCCCGTCAATTTGCGTTGTTTCGATCAAAAACGCAGGTTCGGCGTGGATTTCTTGTATCCCATCGACCGCTACGTAAAAGGTTTTTCAGAAACACAGATCGCCGATCGCCATGGCAACATCGTCGACAATCCGCTGTTTCCGAAGGTCGATCGCGATGCGGGGCTCGTGACGCCGCGTGTACCGAGCATGTTTTTCCTGGCGGGGATCGTGGGCGTGCCTTGGCAAGATATCGCGCGAGATCCGAAGGATTTGAGCCGTGGCTACAAAACTTGGGGACAAATGGCCGGCGATGGAACCTGGAATTGGCTTTTGGGGGATCGCGAATCGGGCACCGGACCGGTCGATCCGCTGATGCGCGAGTCTGTCGACGCTCGCATCGGATTTCATCCTGTGACGGGAGAACCGACGGATTTGACCGACGCCTCGCCGCTCGGCAATTCGATCAACGGGCATGAACGCGATACTCATGGCGAAGATCTGCAATATGCGTGCATTTTCAATTTGCCCGAACCTTCGTCATGCGCCGGCGACCCGAGGTGCGAGTGCGCCGAAAGCAATGCGAGCAATCCATTGTGCGATCCAAACGTGCCCAATTCGTTGGTCCGGGCGAAAGCTTATCCGAGCCCCAGGCAGCTCGGCGTTTTGCGCGATCTCAAAGGTCAAGGAATCGTCGCGTCGGTTTGTCCACAACAGGTCGTCGATCGCGCCATGGAAAACTACGGTTATCGGGCAGCCATCGGAGCGTTGGTGGATCAGCTGAAAAACCGAATCAATGGGCCTTGTTTGCCCCGTACACTGGAAGCCAATGATGCGGGGAAGGTGCAATGCGTGGCGCTCGAAGCGCGAAACTCGGGCCATGATTGTTCGTGCGAGAAAGACAAGGCGCGTCGCGACATCGACGCATCTCACCAAGGCCTGATTGAAGAAGCGAAGAAACGTTCCCCCGGAAATGATTGGGATTGTTTCTGCGAAATTCCGCAGCTCGAGGGCGACGATTTGAAGCAATGCCAAAACGAAGTCTCCGACGCACCGGTACGTTCGGACGGACAAAGCATTGACGGATATTGTTATGTCGATGCGACGACCGAGCCGCCCGTGGGCAATCCGATTCATGTCGCCACTTGCCCGGACAACGATCGTCGACGAATTCGTCTTGTAGGCAAAGGCGAACCGGCAAAAGACGCGACGCTGATCCTCAGCTGCTACGCGGAACCGTGATTTCGCTCCCGCCTCGCCGACCTTTCCCCGCCGAATTCCTTCAACGACAATCCTGTAGATACCGCCACCGGAGGCAAAGGCGTCGGGCCCGCCGTTACACGTCGAAATTGAAATGATGCTCGGGACCTCGAGCGGGTTCGGATTCGACGACCGGCGACGGCATTTTGAACGGACAAACGTGGCGTTTGGTGAGCAAACGGTGCGCGTGTTCGAGGGCCAGCATGGTGCTTGTTTGTCGCACCGGTTGCTCGAGAAATACCGAATCGGGCTCCAAGTGTTTGTCGATACCCGTCTTTTCGAGGGCCGCCGCCAGATCTGCGCGTACACCGCAAATGAGCACGTGGACATTACGTGCGCGGACACGTTGCACGAAAGCGTCGAGGATACCAAGGCCCACGGCATCCGGATTTCGGGCGCGTTTCATCCGCAGAATGACGACCTCGGTCCTTGATTCGATGCGTTCGTCGATGGTCTGAAAATGCTCTTCGAGGCTGGTCGAGGAGCCGAAAAACATTTCGCCCTCGAATCCGAAGATCAAGATTCCCGGACAAACCACTTCGTCATGGGGCAACCGTTCATGCAGATGACCTTCGGGGGCGACGACGAACTCCGACAGGTGCATGGTGCCAATGCGTGGCACGACCAGGAGAAACGACAAGAATACTCCAATCAAGACGCAGAACTCGACGGAGACCGCGATGGCCGAGACCGCAGTGATCGCCACGATCACGGCGTCGAAACGGGTGGCTCGAGCGTGCCGGACAATGGCGTCGATCTTGAGCATGCGAAATGCCGTAACGATCAAAATGCCCGCCAAGGCCGCGCGCGGTATGTACATGGCAAACGGCGCAAAAAGCAGGACGATACCCGCGACGGCAAAAGCGGAGAAGACGCCCGACCATTGCGAAACTGCGCCGGCTTGTTGATTGATGGCCGAGCGCGTGAGCGATCCCGAGCCGGGGAAACACGAAAACATGCTTCCGGCGATGTTCGCCACGCCTTCGCTCAAACATTGTTGATTGAGGTCCAGTTTTTGGTGGGTTTCCGCGGCAATCGCTTTGGCCATGGAAATGGCTTCCAAAAGACCGAGCAGCGCCATGGCGAACGCGCTCGAGGAGAGCGAGCGGATCATTTCGGGATCGAGCGATGGCGTATGAAATGCCGGCAGTTTGGCCGGAATGGCGCCGACGATCGCCACGCCGCGAGATGCGAGATCGAAGAAATGAGAAGCGGCGGCAGCGAAAATGACGGCGACGAGCAGTTCGGGAAATAGCTTCCAGCCGATTCTTCGTTTGATGGCGCCGACGAGAAGGACAAACCCCATGGTGCCCAGACCAACCACGATTGTGGGCCAATGAAGGCGCCCTCCGTGAACGAGACTGCCGTAGACGCGCTGGAGAAAATGATCGTGCGGCCCGCCAAACGCTTTGAGTCCCAAGAGATTTTTGAGCTGATCGAGAATCAACAAGACGCTGGCGCCCGAGGTAAAACCGACGATGACCGAGCTGGATATGTACCGGGTCAAATCGCCGAGCCGCAAAAGCGAAATGCCGATTTGAATGGATCCCATGAGAAACGCCAGGAGAACGGCGGCTTGAAGCTTGGTTTGTGGATCGGGGAGCGCACCGATGGCGCTCAACATTGCAATGGAAATGGCGTTCGTCGGACCATTGATGAGTTGTCGGGAGGAATCGAACAAAGCGCCGACAGCGGTCATCACGATGGCGGTGTAGAGACCATATTCCGGGGGCAAACCCGCGATGAGCGCGTACGCCATGGCTTGCGGGACGGCAACGGTGGCGACGGTCAAACCGGCGACGAAGTCATGTCGCGCATCCCGAGCTCGATACGTGCGTAATGCTCCGAGCGCGGGAACGTAACGAAAAAGGCGGGAGCGAAAAGGAGTCGAAGATTCAGCCATGCAGAACGGGTTGAGAGGTGGAGCATGCGACCATGGCACACGTCTTTCGCCGGCGCAAGAAATTGGCGGAGTGAATAACGCGTGAGGTGTAGCCGGTATGGGAGCCGAGTTCCACGTCGGCAATGCGCGATTCGCCGCTTGACATTGTCCGGCAAAACGATCGCGACACTCCGGCATCGTCGGTGCTTCACAAGGAAGACAAACCCATGAACATGACCTGCGAAACTTGTCAAGACGAACTCGAGAACCCAAAGCGGGTTTTCCCTCGAACGTATGCCAACCTAAATCGCGCAACCGCATATTGCGCGATTCGCGCACGAAGTCCCGATCCGTGAAACGGTCAGCGGTGGACGCTTCTTTCAGAGCGGAGCATTTCGACGGCATTTTGCGAATAGTGGGCGGTAGCCGTCGTGCGCCAATCACGCACGCGCATGATTATCGCGCATGTTGACGATTTCAGGTTGACAGATATCCGTTCGGATTGGTTTGTCCAAGCGGATCGGCATTCACGACCGAGCACAGGTCCTTCCAGACAAACGCGCGCGTCGTCATGCGGACAAACTTTGCGGAGGTTCGAGTGCACCGGGCGAGGGTCTGTCGCGGCGGTCGACAAGGCGGGCAAGGTGGGCGGTCGGGTCGGTGAAATGTGCGTAATTCGGCCAGGATTTCCTTCGGATGAGCGGCGTTCGGCGACGGTCGGACAGGCGCCGATCGAATTCGCAGCTTGGGGGCGGGTAGTTTTTCATGACGCATACGACGTTTTACCTACGTCCCATGGACAATCTCCGCTGTTTTTCCATGACGCACTGTTTTTCTTGCCAGGTGGTTTGCCGTGTGCCAGCATTCGAGTCGCGGCCAATGGGGTTGCTCGGGGCAAACTCATTGTAACGCGTTTGGCATCATGTACCGTTCGTCACCGTTTCGTTTTGGGGAGCATTATGGAAAGCCCGCTTGTGTTGACGTTGGTCATCGGGGGAATCATCGCTGCGGTCGCGATTATTTTCGTCGTGTTCGTCTCAAAAAACTCCAAACTCGCCGACGCACTCGATGACGCCGAATCCAAGCTCCAAACGGCCCTCGAGCGGGCCCGAGGTCTTCAGCAACAGGCCGCGTCGCTCGAGACGGAAAACAAACGGCAGCTCGGGTGGCTCGATGCGCAGACCGAGGAATTGAATTGGCACAAAGCCGAGCTCGAGAAACGGCCGATTGTGGATCGCAAAATTTATCGCATCTTGACCGTGGGAATGAAGGCGACGGGCAAGAGCTCGTTGACGCTCAAGTGGGCAAACCCGCTCGTGGATTTGGGGACGATCGAGGGGACGAAAATCGAGCGGTACGAGCGTACGGTGAGTCAGGTGCGGACGCGGGATTCGCTCGTGGAACATGTCTTCGAGGTCCACGATTGGGGCGGAGAGCACATCGTCGATGCGCAACAGGAACTCATCATCGAGGAGATTCAGGGCATTTTGATGGTGGTTGATTTGGGCGGAAAGGATGCGCGGCAAGTCGATCCCCATCGCATCCTGGAGCAGCTCGACGAATTCAATCCGAAAGCGCTTCGGTTTTTCTTCAGTCCCAAGACGGTTGCGTCATGCCGAACCATTGTGCTTTTTATCAACAAGAGCGACTTGATTCCCGGTTCGCCGGCGCAAGCGGAGGCTCAAGCGAAACAATATTTCGCGCCGCTCATCGACTCGTTGATGCAATATGCGACGCACATCGATGTAAAGGTGATGGTCGGGTCGGCGAGTTACGGGCATTCGACGCATATTTTGTTTTCGCATTTCGTCGAGCAAATTTTGCCCAAATCGGCGTACAACGATCAGCTATTGCAGCGGATCAAGACGGGGACGGATGCGCGGCAAAGGTCGCGTACGGTGGCGCCCGGAATCAATGGCATAACGCCGACTCCTTTGCCTGCGCCGCAGATTCCGCACGCACAGGCGCCCATCCATGCGCCTGCGGCCCCTGTGGGATTGGGACAAACCACGACACCGCTGGCCGGAGCCAACCGTGGGGCGAAGGTGCCCATCGGAAACGTGGAACATCGGGATATGGGGCTGAATATGGAGGCGACGGTGCCGTTGGCGAATCGCAAGCCGCCGCCGCCACCGGCGCGTCATCACTGAGACAGAAGGAAGTCGCCCATGGACGAGACAAACGTCGTCACGACCAGGTACCTCGTTCCCACGTACAAGTTGGAGCCGGGCGAGGTTTGGTTTCACTTCTTGCACGGGAATGTTCCGGGGCATGAAATCGATTTCATGTATCGACCGGACGTACCGCAAGCGCCGCTCACTCGGCAGCATTTCAGCCATTTGGCGCGGATCGTCAAATACATCGAGCCGCGTCCATCGGCATCGTATTCGTTTGCCATTACGAACCTGTCGCGCGACGATACGCAGCACGAGGCCGGTCATGGCGGTGTGGCGTTTGTCTTCGGATTGCGGATCGATGGAACGACCGATCATGCGGGGCGGAGGAATCCACCGTTTTGCCATGCCGCGGCGACGATCGATCGGCAGCTCGACGCGGGAACTTTGTACCACGTAGCGGTGCAGATTCATAGAAAGTTGCTGCCTCCCGAGCCTTCGGATGTGGAAGGCAGCGGATGGTATCGATGTCAATACGTTCCGCATGCTGAAAATCCGGAGCATCTCGGGATTATTCTGAAATCGTACGTGCAGGATTTTGCGGACCTTTATGTTCCCGGTCCAAGTCGACAAACCTTGCGTTGGTCCACGGAAGGCTCCACGGTGCCGCGACGCGTGACGGTCGTGTACCCGGATCGCGTGGATTTTCCAACGCTTGCCGGAGCGATGGCGCGGTTTGCCGAGGTGCTGATCGAATCGGACATCAAGTGGACGGCGGTTTCGAATGGGCGCGAGCAAGACGTGCCGGGAGGTTTGACGGTGCGATTCCTGCCGCGTCATGACGCGACGGAAGCTGCGGCGGACGAGGTGCTTTTGTATTTGGAGCACGTTCCGGAGAACCCGGCGGATATTGCATTTTTGTTTAATGCGCGCGAGGCGGGGACACTGTCGCGAATGTCGGCATTACCTCCGGCACCGGTGGCGCTCCGAGCAATGGCGGAGTCGGCAAAGTCGAATGGTTCGTCCGGGCCATCGGGCGCAGCGCCTCGAGATGCCGGTCGAAGGCCGTGGGCGGAACCGGCGGAAGCACCTGCAGCGGAGGATGCGGCGGTACGACCGGAAGGGCTGGGGATTGTCGCGGTTGTCGAGAAAAAGCACGAAGCGGCGGATTTGCAGGTCGCGCCGACGGATTGGACCGCGGAGTACAAGAAAAACGAGCGAAAACAGCGAAAGGATACGACGCGAGCGTTGGTGGCGACGGTCGTGTTCGCGCTCTTTTTCGGCCTTTTGGCCGTGATGTGGATTGCGAGCGCGCCGGATAAGTCGGCATTGGAACCAACGGTGGCGAGCGTTTCGGGGCCGGCAAAGAATGCGACGGCTTCGCCGGGGCCGACAACGACGAATACAGCATCGACCGTCCCGGTGCCGACGGCATCGGAAAACGCGACGAATGCGCCGAGCGCTGCGCCGAGCGGGCCCATGACCCTGCCGCCGGAGACGGTCAAGGTGACACCGACAGGGAAAGCCAAAAAAGCGAAGAAGACGAACGACTTGCCGTTCTGATGGCTGAACCGCCCGGAAGACGCTGCGGCACCGTTTTTCGCATTTTGGTTGATGAAGTGGGATCGACCGCAGGAACCGGAGCGGATGCGTTTTCTCCGCGGGCGACGAGCACTCCAAGCAAAGCTTTTGTATTTTCCCCACAGGCATCGACCGGGGGACCCGGAGCGGATGCGTTTTCTCCGCGGGCGACGAGCGCTCCAAGCAAAGCTTTTGTATTTTCACCACGGGCATCGACCGCAGGACCCGGAGCGGATGCGTTTTCTCCGCGGGCGACGAACACTCCAAGCAAAGCTTTTGTATTTTCCCCACAGGCATCGACCGGGGGAACCGGAGC
>CAYSYX010000215.1:0-2447 GCA_964435055.1 uncultured Polyangium sp. | reverse complement strand
CTCCAAGCAAAGCTTTTGTATTTTCCCCACAGGCATCGACCGGGGGAACCGGAGCGGATGCGTTTTCGCCGGATGGGAAGTGAAGTCGTCGTTCGATGCAAGTATGCCCACCGCCAACAATCGTGAGGAATGCGAAGGGGCGGCGTATCGGAACACGCGTTACAATGCGAACGCTCGTGTCGGCGTCATTCACAACGTGGCGGGAATCCGCTGCATTTGCCGGATTGGCACGATGTCATTTGGGCGCTGCCGGGGATACACCGGGATCCCGTCGGCAGTTTGCATTGATTCCACGACAAATCGCACGTCGTTCCCAGAAAGCAATCGGTGTCTTTCATGCAAAACGGCGCGCATGAGCCATTCACGCAATTGCGACTGGCGCATTCTTCGGGCCTTGCGCACTTGGAGCCTTCCGGCAAGGTGCAAAGCAAGCGCACGACCGTGCTTTGCGCGCATTCGGTATCCACGGTGGCCGGATCGCCCGGCAAGGACTGGCAATATCCCTCGGGCGAACACGTGGCCGGTGCCGGACAGGGTACGCTGCCCGCTCCCAAGCACGGTTTGCACGTCTTCGATATGGGATCGCATAACCTCGTAATGCATTCGAAGTTCTCGACGCAAGGCTCGCCGATCGACGAAACACATATCGCGACGTTGCATTGTTTGGACATGCATTGATCGGCCGTATTACACGCCGCCCCGAGCACGAGGCCCGCTTGGGTGACGCATTCGCCCGCATTGCCGCAGGCCATGCCATTTGCGCTCGTACAGCCGAGCACATCCGTACCCATCGGCAATTCCCGACAACTTCCGACCGAGCCTTCACGATTGCACGATCGACACGGTCCGGCACAAGCGGCTTCGCAACATACGCCTTGTTCGCAATATCCGCTGGCGCATCCCGCGCCGGTCATGCAGAGAAGGCCATTACAACGGTCGGAGCAGCCGGGTTCATTGGTGCAATTGTTGCAATCCGGGACGCATTCGCCCGCGGCATTACACACATGGTTCGGTCCGGCGGAACATGGTTTTGCCACGGCGATTTCATGGCATTTGCTCATGTCGCCACCGGGGCATTCGCCAATCACGTCGGTGGTGCATTCGTCGCCGTCGTCAACGCCGTCACAGATGCAGCTGGATCCGCTGCTGCTACTGCTGCTGGTACTGCTCGAGCTGGAACTGGTGTTGCCGGTCGTTTGTCCCGGCCGCTCTTCGATGTAGGGCGGATCGAACGGGCTGAATGCGCATCCGTGGACCATGACGAACCCCAGAACGAGGGAGGATCCAAGGGCGGACCATGCAAGTTTGTTTTTCATCGAATTCAAGCCTCCAATCGAGTCGCATTCACCAGCGGACCACGAGCGATCCGCCATTTGGCGCCGGCACGAAATAAGCGGTCGTGTTTTTTTCGGGTTTTTGGAACGTTTTGTACAGGGCAAACCCGAGCGTTCCGAGGCTGATCGCGCCGACGGCCACCGAGCTTATGCTCAAAGCGGTCAAAACGGGACGCCGATCGTTGAATTCCAAGCACGCAGGGCCACAAACGGGCGAAGTCCATGCCTCCTCCATCGATTGATAGACCAAGCCCGCACCAATCCCCAATCCCACGGCGGCAGCCGCGGATGAGCCGAAGAGGATCCACGGAAGTAGCGGCGGATTTGCCGCAGGACTCTCCGTCTTGTCGCCTGGTTTTGCGCCGGCATCCAATTGAATCGGAATGGCAAACTCTTCGGCTGTTTTGGCCAGGACCGATTGCGTAATTCTTTTCGGTACAAACCCCGGAGCCGCGCAGAAAATCACGTGCTCACCGCGATTGACGCGCACGCGTGTCTCGAGCTCGTCCGTGCGTAATGGTTTTCCGTCGAGCGTGACCTGCAATCCGGGAGGTTTTGTTCCTTTGAATCGAAGAACGAAGGCGGAAACCCGCTCATTGAGCGCCTCCATGGCGTCGGCAATCTGTTTTCGGGCTTCTTTTTGGGGCGCCGGTTCCGTCGGCGGAGCGACTTGGTGCTGGATTTCCTCGCCAATCGCCGAAGCTTCGACGTTTTTTTCGAGATACCCGTAGGCCATCATCAAATCGAGGGCGGTGACGGGGTTGTGCAGAACGGCGTGGGCTTTTTCGAAAAAGGCCGCGGCTTGTTCGTAATGCTTGGCGGCCAGTTCTTTGCGACCTTGTTCTTGGAAAGCCAGGGCTTCTTGGGGAGACGGGGTCGGTTCCGCTTGGGCGTAGCCGGGACAAACGAGCGTTGTGGCCAAGGAAAGAGCTGCTCCGAGCAGCCATGGTTGCGCGTATTTCATGACGTACCTCATTCACACCGTGGGGGGAAGCCGCTGCATTTACCGGATTGGCAGGCATCCTTTTGGCCGCTTCCGGGAAGACACCGTGCGCCTGCGAGGAGTTTGCATTGGTTCCATGAAAGGTCGCAAGCTGTGCCGGCCGCGCAATC
>CAYSYX010000214.1:0-15179 GCA_964435055.1 uncultured Polyangium sp. | reverse complement strand
GAGCAATGCGGCGGCGGCCATGATTTGGCCGGGCTGACAATAACCGCATTGGGATACTCCTTCTTCCATCCACGCCTGTTGCACGGGATGATCACCATCTTTCGACAAACCTTCGATCGTCGTGATCTTTTTGCCGACAACCTGGGCCGCGGTCACCTGGCACGCTCGCGCGGCGGCACCATCGATATGTACCGTGCACGCGCCGCACGTCCCGATGCCGCAACCATATTTCGTTCCCGGCAAATCCAAAATATCACGTAATACCCACAAAAGAGGCATCTCGGGATCATCCGTATACGTACGTTTTTCCCCGTTTACTTCCAAGACGAGCTGTTTTTGTTCCACCGTCCGCTACCTTTCCTCAAAAAAACGTCTCCGTCGTCGGATGAGGCGTCATTTGCCAAATTGTTCGATCAAGTTGCACAGCGAATTGCCCGGACAACACAAGTCGTATCCGCCGCCAATTTGTGTCGTGTGAAAACAAACGTACGCGCCTTGACTGGGGTAATAATACGCCCAGAAAAAGCACATTTCGTCATTGGCCGATTCGCCGAATCCCACGTGATTCGCCCCCGTATTGTTGTAATCGCACGTAAAGCGGAAACCTCCGCCCTGAGGAACCGTAAACGGCGGATCATGAACCACCGTCGCCGGCTCGCTCCATTGCCATCCGGGAACATCGTAAACCGGTTTGTCCGGTCCGTCTTTCGAGTCCGCGGCCTGAACAGTGACGTTCGTCCCCCATTGATGCGTGTGCCCCGTGATGCCGAAAAATTTCGCGTCTTTCAAATCGTCCGGAAGACCGAAAAACACAGGTCCCAACGTCGCCTTCGAATGCGCCGGAATGTCGATGTCGGGGCTGCCGATGAACAAGAAATCCGCTTCTTCCTTGTATTGCTTCGCAGGCATCGTGACGAACGTGGACGTCGCCGACACGTCGAGCGGCGCCGACGATGTATTGATGAAATGCATTTCGAGGCGCACCATCTGCCCCGGCGGCATTGTAAACCCAACACCATCGGGAAGCGTCAACGTTTCGTCGTGCTTCTGCGTCACCATCACCGTCGACCCTTTCGCCGGATCGATTGCATCGACAAATGGCTCACAAGGATACGGCGTGAGTTTTTCCTCGGTGTCCGCAGTACGATACACGATCAAGTGATGCGAACCGGTCGGCAACACGTTGTGAATCTGATGCACGCGAATCAGCTCGTCGTTGCCCAGACGCTTGACGACGCATTGCGTGTCCTCCGCTCCGGCAGCAACCGTCGTCGCCGGAAATTCCACGGTATACGTGGACGATGTCGAGTCGCCGATGATCACATCCGTCGTGGATGAACCACAACCTAGGCCCAAAACGCCGCAAAGTATCAGTCCCGAGCGTGCGTGCATCGACATTCTCCCGTCGTTCGTCAGGAAAAATGCCCGACGAAACGCCGAGCAGACTAGCGCAACGATTCGGGCATTGTCCAGTCCAGAATACGCCGGCAATCGAAAATTCAGTTACATCCGTCCAAACGCTTTACGCACGATCGTCTCGAGCCGCACTCGGTGCTCGTCAACACTCTCGTACAACGACAGTTGCCCCCGCCCCCGCAAAAGATTGTGCTCCCCACGCGCTGAAAATCGCTTCGCGTCATACCCAAAGTATCGCTCATAGAGCGCATCGGCCAAAAACCGCGCCGAAAGAATGATGCAAATGGTCGCCAAACCACTGACGAGCGTTTCTATTTCGTCTTCGGAAATCATCCCCGCATCTTTTGCAACCCCACCATAACCTGACAATGCAGCAGCAAACGTCTCCACGTCCACCGCGGATCGATGCTGATCTTCCCCATGCGGGTTCGTCCAGGAACGAAGCGCGTCCCCCATCTCGAAAGGCCAAATCATTCGTCCAAGGGTATCGAGGTCGACGAGGCAATGCCCGGCTCCGTCCAAAAACAAGAGGTTCGATATTTTCAAATCCCCGTGGGCATGGCGCCGAGACAAACCGGACAAATCCGGCAATCGCTCGGCATGCGCGAATATACGGTCCGCCTCCCGAGCCACCTCGTCGAACAAGCGATGACCGGCATGTTCTTCGAGCGCGCCGCGTAAAACCCCCAAATGGCGCTCCTTTTCGTGCACGCCCGCGCGAACGTGTCGATAATCGTGTTCCAGGTCCGCGACCGCGGCATGAAACGTCGCCACGAGTTTCCCCGCTTCATGGGCCATTTGCGGCGAATGGATGCGATCGAAGGCCCGGCCTTGGACAAACGTTAGAGCGCGCCAAACCCCGCCGTCTTCGCCTTCCACCCACAAAGCGCCCGTGTCCGTACGTATGGGACGAGGCGTCGTCAGGCCTTTGGCCGCCAGGTGCGTCGTGACGACGTCGATGTCTTCATTGACCGAACCCGCGAAGATCGGGTGCAGTCGCTGCAAAATCACCGGACCTCGGCGCCCCTGCACAACAAACGTGCGATTGATGAGCCCACCGCTTTGGACCGTGACCGGTTGTCCGGCCAAATCCCGGTAATGCTCGAGGACCGATACGGGGATGCTTTCGTTCATGCTACACGTACGATATTTTTACGATCTCGAGTTCGATCGCGCCGGCCGGACGTTGCACGACGACCACGTCGCCGACGGTTTTTCCGAGCAATGCACCGCCCACCGGCGAACGCCAGCTGATCGCCCCTGATTTGCTGTCCGTCTCGTCTTCTCCGACGATACGATACACGGCACGTTTGTCGTCTTCGTCGATGACCTCGATGGTCGCTCCGAAAAAGACCTTTTCGCCTTTTTGCGCTTTGGGATCGACCACCACCGCGCTCTCGAGGCGTTTGGTCAAATAACGCATGCGCCGATCAATTTCGCGCAGCTTCTTCTTTCCGTAAATGTATTCGGCGTTTTCGCTGCGATCGCCTTGCGCCGCCGCATCGGCCACTTCTTGCACCGTGCGCGGACGATCCACCGACCGCAATCGTCCGAGTTCTTCCGACAACCGTTTGGCCCCATCCGGGGTGATGTAATTGGGATTCGCCATGCGAGATTTGTTTTAATGAGCCTGCGGCTCCGCCGGTTTGCCGCCTTTTTTCTGCGCCATGACTTTTTGAAATGTTTCCTTGTCGATGGCTTTTTCCAAGGCAACTTCGGGCGAAATCGTTCCTTTGTCCACCAATCGTTCGAGCGCCATGTCCATCGTCTGCATGCCCTGCGATTGTCCGACCTGCATGATATTCGGAATTTGGTAGGTTTTTCCGTCGCGGATCATCGACGCCAAAGCGCTGTTGCCGATCAATATCTCATGCGCCGCGCAACGCCCCTTGCCATCAGCCGTTTTCAACAATTGCTGCGCCACGATCGCCACGAGACTCTCCGCAAGCATACCGCGGACCTGCGGCTGTTCGTCCGCGGGAAATGCATTGATGATGCGATCGATCGTCGCCGCCGCGCTGTTCGTGTGTACCGTGCCAAACACCAAAACCCCGAAACTCGCGAGCTGCAAGGCCAGCTTCATGGTTTCGTTCGTCCGCAATTCGCCGATGAGAATCACGTCCGCATTTTCCCGGCCCGCGCTGCGAATGGCCGTCGCGAACGATGACGCATGCGGTCCCACTTCGCGATGAGTGACTTGCGACTTTTTGCACGGGTGAACGAATTCGACCGGATCTTCAATGGTCAAAATATGCGCTTCCCGCGTCGAATTGATGTGATCGATCATGGCCGCGAGCGTCGTCGATTTACCGCTGCCCGTCGGTCCGGTCACGAGCAGCAAACCATTGCGTTTGTCCGAGAGTTTGCGAATGACGGGTGGACAACCGAGTTCGTCCAGGGTGAGGATTTTCGTGGGAATGATACGAAACACCGCCCCGAGGCCGGCGTGTTTGTACAAATAATTCGCGCGGAAACGAGCCTTGTCCTCGTATTGGTACGCAAAGTCCAAATCGAGTTCGCTTGTGATTTTATGCTTCTCTTCGGGCGTCGTAATCTCGAAAAGAAGATCCTCCATTTCCTCGGTGGTCATGGCTTCGTCGCGTATCGGCACGAGCTCGCCACGCGAACGCACGAGCGGAGGATAGCCGATACCGAGGTGCAAGTCGCTGCCTTTGCGGGCCAACAGTTCGTCGAAGTACCGGTCGATGCGCGCCATCGCAATCAGCCTTTCTTTCCAAAAAGTGCGCCCGCTCGGCCGAAAAGCCCTTTGGCTTTTTCCACGGGATTGTTGGCTTGAGCGTCCGGTGGAGGCGCAGGCGAATTCGTCGATGCAGGCGGTTTGATTCCTTCATTCACGATCGGCGGGGCCGCTTGCAGGCGTTTACCGGAAAGTGTGGATTCGAGCTCCTCCGGACTGTCCGCCACGGCAATGGCGTCTTCGGCGGAAACTTTGAACGTATTGACGAGCTCGCCCAAGGAATCGTCGAGGCGAATGATGCCGAAACCTTTGCCGCGTTGTTGCAAGCTCGGAATTTGATAGGTTTTGTTGTCGCGAATCAAATTCCAAAGCGGGACGGATCCCGGCAATATTTCCACGGCCGCCACCATACCGGGACCATCTTTTCGCGGGAGCAAACGTTGGGAAACAATGAGCCGCAAACCGCCGGCCAACGTAATGCGCACCTGGGCTTGATCGCCGGGAGGAAACAAATCAATCAGCCGATCGATGGTTTTCGCAGCGCTCGGCGTATTCATCGTTCCCAGCACCAAATGCCCCGTTTCGCTGGCCGAAAGCGCCATACGCACGGTCTCGGTATCGCGCAATTCACCGACGACGATGACGTCCGGATCTTCGCGCAGCGATCCCTTTAATGCGGCGGCAAAGGTCTTCGTATTCGTTCCGACCTCGCGCTGGCTGAGCATCGCTTTTTTGCGCGGATGGATGTATTCGATCGGGTCTTCGACGGTAATCACGTGATGCGTCGTGTTCGAATTGATGATGTCCACGATCGCGGCCATCGTCGTGGTTTTTCCGTGCCCCGTCGGCCCGGTGATGACGATGAGTCCTTGATGGTGATGCGTGGCATTGCCGATCGCCTCGGGCAAACCCAAGCCCGCGAGCGTGGGAATTTCACTCGCTATGAGGCGCAACGACGCTTTGAGCCCCGTGCGCTGACGCGTGATGTTGACGCGCGCCCGACCGATTTTCTCCCCGGACAACGCAAAATCACACGATCCGTCTTTCTCGAGCTGGGCGTGAAGTCGCGCGGGAATACGCGGCATGAGCAATTCGGCGAGTTTGTCCGGATCGATCACATCGCCACGCGGAATGAGACGCCCAGCCAAACGAAACAATGCGGGCCGTCCGGCGACCAAATGCAAATCGCTCGCGCCTTCGCTTCGCGCCGCGAGCAATACGTCGTCAATCGAATCCTCGACCTTGAACTCGATGCGCACCGGCGCCTTGGCTTTGGGCAACGGAGGCGCCGCAGATTCACCCGGCGCGGAACTTCGTTCCGGCGGCACGGAAGACGAACTGCGCTTGGCAACCGCATTCGGATCGATATCGAGCTCGAAGGCCGGTCCTCCAAGGTCCAGCGTCCCTGGAGATGACGTCGGAGCGGCATTGGGATCCGCAGGCGCAGGCGGCACGGCGGACGCCGACGCAACGCTCTTTGCGGTACGCGAATCGTCGAGCTCGACATCGAGATCGCCCTCGGGAGCCTCCAAAATCGCCACATTTTTCTTCGGCGGCGAAACATCGATCTTCGGTGGAGGGACCGATGCCGGTACGGCCGGGACAACCACGGGTGCGTCGGGAGAAACTTGCCCGTCGGGCTCCGGAGGTGGAATCGACGCCAAGCCCGCACGTTGCGCCGCTTCACGGTTCATCAAGGTGAAACGGGCCTGGACGATCCCTTGGCTGAGCACCGCGGCGACCGCGATCGGACCGATGCCGTCGACTCGAACACCCCACGTCGTTGGTTTGGTGCCGAGCGAGTCGACATGACGAACCCCTCCGGCGACCATCAGCATCATGAGAATTTCATCGGTCGACAGAATCGTGCGATCGATGATGTCGTAGGTGCCGTTCACCTTTGCACAAGGATTTCGAGCAGTTGCGAGCGCAAGTTCCGATACTTCGGAGCGCAGCAGATGCTCGAGCAGTTCTTTGATGTAAGCCATCGAGGTTCCGCCGGAAGGTTGCCAAAAGAAACGCCCGGTCATCGTACCGGAAACGAGCTGCGAAACGCAAGATCCTGCCCGCGTTGAAAAGGACAAACAAAGGGGTGGTCTTTCCAAACCGTTTCGGGCATGATGCGATTCGCACGTGGCCCCGCAGGCACGTGAACACGACGAACCCAAGACCATGAACGTCGACACTCCCAGCACCTGGCACCCTCGTCTCGCAGGCGAAATCAGCAAACCGTACTTCCAAAAACTCGCCGCGTTCGTCGACGAGGAGCGACAAACCCAAGTGGTTTTTCCTCCCGAACCAGACCTATGGACGGCGTTTGTCCTTACGTCATTCGATGCCGTACGCGTCGTGTGGCTCGGGCAAGATCCTTATCCGACCGCCGGACAAGCTCACGGATTGAGTTTTTCCGTCAAGCACGGTCAGAAGATCCCGGCGTCGTTGTCGAACATGTTCAAAGAAGCCGCGACCGACGTGCCCGACTTCGTTCGGCCTCCGCACGGATGTCTGGAAGACTGGGCAAAACAAGGCGTTTTCTTGCTGAATACGATCTTGACCGTCCGCGAAGGCGAAGCCGGATCGCATCGCGGCAAAGGTTGGGAGACGTTCACCGACACGGTCATCGGCACGCTGTCGGGTCGAGACAAACCGATGGTCTTCGTGTTGCTCGGCCTGCTCGCGCAAAAAAAAGAGTCGCTGATCGACACGAAGAAACACCCGATCATCAAGGCGACGCATCCATCGCCCTTGTCGGCAAACCAGGGGTTCTTTGGGAGCAAACCTTTTTCGGCGGTCAACGCTGCGCTCCAGAGGATCGGCGAGCCCGAGATCGATTGGAAGCTCGCCTGATCAAGTCGCGCCCGCGTGTTTGTCTCGGCTAGCCATCGCGCGCGACGTCGACGCCTTTCTTGACGAGACGCTCGAGCACCGCGGGGCGGTCGAGCTTCGCCAAACCCAAATCGAGGCGCGCGAGTTTAGGCAAGGTCTCGAGCACCGTGGCCGGCTTGCACTTGCCGGAAAGAATCAGGTGTTCGAGCGCCGGATGCCCTTCGAGCGGCTTCAAGTCGAGGGTGGCGGCGCGATATCCATGCCCATCGAGGCACAACGTTTTCAAGCCCGACAAGGCCGAGATCCCCGTGATTGCTTTGAGCTCATACGTATCCGCTTCGCCGCCGGTTTCCGTCCCCGCTCCGTCTTCGAGCAGCATGTAGATCTCATTGCCGCCGTCGAAATCCACCGATTCGATCGCCTTCAATCGTTCGGGATCGAGCTTCAGCGTATGCAATCGAGCCATGGCGGCGAGCAATCGTTCGTCTTCGCTCGCGTCGTCATCGAAATCCAAGCCTTCAAGTGTGGCTTGAATGAGTTCCGCGGAGATCCACTTCATCTCCATCAGCGCCCCGAGCACTGCAAGATGAAATCCCGGATCGGGAAAGACGATTCCGTCGTTGGTGACCGCCGAGATTTTCTTGCCGGCGTTTTTCGGTTTGTCGGGGACGCGCTTGGCCGCTTCTTTCATTTTTCGCGGCGGCGGGGCCGGTCGCTTGGCCGCCTCTTTCATTGCCGGTGCGGCTTTTGCCGCTACTTTTTTCGCGGGCGATTTCTTCGCGACCGTTTTTTTGGACAAAGCCTTTGGAGCAGCAACTTTCTTGGCGGCGGTCTTCATGACTCCTCGATTCACGCGACGTCGATGTGATACGTGTTTCGCATGAAAACACGTCGCATGACCAGCCTGATATTCACATTGCTCGTTGCCGCAGGTTGTCCGGTCTGCCCCGACGGAGAACTGCTCGCGATCGACGGTGACCCGGCAACACTGAAACCCAATCAATCGGTGCAATTCATTTTTCGCTACGGTGACGACACGTATTCGAGCCCCGCGCGATGCGACGGACATTGGTATGTCGACGACGTAGAGGGTGGAACGGAAACAACGGGCAAAATCGATTCTTGCGGTAAATACACGGCGCCTCTCGTTCCGCCCGCCAAACAGCCGATTCGAATTACGGCGGCACAATACGAGCCCGGCAGATGTTACGATTGTTGTCCCTGGGCGACGACGAACGTTTGCGTCATGAGCTTTTGACCATTCCCGCACATATCGGCGTTTCCCCTTGACGCCCGCCCACGAAATGCCTTTTGCTGGTCGAAACGATTCCGTGGGGCGGCTCAAGGAGGTTCACGTGCGACGATGGTTCATTCCCGTAGCATTTTGCATGCTCTCGAGCGTTGGTTTGCACGCGGCGTGTTCCGCCACGGGCAACTCACGATCGAACCAAAATGATCCGGATGCAGGTCCGGGCGGCAATGGAAGTGGTGGTGACGGGGGCGGCATCATTTTCGGCGACGGCGGACTTTGCTCGGGATTGCATTGCTCGGCGGATTTGCATTCGCTCGTCGATTGCAAAGGCAATGTCGTGATGACGTGTCCGGGCGATCAAGGTTGCTCGGGAGATGCGTGCGTCACGGCTTGTACGAGCGCCGGCGACAACAAAAGCACATTCGGTTGCGATTATTATGTCGTCGGACCCGATATTCTCCTCGATGGCCGGGGCGCATGTTTTGCCGCGTTTGTTGTCAATACGTGGACGACGCCGGTGAGCGTCAGCGTCGATTATGAAGGTATGCCGCTCGATGCTTCGAAATTCGGATACATTCCAAGCGGCAGCGGAAGTTCCATTACCTACAAGCCATTGACGAACGCCGAAATTCCGCCGGGCGAAGTGGCCATTTTATTCCTCAATCGACGAGGTACCAATCCTTTGGGTCTCGTCACGGATTGTCCCGCCGGCATTACGCCCGCCATTACGACGAAAGACACGGCTCCGCACGGGACGACGAAAGGTTCC
Source organism: uncultured Polyangium sp. (assembly GCA_964435055.1). Taxonomy (GTDB): domain Bacteria; phylum Myxococcota_A; class Polyangia; order Polyangiales; family Polyangiaceae; genus Polyangium. Next base: position 6,218 of record CAYSYX010000214.1, on the reverse strand, counting down.
GCTTTTCATATCGCCACGTCCGCGCCCGTGGTCGCGTACGACATTTATCCTTATGGCGGCGGGCAAAGTGCGTTCACGAGCGCCACGTTGCTTTTGCCCACTTCGGCGTGGGATACCAATTACATCGCCGTCGATGCGTATGGCCCGGGCTTGTTGGGAGGCCCCTTCGTTTCGATTGCCGCCCAAAAAGACGGCACATCGGTCACGATTCAACCGTTTGTCACCATCGCCGGCAGCGCGACGGTCCCGGGCACGCCCAAAGGAACTCCGGCCACGTATATGCTGGATCGCGGTCAAGTTCTCCAATTTACGCAAGCCGCTCCGCTCGGCGGCAGCGTGATTCAATCCAATCAACCGGTCGGGGTTTGGGGAGGTAAAACCAATCTCGGGATCGATTCATGTTGCGACGACAGCGCGCATCAACAAATTCCTCCCGTACGCGCGCTCGGCAGTGAATACGCAGCCGTGCGTTATCGCAATCGGTATGACGGAATCGAAGAAGAACCGCCGTGGCGCATCGTGGGAGCCGTCAATGGTACGGTGCTCACGTACGATCCGGCGCCGCCCAACGGAGCTCCCCTTTCGATCAATTTGGGCCAAGTCGTCAGTTTTCACGCGACGGGGCAATTCGTCGTGCGCAGCCAAGACGCGCAACATCCGTTTTACATGTCCGCACACATGACGGGCGCCGCGCAATTCGATCCGGCCCAACAGATGCCGCCCACGGGCCCCGACGATGGACGCGGGGACGCCGAATTCGTAAACATCGTGCCGCCCGCGGAATACTTGGACAAATACGTCTTCTTCACCGATCCGACCTATTCCGAGACAAACTTGGTGCTCGTGCGGGTCCAAGGTCCGGAAGGTTTTGCCGATGTCAACCTCGATTGTTTGGGCGTCGTCGACGGATGGCAACCGTTGGGTGCCGCGGGAAAATACCAATACACTCGCGTGGACTTGGTGCGACACAACTTTCAACCCCAAGGCAATTGCAACAATGGTCGGCATGAAATCTCGAGCAAGCAACCGTTTGGTTTGACCGTTTGGGGCTGGGGATCGGCCGAAACGGGCGTGCTTGGAAAAGGGTTTTACACGCAATACGTCAGCTACGCCTACCCGGCCGGTGCCGGTGTTGCCCCCATCAACACCGTCGAGGTCCCTGCGGTGCCAAAATGAAAAAAACCTTGACGCTCTTTGCTCTCCCGCTCGTGATCTTCGCCTGCGCCGCCGGCGGCGAATTGGAACACTCGACCGGCGGTGGCGATGGCAATGGTTCCGGCGGCTCGGGCGGCTCGGGAGGAAACGAAACGGCCGGAAGTTCGAGCAGTTCGTCGACGTCGGGTACGGCGAATACCAGTTCGAGCAGCTCGGCCGGCAGCAGTTCGAATGGTTCGTCCAGTTCGAGCAGCAGCAGCTCCGCGAGCAGCGGTGGCGCGGATCTCTGCAATGCCGGAAATTGCGCCAATGGCTGTTGCATGAACGGCCTTTGCAATGGCGGTGCGAGCGACACGATGTGCGGCACGGGCGGCCAAACGTGTCAAAATTGCACGGCGACCAATGGAAGCTGCTCCAATAAGGCGTGCGTCGCCGTTCCCCAATGCAATGCCGCGTCGTGTTCGGGATGTTGCCAAAGTGGCCAATGCAAGCTGGGGTTGTCGGATCAAGCTTGCGGCAAGAACGGACAAGCGTGCATTGATTGCTCGGCGAGTGGCAGAGCCTGCCTCGATGGGTTTTGTTTTTGACGTCAGCTCACTTGACGCGTCCGCCCCGCCCAATACGGTTCGCGCAATTTGAATTTCTGCAGCTTTCCCGTCGCCGTGCGCGGCAAGCTCGTGACGATTTCCACGACCGTCGGGCATTTGTAATGCGCGAGCTTGCTGCGACAATGCTGAATGACGTCTTGAGGCGTAAGGCTATGGGTTGAACGAACGACGACGAAGGCCATGACGGTTTCGCCCCATTTTTCATGCGGAATGCCAATGACCGCCGCTTCCGCAATGCCCGGATGTTGGTAAAGACAATCCTCGACTTCAATCGACGAGACGTTTTCTCCGCCCGTGATGATGACGTCTTTTTTGCGATCCGTGATGACCGTGAACGGTCCGTCCAAATGGCCGCCGTCGCCCGTGTGAAACCAGCCGTCGACGATGGCTTTGGCCGTTTCTTCCGGCTGATCGTAATACCCATCGAATACGTGATTCGATCGCGCCAGGATTTCGCCCCCGGGACTCGACGCCATGCGCACACCCACGCCCGGAACACCCGCGCGCCCGAGTTTTTCCGCTTTGGCGATCGGATCCAATCCATCCCATTCCGCAGGCGCTCGATTCATCGTCAAAAACGGCGATGTCTCGGTCAGCCCGTAAATCTGAATGAATTCCCATCCGAGTTCGCTCTGCACCCGTTCAATCGTTTTGACCGGCGGCGGAGCGCCCGCCACGATGATGCGCATTCGGCCCGCCCCGGGGACGCTCTTGCCTTGCGCTCGTAATGCCGACGCGGCGTCGAGCACCGTGGCGACGACCGCGGGAGCGCCGCAGAAAAAGGTCACATTTTCCGCTTCAATGCGCCGAAGAATTTCCGGGCCGTCCACTTTGCGCAAAAGCACTTGACGCGCTCCGAGCGCCGTCACGGCATAAGGCATTCCCCAGCCATTGGCATGAAACGTCGGCAGCGTGTGCAAATACACGTCGCGATCGGATACGCCCGCATGCAATGCAAACGACACCGCATTGAGCCAACAGCTGCGATGCGACAATTGGACGCCTTTCGGCCGAGCCGTCGTGCCCGAGGTGTAATTGATCGAAACCGCGCGCGATTCATCATCGACCGAATACTTCGGCTGCGCACCTTTACGTAAAAAGAGCTGCGCATCGGTATCGCGCCCCAAGACGAGCTTGTGTTTGACCGGGATGTCCCGCAGGGTATGTTCCAAGTCCGGATCGATGAGCGCGACCGAGGATCCCGAATGTTCGAGGATGTAGCGAATTTCGTCTTGATTCAGACGAAAATTGACGGGGACGAGGATGCGACCAAAAGCGCTCACGCCGAAAAGCGACGCGAGAAATCGCGTCGAATTGGGCGAGATAATGGCCACACGTGCGTTTTCGGGGACGTCGAGTTCGTCCAGAGCAACGGCCAAACTTCGCGCCATGTCCGCGAAGGCCCGATACGTCACGCGTCCGAGGTCTCCGCCGGGTTGATGCGGTTCGTCGAGGATGGCTTCACGATCGCCAAAAACAAATTCCGCACGATGGAGAAAATCAACGAGGGTCAGCGGTACGAACATGGAGAGTCTCTCTGCAGGGTCGAGGACGAGGTTTTACGATCAAAACTTGATGGCCGGGGTCGTGATGAAAAACGACGGTGCCAATTGCCCCGGCGGAATATCACCCGAATCCGGTGAGCGCTCGGTGAATGCGGCAATGGTCGCCGCGGTGCCTCCGGCAACGACGACCCCCAAACCCGTCCAAAACCACCAGCGCTTGTAAATGGGCGGATCACCCAACGTCACCGTGATCGCCCGCTCTTCCCCCGCCTTGACGATCAAGCTCGTCTCGAAATCGCTATGTTCGGGATGACGCGCCAATATTTTATGTGTCCCCGCGTCAGCCAAGGTTTCCACCGGCGCTTGTCCCAAAACCTTGCCGTCGAGCGACACGGTGACGCCTTTTTTGGGCGCTTGCACGAGAATTCGCCCCGTTTTTTCTTTGCTCGACAATTGAGCGTCCACGGTATATCCACCGCCGCCGGGCAATTCGATCTCCGTGCGATAAGAGAAATACCCTTCGGCTTCGATGAGCACGGAGGCTTTGCCCGCTTTGAGCGCCAATGGTTTTTCCAGGGGCGATTGACCGACGATCGCATCCCGCACCAAAATCCGCGCCCCGGGGACGTTCACGTTGATCGTCAATTGCGAAACGCGTTTTTGGATATTCGCAATTCGTTCCTTCAATCCCGGCACCTTCGCCAATAATTCGGGTGGCGCGGTCGAACGAAACGCTTCGAGTTTTTCCAAGGCCTCGGGCAAACGATCCAGCGCTTCGAGCGTTCGGCCCAAATTGTACAAAAGCGCCGGCTGAGGACGCAACGCGTACGCTTCGTTGTACGCCGTGAGCGCGTCGGCATAACGCAATGAATCCATCGCCTTGTCGCCTTCGAGCTTGCGTTCCTGCGCCCGCGCGATGTTCGGATCCTCAGCCGGAGGAGCCGGAGGAGGCGTCGACGCCGTCGGTGCAGGCGGATCGGCAGCCTGGGCCGAAGGAATCCACGCAATGCCCGCCATCAACGACAGGGTCAAACTGGCACGACGAATCAAACTTCCATTCATTGCGATATCTCAAAGATGGGGGGGATCCAGCGTCGGTTTGGGTGGAGGCGCCGGGGCCGGGGCCGGGGCCGGAGCTGGAGCCGGCGCGGGCGCCGGAGCCGGGGCGGCGGTTGTTTTTTGGTTTGGCGCGGCCGATCGGACCGTGGGAACCGGAGGGTCTTCCGGCGCAGCCGACGTCGCTTGCGGTGGAGGCGTGACTTGCGTCGACAATGCCGCCGTGGGCGTCACCGTAATGGTCGGCGCGGAAGACGGGGTCGTTTCGGGTCGAGCCTCCGGCACGGGCGGCGGCGGCGCAATTTTGGCGGAGAGAATGGCCAGGACAACCCCCACGATGACCGTCGCAATGCCGGCGGAGATCAACGCCAACCGTTTCGTCGAACCGTCATTCAAATCCGGCGCCGTCCCGGCTTCGCGAACAACCGGCGTGGCCACGCGAGCCAACGTGGAGGCCGACGCGTTCTTCGAGCTGAACGGCGTGAGAGCCGCCATGAACGAAGAAATATCTTGAAATCGGTCTTCGACGCGTTTTTCCAAAGATTTGACGACGGCATCGGCCAATTTGGCCGGTACGTCCGGACGAATGGAACGCAAATCAATCGGCGAGTCGGCGATGATCGCCGCCAGCGTCGCCGTGGATGTTTCTCCCCCGAAAGGCGCTCGTCCGCCGAGCAGTTCGTACAAGACAACCCCGAGCGCCCAGATATCCGATCGACCGTCGACGTTTTTCGTGGAACGCACCTGCTCGGGGGACATGTATTGCGGAGTTCCAAAAGCGGACGTCGTCGCCGTTTGATTCGCGGGGTCCTGAGACGGATCGACCACTTTGGAAATGCCAAAATCGACGACTTTGACGAGGCGCCGGGGTCCTTCCTGGCACAAGAACAAATTGGCGGGCTTGATATCCCGATGCACGATGCCCATTTGGTGCGCCTGGCCGATGGCTTCACAAGCTTGCAAAATGAAATCGACCGCTTCCGGATACGGCAACGGCCCACGCGCCGCCAGTTCTTGCCCGAGATCCCAGCCCTGGAGCAGCTCCATGACCATCATCGGACTGCCGTCGGGGAGATTATCGACGTCGTACACGCGCACGACATGTGCGCCTTGAATTCGCGCCGCCGCTCGCGCTTCGCGTTCGAATCGAGCCACGACATCCGACAGATGACGGGCATGCGGCAAAAGCAGCTTGATCGCGACGGCTTGTTCCGTGCGCTGATTACGCGCCTCGAGGACGATCCCCATGCCTCCTTGCCCGAGCACACGCATGACGACGTATTTGCCGGCAAGAATGGTCCCCGGAAGGGGAACGCCTTCGTTCATCGAAGAATCCGGTTGGTTTGTCACGGTTTCACATTACGAGGATGTGTATACAAGGGCAAACGAAGGGGTAGCACGAGAGGCTCGGGGGCTTTTTGAGGTTTTCGCGGAGTATCTTTGCGCCGCGGCGGCAAGGCGTACGTGTCGCCGACCACCAAGATGCCGGGAGCAATCAAATGATCACGTAGCGATTCGTCAATGTTGACCAACGTCGACATCGAGCCTGCGTCGGGAGGACCGCCTGCGGTGCCGCCACTCCCCGCGGTGCCGCTGGAGCTGCTCGAACTGCTCGATGAGGGACCGCCGTTTCCGCCGCCGGAACCGCCCATTCCCGTCGCACTGGTGGCGCTGCTCGAACTGCTCGATGAGGGACCGCCGCTTCCGCCGCTTCCGCCCGAACCGCCCGAACCGCCCTTTCCACCACCGCCCTTGCCGCCGGTGCCTCCAAACCCGCCCATATTGACCATTCCGCCCATTCCACCGGAGCCGGCGATGTTCAGTCCGCCGATTCCACCGGAGCCGGCGCTGTTCATTCCGCCCATTCCACCGGTTCCCGTCATGCCGCCCATAC
>CAYSYX010000213.1:0-15331 GCA_964435055.1 uncultured Polyangium sp. | reverse complement strand
GTATACGTGGGTTGTCGATGGAACGCCGCCGGATACGACTATCCTGACGTCCGAGCCAAACCCGACGAACGATCCCACGGGTGACTTCGAATTCGGTTCGAACGAAATGAACGTGACCTACGAATGCAGCATTGACGGCGGGGCGTTCGGCCCCTGCCCGCAAACGTATTCGACGGTCAGTTTGCCCGATGGAACGCATACCATCGCGGTTCGCGCGGTCGATTCCGTCGGAAATGTCGACCCGACACCGGCGACATACACGTGGGTCATTGACGCGACGCCGCCCGATACGACGATTATCGTTTCGGAACCGACGCCGACCACCGATCCCACGGGTGACTTCGAATTCGGTTCGAATGAAATGAACGTGACCTACGAATGCAGCATTGATGGCGGACCGTTCGGCCCCTGCCCGCAAACGTATTCGACGGTCAGTTTGCCCGACGGTATGCATACCATCGCGGTTCGCGCGGTCGACAGCCTTGGAAACGTCGATCCGACGCCGGCGACGTACACGTGGGTCATTGACACGAGCACGCTCGACAATGACGGCGACGGATTGACCAACGGCGAAGAAATGACGTTGGGCACCGATCCGAACGATGCCGACAGCGACGATGACGGCGTGCTCGACGGTAACGAACAGCAGCCGGATATGGATACCGATGGTGATGGCAAGATCAATGCGCTCGATGCCGACAGCGATAACGATGGAATCCTGGACGGCACCGAAATGGGCAAAGATTGCAGCAATCCCGATACGGATCAAAATATCTGCGTCCCCGACGCGGATATGGGCGCGACGACGACCGACCCGCTCGATGCGGATACCGACAATGGCACGGTACCCGACGGCCAAGAGGATCCGAACCACAATGGCCAAATCGATATGGGTGAAAAGGATCCGAACAATGCAGCGGACGACGTGCCGCCGCCGGATACCGATGGCGACGGTTTGACCGATGCCGAAGAAACGGTCTTGGGCACCGATCCCAACGACGCCGATAGCGATGACGACGGCATTCCGGACGGGCAGGAACAATTGCCCGGCGCGGATTCCGACGGCGATGGCAAGATCAATGCGCTCGATCCCGACAGCGACAATGACGGCATTCTGGATGGAACGGAAGTCGGCACCGATTGCATGGGCAATGGAACCGATCAAACCGTTTGCGTGCCCGATGCCGACAAAGGCGCGACAAAGACCGATCCGCTCGATCCGGATACCGACAACGGCGGCGTTCCCGACGGCGTCGAAGACGGAAACAAGAATGGTCAAATTGATCCGACCGAAGGCGATCCCAATGATCCGGCCGATGATTCCACGCAAATCGATAGCGACGGCGATGGATTGACGGACGCTCAGGAAACGACCATCGGAACGGACCCGAACGATGCCGATAGCGACGACGACGGCGTTCCCGACGGTCAAGAGCCCACGCTCGATCAGGACACCGACGGCGATGGCAAGATCAATGCGCTCGATCCCGACAGCGACAATGACGGCATTCTCGACGGCACCGAAATGGGCAAGGATTGCAGCAATCCGGATACGGATATGACGGTATGCGTGGCGGATGCCGATCCGAGCACCACGACAAACCCGCTCAATCCGGACACGGACAATGGCGGCATTCCGGATGGTACCGAAGACGCCAATCACGACGGCAAGATCGATATGGGCGAAGGCGATCCCAATGATCCGGCCGATGATTCGACGACGACCGACACCGATGGTGACGGTTTGTCGGACGTGGAAGAAGGGATGATTGGCACTGATCCGAATGACGCCGACAGCGATGACGACGGCATTCCGGACGGTCAAGAGCCGATGTACAACCAGGATACCGACAGCGACGGGAAGATCAATGCGCTCGATCCCGACAGCGATAACGACGGCATTCTGGACGGGACCGAGACCGGAACCGATTGCATGGGCAAGGACACCGATCAAACCGTTTGCGTGCCCGACGGCGACAATGGTGACACCACGACAAACCCGCTCGATGCCGACACCGACAAGGGCGGAATTCCGGATGGTACCGAAGACGCCGATCACGACGGTACGATCGATATGGGCGAAGGCGATCCCAATGATCCGGCAGACGACACCGTCGATACCGACGGCGATGGTTTGACCGACATCGAAGAAGGAACGCTGGGCACCGATCCCAATGACGCCGATACCGATAACGACGGCATTCCGGACGGCCAGGAGCCGAGTTACGACCAAGATACCGACGGCGACGGCAAGATCAATGCGCTTGATCCCGACAGCGACGACGACGGCATTTTGGACGGTACCGAAACCGGCACCGATTGCGCGAATAGCGATACCGACTCGAGCGTTTGCGTGCCCGATGCCGATATGGGTATGACGAAGACAAACCCGCTCGATCCGGACACCGACAAGGGCGGAATTCCGGACGGCACGGAAGATCCGAACCACAACGGCGTCATTGACGAAAACGAAGGCGATCCCAACGATCCCAAAGACGACGTCAATGGCGGCGGAATCATCGTTTCCGGCGATGGCATCCTCTGCACGGCGCAACCGCATTCGGCGTCGAATTCGTCATGGGGCGCATTGGTCGCCACCGTGGCCGCAATCGCCTTGCGCCTGCGTCGTCGCCGCTCCTGATCGCTGATTCGTCCCGCCTCGTCCCCTGCCCTTTCCCTTCCATAAATCAATTCCCGTCGGCGCGGAGCTGGGCGTCGCCCAGACCCACCCGGGGCTCCGCGCCCCGGGACCCGCGCCAGGGCCTGCCCTGGACCTTGTATGGGTTTGTCCGTAGGACAAACCCAATGGGTCGGCGAGGATCGATTTGTCTGCAATGCCCGGCGTAACCGCGGGTTTCATTGGCAATATTTTCCAGGGAGGGCGACGCCGCCGGCACCTTGACAAAGCGCGCGAGATTTGATTTCCTCGTGGACGGGATGACCAAACGCTCGACCGACCAGAAAGATCGCACGCCGCGCTCAACCGGACGTCTTGGGCGTGTTTTGGTCACCGCGACTTTTTTGGTCGCTTTTGTCGCATTTCTATTCTGGCGTTCGAAACGCGAAACCATTTCGGAAGATGCACTTCAACAATCCGGTGCGTCGAAAAAAACGCCGCCGACGGCTGCGACATCTTCGGGACCACCAAGACCTGCGCCGAAAAAAGGCCTCACGTATTCGCCTCAGGATACGCCGCAAGACGTCGCCAACAAACGCCTCGCCCGAGCTCGACATACGCTGGAAGGTTATAAACTTTGGGCTCGTTATCCCCCGAGCGCGCGACCATTGTCCGAAATGCCGGATTTGCAAAAGCCGCATTCGGTCCAGCCCAGCACGCAACCTTTGGCCACGAAAGACGGACAAACCACCCCCAAAGCCCGCGTCACGCTCAGCCAAGATCGCTTGTACCTCGTCGGCGACGAATCCGCCCAATTGCGGATGTCCTGCCAAACCTCGGACAACCCCGCATCGTGCGAAGTTGTGTCGGCCTTTGCCGTGTCGGGTAAAACGGAGGCCAACGCGGCGACGATTGGCCCCGTGCCCGTCGCGTTTGCCCCGGGAGAACAAGGCGGCGCCATAGCAACATTCGCTCCGGCGAAAGAAGGTTTCTCCGCGTACCATGGTCCGATCAGCATCGATGCGAACGTCCGTGTCGGTTCGGAAGAAGGTCGCGCAAATTTTCAGCTCATTTATACGCCCTCGGCGCCTGCGCGTTTTACGGGAAAAATCCGCGAAGTGATGGAGCAAGGGTCACTTTGTCTTTATTTGCAGATGGATGTGACCAAAGCCGGTCGGTACATTCTGGTCGGTCGAGTGGACGATGCGGAAGGCGATGGTTTTGCTTATTTGGAATTCAACGATTTGATCGAAGCGGGACTACGTGAAGCTCGAATGTGCATTTTCGGGCTGCTCGTCATTGATCAACGCGCCAAGACGCCATTTACTTTACGCGACGTCGAAGGATTCTTGTTGCTCGAAGATCGCGACCCCGATCGCGAATTGATGTCGCTGCTCGAGGGCAAAGTCTACACGACAAAGACGTACGAAGAGTCCGCCTTTTCCAGCGCCGAATGGCAAAGCGAGGAAAAAACGCGGCACTTGGAAGAGTTTGGCAAGGACGTGGAGAAGGGAATCGACGAAGGCGGGGAACCGTAAACGGCGACGATTACAGCGCGTAGGTCACGACATCGGACCGAACGGGCGCGATGATCCCGCCCCAGGTTCCATTGGCGTAATGGTTGTACACCTCGGAGCCGTCGCGAACTTCGACGTTTTGATAACTCCACAATGCCGTGCCATTGCTGGTCGCGCTGGTCCCGATGTTGAGCGATCCACTGCAAAGGAGATCGCCCGGATTGCAGAAGCTGCCCGTCGTCGAAACGCCGCCGGTGGAATGGTAGGCGACGACTTCGTCATCTTGACCGGGCAACGTGCCGGAATAAAGCGTCCCTTTCGCCCCGGCGAACCGATAAAGCCAGATTCCGCGCGTCGTGTTGTGATTGTACAAGTTCCGCGCATTGCCGGTTTTCAGGTCGTTGTCCAAGGGATACCCCGTAAACACCTGACCGACATTGGCCAATTCGCTGCCGCCGCTTGCCCCGGAAGCAACATCGACCCATTTGATGTTCCAGCCGGTTTGCGTCCCGCCGGTGGTGTCACCGCAGACGCCGCTCGAGTTTGGCGTGGCATTCTTGATTTTTCGCGCCGACGCGCCGTACATGGACAGCGCATAACCAATTTGCAAATCGCCCGCACTGTGCACGGCGATGTAACAAGAATTGGTTCCTGTGCAGTAACAATCGAGCGCATTACGAATGCCGCCATTGCTGGCCGAAATGCTGCTTTGCCCGTCCCAATTGACCGCGCGTTTGTTCACCCCGGCCGACGTGGCGCTCGACCCCCAATACCCGAAATCCTGATACGTGACTTTGTTGTAAGAATTGCCCGGGGATCGACCGTGGATCCATAACGTGTAATTCGTGGCGCTCGCCTGACTGGTCCCCAAAGTGACCACGGCGCCCATAACCAATCCAAGAAGCGAAGCGATCGAGAAACGCTGGGTCATGACTTGATACCTCCAAGGCTCGACGCTGGTTTGTCTGGGACGAGTCAACGAAGAACAGCGCGAGTGTTCTGAGCCTAGCGCACCGACATTTCAGCTGTCCATGCGTAACGTTCCCCGAGCGTCAATCACCGCGCTCACGTACAGCAGCGCGGTGGAAAATCATCGCAATGGCAAACAACGCGATGCATTGGAAGCGTCGTAATGTCCGGATACCCGTCGAACCGTAATCAGATGCACTGCTCCAGATGCAAAGAGCCGTTGCTTTTTTCCCGAAAAACCCTCAACAAACCGCTTTCAGCTTCGCCACGAACGTGAGCGCCTCGATCGGCGTCAGTCGCTCCACGTCCACCGCCTTCAGCATCTCCACCGCCGCGTTTGTCTTGGTCTCCGGTGCGGGCGCAGGCGCAAACAAATCGAGCTGCACGCCGCCGTTCTTCGTTCGCCCGCGCATCGTCGCGTGTTTGCCCGAGGGAAGCGCCGCGCCGCTTTCGAGCGTCGACAAAATCGCCTTCGCCCGCGCCAGCACCGTCTCCGGTACGCCCGCGAGACGCGCCACTGCGATGCCATAACTGCGACTCGCCGGACCGCGCACGAGTTTGTGCAGAAAAACCACGTCGCCCGCGTGCTCGCGTGCCGAGACAGACCAGTTCGCGATGCCCGGCCCGTGCTGCGCGATCTCGGTCAGCTCGTGGTAGTGCGTCGCGAAGAGCGCTCGACATCTTACGACATCGTACAAATGTTCAGCGACGGCCCACGCGATCGACAAACCGTCGTACGTGCTCGTGCCGCGACCGATCTCGTCCAAAATGACCAGCGATCGCGGCGTCGCGTCGCGCAAAATCGCCGCGGTTTCACGCATCTCCACCATGAACGTGCTTTCGCCGCGCGCCACGTTGTCGCTCGCTCCAACACGCGAAAGGATGCGATCCACGATGCCCACACGCGCCGATTGCGCCGGAACGAAGCTCCCCGCTTGCGCCAGGATCGTGATGAGCGCGACTTGCCGCATCAACGTCGACTTTCCCGCCATGTTCGGTCCCGTCAGAAGCCACAAGCGCTCGGCCGCGAGGTCCAACGTCGTATCGTTCGGGACAAACCTTCCCGAAGCGGATGCTCGTTCGACCACCGGATGACGACCGCCTTCGATCACCAACGCTTCACCGTGATCCACATCCGGTCGTACGTAGTCGTAACGATGCGCAACATCGGCAAATCCCGCGGCAACGTCCCATTGCGCAAGTGTTCGCGACAAACGTTTGATCCGTTCGGCGTTTTCCGCGACAAGCTTCACGAGCCCCTCGAAGATGGACGTCTCCCGTTCGAGCGCTCGAGACTCGGCGTTCTGAAGTTTGTCCGATAGATCGTCGAGTTTGTCGTTCGTGTACCGTTCACCGCCGGCCACTGTTTGCTTGCGCCGAAAATCCGCAGGCACCTTGCCCAAATGCGACTTGGACACCTCGATGTACCAGCCAAACACCCGCGTGTAACGAACGCGAAGCCCCGTCGCCCCCGTCTTCGTACGCAGATCCGCTTCGAGGCGGTTCATCTCTTCGGCACCGTCCTTGGCCAAACGTCGCTGTTCGTCCAGTTCCGGGTCAAACCCATCCCGGACAAACCCACCTTCCCGCGCGAGCGTCGGCGGTCGTTCGATGAGCGCCGCTTCGAGCCTTTGAGCCACGTCCGCGACGGGATCCGTTTCACCTCCAAACAATTCAACGGCATCGCTTCCCGCGATCGAGTGCACGGCGGCGATCGCCGCGGGCGCCGCGACGAGGCCCGTGCGCAACGCCCCGAGATCCCGCGGCGTGGCCTCTTTGAGCACCGCTCGTACTGACAAACGCTCGATATCGCCGACTTTTTCCAGCGCTTCGCGCAGTTCGGCCCGCGCACGCGGGTTGTTCACGAACGCTTCGACTTCATCGAGTCGCCGACGAATCGTCGCCACATCCAGCAGCGGCGCAACGAGGCGCCGACGCAAAAGACGCGCTCCCGCAGGCGTCACCGTCGCATCCACCGTCTCGAGCAACGTGCCTTTTCGATTGCCTTCGACGCCGCGCAGGATCTCCAGATGCAGCTGCGCCGTTTCATCGATGCGCATCGTCGACGATGACTCGTGCAAACCGATGCGCCGCACGGGTAAATTCCCCCCAGGCATGCACTTGCGCGCGAATCGCAACACCCGCGCCGCCGCGCGCATGGCCGCTCGCGAAAGCCGTCCGGAAGCCTCCGCCGCGATCGGTTCGGCCACCGCACCGTCGATCTCCCGCATCACGTCGGCGTCGGCCAAAGGTTCGTCCTCCCGTAACACTGCGCGAGGGGCAGCCATGGAGATCCCCAAACGAACGTTGGGATCGATCGGCGCCCCCCACAGCAATTCCCGCGGATCGCAGCGCGCGAGTTCGGCCAGAATCGAGGCCAGATCGTTCATCGTTCCGGCCGCGAGCTCGCCCGTGGACAAATCGAGCAACGCGATCGACACGTCCGTCGTGGATGAATCAGCTTGATCCACCGCGAAAAGCCAATGGTTTGTCCGGGCGTCGAGCTGATCGGTGTCCGTGACGAGGCCCGGCGTGATCACGCGGACGACTTGTCGGGGCACGATGCCTTTGCATTTCGACGGATCGGCCATCTGTTCGCAAATGGCCACCTTGTGCCCGAGCGCCAGAAGCCGCGCGATGTAGCCGTGCGCCGCATGATGAGGAACGCCGGCCATCGGAGGCTCCGAAGGATCTTCCTTGTTTCGGCTCGTCAAAGCCAAGTCCAGAGCTTTGGCGCAAACGACGGCGTCATCGCCGAACATCTCGTAAAAGTCACCCATCCGGAAAAAGAGAATGGCGTCGGGATGAGCGGTCTTGGCCTCGTGGTGCTGAAGCATCACGGGCGTCATCTTCTTTTGCGGCTTCGGTTGCACGGCCGAGACGTACCACAGGTTGGCCCCGGGGTGAGTCACGGAAAAACCCGGGAACGTTTTTCCAGCCCATCGGGGATCGGGGCGAAGGACGCCGCAGGCGTTCCGAAGCGCCAAATGTTCAACTTGTGCGGGAGGGAGCGCCAAACCCTTGATGCACGGGACGAGTTTGGCGGGAAAAGGCGGGAGAATTCAGTAATACTGCCGGTTGATGCCCAACGTCCCGGCATTCATGAGGATGATGCCTTGGAGCGACCCATCGACGACCACCATTTCACCGGTGGCCGGGACGAACCCAATCGATTGCGGCTGAACTTCCGTGGACTCGAGGGTCGTGACGAGATCGGAGAGCAAAGGACGGAATTGGCCTTGCGTGGCGAACTGGAAAAACGTTCCGCGTGTCGGCGCGTTGTCCGCGTCCGATTTCGGATTGGCGTCGAATTGGTTTCCCGGGGCCGCTTCATTGATGGAGAACCGGAAAAACGGATTGATGAACGCGTAGGGCGAACCGTCTTTGACGATCTCTCCATGAGGTACCGGACGAACGCGACCGTTTTTCCGGACATCCCGCGGATCGCAGGAATTGCGACAAACGCCGACGGCTCGGTCCGCAGTGGATCCTTCGAGAGGAGTCGGGACGACGTGATGAATGAACCCGGAATTCGTTCCAATCACGGCCCATTGATGCCCTACGCGGACGTTGAAGGCGAGCAGCGAGGGAAAACAACAAGGCACGAGGGAAGCCAGGTCATTCGGCACGGACAGCTCCAAGTGATCTTGGTAGGATTCGATCACCTTGAAATCCCGCGTTGTTTTGGGAATTTCGATGGGCCCGAAGGTCCCTTGGCATTGGTCGTACGTGCAAACGCCTTTGGCCGTCGTGGCCCAATGATTATCGTCTTCGGCGGGCGTGGACGAAAGAATCTGCACGTAATCGGCCATTTCGAGCGCTCGTTTTTCCGCATCGGCTTTGGACAAACCGGGGGTTTCGGCCATGAGCATTTCGACAAACGCTTTTTGCCCGAGCACGCCTTGATCGCAGAAACGACTCGAAGCATCGTCGAACGTCGCCGGAGTCACGTCCACCGAGAGTTTCGCGGCTTTTCCGGAAAAACCGGGCAACGCTCCTTCGTAGATGACCGAGAACGATTGGCTCGACGTGTGCGCTCGCGGGTCCTCCACATTCGCGGCCAAGGAATGTTCGACTTCGCCACCGGCGGTGACGAGCCCCGTGTCCTTGTCGATCACCCAAACACCGGTCGCCACGGCGAGATTGAATTGCTCTTTTTCGACCGGCGGTTCGGGCAATGTTGCGCGCATGACGACGCCATTGGGGTCGAAAAGAGCCTGCAATGTGCCTTCATCGGTGTACAGGCTGGGGAAGCTCTGGATTCCAGGCTGATTCTGCCCCGTCTTATCGCTCGAACGGACATACACGGCATCGCGCAGCGTATGCGGTACGACGGCATTGCATGACGCTTCGCCCGAGCTCTCGTAGTCCTTTTCGTGACCTATCAATTCCGCGGGACAACCATTCAAATGCGAAGGACGTCGTGGAATACGACAATCGGCGTCGTAATCGTCCACGTCGACAACGGCAATTTGCCCGGTGGACAAAAGCGCATACACGAATGCCCCGCGCATTCTCGTCGGTCCGGCACCGCGATCATACGCCGCACCCGTGCGATACAGCGTCGCGGGATCGCACGACATCGAATCGGCCGTACACACCGTCAGTGAAGGATCCGGGCTGCAACGAACCCCTTCGACCAAAATGCCCGAAGCCGGAATCACTTGGGAATTCGGACGCTCGATGAGCACGAGATCTTGGACCGGGACACCAAGATCGATCCGGTCGGGCGGCTGAAACGGCGCCCACGGTTGGTTTTTCCGGAGCAACGGACGGCGCGACGTGGACGTCGGACTGACATCGAAGACCATGAGGCTGCCGTCGTAATCGTCGACGGCATATACGAATTGTTCGAGCGTCGAAGCCAACACGCCGGATACCGTGACGGCGTTTGTCGTAACGACCCGCTCGGGTTCACGCGCCGAGGACGGAAGCAGCGGATCGACTTCGAGCGGCTCGCAAGGCGTCTTCATGTCGAATACGTGAATGACCGGCGCCTTCGTATCGGCAATGAAAAGTTTGTCTTGGGACCGCGCCATCCCCATGGGATGCGGCTCGAAGGCGACTTGAACACTCGGAGCGTCGACTTTGCGATCGACACAGGCGGGACCACCGGCACCCGTGGGAGGCGGCGTCTCGACGGGCACATCCACTTTCAAAGGTTGCCAATATTCGATTTTGCACGGATTCCAGCTGCCCGGCGGGTGGTTGTAGACGGCGGCGCCGCCTTCTTCCACGGGTTTGCCCATATCGTCGACGGCTTGATCAAACAACGATTGCGCATCGATGACGGCCAACGCTCCACGTTCGGGGATCGTCACGACAATCTTGGGACGACCCAGCTTCGGATCGACCACATTGACGATTTCCTGGCCCTTGCTATCCGTGAGCTTCGATTGAAAGGTTTCGTAGGAGCTGTCGCAGGTGCGACGAACCTTATCGTCTTTCACGGGATCGTCGATGATGAGCATTTGCCCGGGAGCTCCGGGCAACGCGCACGAATGCCAGTCGGAGAGGTTTTTCGGGGCACACGTCGCGCAATTGCGCAAATCCTTGGATGGCAACGCAAAGATCCCATGCCTGCCAACTTCCGCGACGGCGACAAATGCAGCGTCTCCGTCGTTTGTCGTGGCAATATCCACCGGCTGAGCCCCCACGGGCAAGAAATTCGTCCCGGGGACACGAGGATTGGCATCGAGCACCGATTCGGTCTTGGTGCTCATGTCAATCACGGCGACTTCCCCGCGCGTCGTTTGCGTCACGAGCGCGTACAAATGCGGCTTGGTCGTTTCGCCGTCCACCATGCCGTAATCGTCGGGCGTTTCGAAACGCACGCCCGAGCAATCGTTTTGCGGACGGCCCGGGGATAACGAGTCTCCCGGTGCGTTGAGACAAACGAACGACACACGCCCGGAATGCTCGAGCGCCCGCAAAGAAGTGGAGGTTTGTTGCTGCGTACAACCATCGGTCGCGAGCAAGGCCAACGGCGTCCCGAGGGACACCCACACGATTTTACCCAAAACTCCGTGAATCGAGCGTCTCGACAAACTCATTGCGACCCCTTCGGCGGTACGGGCTTGCCCAATGTCATGTAGATCGAACCAAACGTCGCCCGATTTCTCATGTCCAAATCGACCACGCCGACGTACGAATCCGTGAAATGCGCGACGTACATCGTCGAATGAGCATGCATTTGGCCGTCCGTTCCCTTCTCCAGCCCGCTGTCGAAGACGACCGCGTGCGGCCCGCGACCGGTCCGAATGATGGCGTCGACGCGCCGCTCTTCGGGATTGTAAGAAAATACGAATCGCGAATCGAACGTCACCGCAAAGATGCGTCTTGCCAAACGCCCCTGTTCGTCGACGACCTGACCGACCTCGACGCGAGACGCTCCGAATGCAAGCGGCACGGAATCGTGGAATGAGGGAATTTCATAAGCACCCGTGACTTTGACGCCGCCCTGGCCGTCGGAGGCTTCGGCGAAAACCGTATCGATGCGTCCGATGACGAGCGCCGCGGGGGCTCGATTGGCCATGTACACGCCGAGCGGGTGGTTTTCCGCGCACGCACGCAAGCAGGCTTCTCGGTCGTTCATACCGCATTTGTCTTCGCAAGCCGCACGTTCGCTGCCGTCGACGGCGACGCCGCGCGAGTCCGTCGAACTGGCCGTCGTCGATACGCCCGACGACAAACCTCGCGTCAAGAACGGACGCGGCGTATTGGCGCCGAAATCATCTTCATACCGAAGGATCGTAAACTCGGGCGACGAACGGTACGACACGACAAACGCCGGGGTGTAGTCGATCCAATTCGGACTATCGGCGCCGTACTGACGATTGTTCTCGCGGATCAATCTCGGAATCGGGAGCGACGCGGTGTCGGTTGGCCCAGGCGACAAACTCGCCGTGGCGTATTGCAGCTTCGGCCCCGTTTTCGCCGAAATATCCTCATTGAAATCATTCACGATGAGGCTCGCCGTCTGCTGCGTCTGATGCACCACGACCAGCGCCTCACCAAGCTCGTCCACGTCGACCCCGTACGGATCGACGTCCAGCGTCAGTTCACGCGCGCTCTGCGACGGATCAACGCCGATCAGGTGACTCGACGAGCAACGACCGGCGTTTGTCTCGGAACCACAGGACAAACAGCTCCGCGCCACCGTCGGGTCGTCGCCGCACGGAGACGAAGGCGGCAAAGGCGCGGCATTGCAGACGATCTCGCGATCGTCCGTCACGTCGATGTACGTCACCGACGGATCGCCGCGCACGGGGATGAACAATCGAGCGGCCCGGCCCCCCTTCTTTTCGTCGCATGGATCCGCTTGAACGACGACCGCCGCCGAAGACGCAAACGCGCCGATCTCCACACTGTTCGTGATGAACGTACTCGCTTCGACCGGCGAACACGGCCCGGGATACAGCGCCGAGTTGTCGTTCTTGGAAAGCGCCGGTGTTTGCCCACCGCAGACCTTGTCGATGCCCACCGGATCGTCCGCAAGAGCGTTCGCGTTGAGCGCGTCGCGCAACGCCCCGGTGGTTTGGCGGAGCGCAACGAGGTCCAGCGCTTGCACCGTTCCGCCGCTGTACTGAAGGTCGAAATCCGAGTTGATGACGTAAAGCGCCGTTTGTCCGGGAGAAACAGCCAGCGCCGTGGGGTAGTAGAACTGTTTGTCCGGCGGGGCCAACCCGTCGGCCGCGGAGAAACACCCCGCAAGACTCAGGAAGCTTGCACCAAGCCCGGCAACGAGTACGCCGACGCAGTGAATTGCCGCAACGCGCGTGCGGCGAAAGGTTCGAACAAACGACATCACGCGCGCAGCCTAGTTTGCGGAGAACCTTCGGGCAAGGCACCTCTTGAGCCGATGACGAAGTTTGTCGGGCACCTCGACATTCCCCCTCCATCAGGCCGCTCACCTTCGGCAAAGCAGCACATCCTCGTCGCCGTCCGCGCTGGACCCGATACGATTGCATCACGTACCCTCGGCAAAGCTGCGCACGCCATGCTCGAACCCAAGCTCGCTCCACTCGAAGACGAAGAAGCGTACCGCCGACGATTCATGACGGCGGACGCCGTTCAAGTATTTGTCATCATTGGTGTTCTCGGCGCCGCCAGCCTCGTGTTCATCCGGGATGACCTCGCGCTCCTCGGCAAGGATCCGCGAGTTTTGCACGTGTTCATCAATCGGCTGATCACCGGAGCTGTTCTCACGGGGGCGGCGAGCGCGCTCAGTCGAGCTCGGACCGGCGCATCATTCGACCGGACCTTGGCGCTGATGCTGGCGGCGATCGTGGGATCTTCGGCGCATGTTTTTCTTGTCCAACCGCCGAACTTCGTCGCGCATCTGCCGATCAACCTGTTGCTCGTGGCGCTGCTTTGGTTTGTCATGCCAGGCCCCATCGTGACGCGAGGTGCGGCTGCGCTTGCGCTTTCGATCATCGCCGCATTCTCGCGGCATCCTTCCGAGGTTCCACCGGTCGCGGCGCGATCGCTGGAGTTGGCGCACGTTCTCGTGCACCTCATCGGCCTTCCGATCGCGATGCGGTACGCACGTTTGCGACGGGATCAATTCAAATCGCAGTTGGCTGAAGATCGCACACGCGCGCAGCTCGTGGTCGAGAAAGATCGCGCCGAAGCATTGGCTCGCGCCAAATCCGACTTTCTCGCGACGATGAGCCACGAGTTTCGCACGCCGATGAACGCCGTACTCGGTTTGTCCGAAGTGCTGATGCATTCGAACTTACCTCGAACAGAGCACGAGCATGTCCGAGCGATTCATCAGAGCGCCAACGGTTTGCTCGTTTTGATCAATGACATTCTCGAACACGCCAAACTAAGCGCGGGACACCTCGAGCTGAATCCCGTGCCGATCGACATCGAGGCATTGGCGCAGAATGCTCTCGACACCGTTCGATATCGTGCCGAGGCGAAGGGGCTCGTGCTGGCGCTGACCATGGAACCGGGCACCCCGCGACATGTTTTGGTCGATGAAACGCGATTGCGGCAAATTCTGGTGAATCTTTTGTCGAATGCGGTGAAATTCACCGACCGGGGGAGCGTGACGCTGATCGTAGCTCCGCGGGAAGTTTCAGCGGACAAACATACGCTTGCTTTTTCCGTGACGGATACGGGAATGGGCATTTTGCCGGAAAACCTCGAGCGTATTTTTTCGCCATTCGAACAAGAAGGCTCAAAACGCGTGGGAAACCGAGGTGGAACGGGATTGGGTTTGGCCATTTCCCGCAACCTCGCCAAGCTGATGGGCGGAACGTTGACCGCGCAAAGCTCGCCTGGAAAAGGTTCGAGGTTTGAATTGGTATTTCCGGCGCCGGAGGTGGATGCACCCGCCACCAAAGAAACGGCCGTGCATACGACGAACGTTGCCGCGACCCCGCTGCGCATCTTGATTGCGGAGGACAATGACACGAACCAGCGCGTGGCCGTGGCGATGTTGGCTCAGCTCGGGCAACACGCCGATATCGTCGGCAATGGGCTGCTCGCGGTCGAAGCGGCGACCCGAACGCCTTATGACGTGATTTTTCTCGATCGCCACATGCCCGAGCTCGACGGACTCGAAGCGGCGCGACGCATTCGCGCGGTTTTGGGTTCCAAACCTTATCTCATGGCCTTGACCGCCGCCGCATTTCCCGAGGATCGAGCGCAATGTTTCGAGGCGGGAATGGACGATTTCATCGCCAAACCCTTGCGTCTTGCCGAGCTTCGTGAGGCCCTCGTCCGAGCGCGCGAGCGCGGTGTTTCGGCGAATGCGACGTCCGATTTGAACATTCTCGAGTCGCCGGCGGCGCTCTACGCCCCAACCCCCATTTCGGTGACACCGGCAACGTCGACGGCGACTTCGACGGCAACGAATTCGCCGGACTTCGATCCTGCGCCGCTGGAACCATTACGCGCGTTGGCGGAGATGGGAGAACCGGAATTCTTGACGAACCTGGTACGGGATTTCATTCGCAATTGGAGCGCTGAAATGGAGCGTTTTCCCGAATTGATCGCGGCCGGCGATGCGGCCACGTTCAAGCGCCTCGTTCACTCGATGAAATCCGCCGCGGCGT
Source organism: uncultured Polyangium sp. (assembly GCA_964435055.1). GTDB lineage: Bacteria > Myxococcota_A > Polyangia > Polyangiales > Polyangiaceae > Polyangium. Next base: position 161 of record CAYSYX010000213.1, on the reverse strand, counting down.
CGCTTGGGGCCATGCGGGTGTCCGCGACGTGTCTGCGCCTCGAGAAATTATCCAAACCCGAAACTCTCGATACTTGTCCCCCGCTCGTTGCTCAATTGAAGGACGAATTTGCGGCGGCCACGAGATGGCTGGAAGAGCAAATCGCCAAGCCGTGACGAACC
>CAYSYX010000212.1:0-15350 GCA_964435055.1 uncultured Polyangium sp. | reverse complement strand
AATTCACGGGCCGCAGCTCGATGGCCTGCTGCCCTTCGGCGGTCTGCAGGATCAGTCGAGCCATCGGAATCTCTACGCTCTCCGGGCCTCGGTGCGCCCAAGGACATGCCCGGCACCGCGACGTTGAAGGTTTTGAGTTTCACGCATGTCGATGGCCGGCATGGTCGGTCTACAGCGGTGCTTCGTCAGCACCGGCGGAGTCTATGTCGTCTCGTCGGAATAGGCGAGAGGTTCGACGCATGGAGCGCAACGGGCCGCCACAAAGCACGGCAAAGCGCATGGCCCGGCCGCACAAACCTCCCCGAACCGGATCTCTCTTCCTTCGGCGCGTGTGCCGGAGTAGGCCGACACCATGGCCGAGCTGCTTCTCGCGATCGATCAAGGAACCACGGGCACGACATCCCTCGTACTCGACACCGCAGGCGTCACGCGTGGTCGAGCGACACGCGAATTTCCCCAGCATTTTCCGCGTCCGGGGTTGGTCGAACACGAACCCGAAGAGATCTGGCAAAGCGTCGTCGATTCGGTCGCCGAAGCCCTCGCGTCCGCATCCGTCACGGGCAAAGACATCGCTGCGATTGGAATTACAAACCAACGCGAAACGACCGTCCTCTGGGACCGCGCCTCGGACAAACCCGTGCATCGCGCCATCGTTTGGCAAGACAGAAGAACCGCCGACACGTGCGCAAAACTCCGTGCCGAAGGTCACGAACCGACCGTCAAAAAAACAACCGGCCTGGTGCTCGATCCGTACTTCTCCGGGACGAAAGTCGCCTGGATCCTCAACAACGTCGACGGCGCTCGCGAACGCGCCGACGCCGGACAACTCGCCTTCGGTACCATCGACAGCTACCTCGTGTGGCGTTTGTCCGGGGGAGCCTCCGGCGGAGCGCCCGTCCACGCTACGGACGTGACAAACGCGTCGCGCACGTTGCTCATGAACCTCGAGACGCTCGATTGGGACGACGACATGCTCGGTCTCTTCAGCGTTCCCCGCAGCGTGCTGCCCAAGATCGTCGACTCCGCTGCGCACATCGCCAAGACGAAAGGTTTTCCGCATCTTCCCGACGGCACGCCGATCACCGGAATCGCCGGCGATCAACAAGCCGCGCTCTTTGGTCAGGCTTGTTTCGGCGTGGGTGACGCCAAGTGCACGTACGGCACCGGAGCGTTTGTCCTGGTCAATACGGGTGCCAAAGCGATCATGAGTCGCTTCGGATTGCTCACGACGGTCGGATGGAAAATCGGCGGCGATGTCGTCTTCGCTCTCGAAGGAAGTTCATTCATCGCCGGAGCTGCCGTGCAGTGGTTGCGTGACGGCTTGGGCCTCATCAAGACGGCGGCCGACATCGAACCGCTCGCTCGAAGCGTTGCCGGGAGCGATGGCGTGACGTTTGTCCCGGCACTGGCAGGCCTCGGCGCTCCGTATTGGGACGCTGATGCTCGCGGGGTCATCTGCGGCCTCACGCGCGGCACCACGGCGGCGCATCTGGCCCGCGCAACGCTCGAAGGAATCGCGTTCCAAGTGACCGATCTGCTCCGCGCGATGGGCGATGATTTGGGCAAACCCTTGGCCAGGATGCGCGTGGATGGAGGTGCCGCGAAAAACGATCTGCTCATGCAGTATCAAGCGGATTTTGCCGCGACCATCATTGAACGACCCGTCGAGCTCGAATCGACGGCCCGTGGAGCTGCGATGCTCGCCGGTGTCGGCGCCGGGCTTTTTTCAAGCGTTCAGGATGCGGCACGCATGTCGAAGGTCGAGCGCACCTTCGAACTCGCCATGAACTCGAACGAACGCGAAGGGCATCTCGCCCGTTGGTCCGAGGCCATTGGTCGAACCCGTTCGGTTCGTGCCTGATCGACACGAAGAACAATGACGTCCGGACGAACCCCAAGCGGAAAAGGTTCGTCTTGTCGCCCGAGCAACGAGCATTTCCCGCGCAAACCTGCTACCAGCGAGATCCCAAGTTTCCCGAGCTCGACTTTTGAGCACCTGGGGCGTCCGGGACAATTCTTGGAGCTCTGACAAAAAGCACGAGCTGCACACGTGGGCATGCTTCCGGCGCGGGGAACAGGCACTATGCTGGGAGAGTTCGGCCCCAAAGCAGCACAAAAGCGTAAAATTCTATGACGACGGAGAACCCTCGCTCCCAACCTCAGTTGGTTCCTCTTCAAAGACCTGGTCGACCCGCACCACGTCGGGCCATGTCACCGGAAGAAGAGGACTTGCCCAAGATCGAAAACGCCCCTGCGGCGGGAGGTCCATACCGCGACATTCCTGTTGATTGGGAAGCTCTCGAAGATGCGTTCGAGAACAACGCGCCCGAGGTTCATTCGTATCTGCACCTTGCCGCAGGTGACGTGCTTCGCGTCGTCGACGGGGTTGCGGATCCGCAAATGCACGCGCGTATCGCGGCCGATCCGTCGTATCTGCGCATCGACCCGGTCAGCTCACGCGAGCAGTACCGATGGATGGAGCGCTTCATCCCGATGGTCGAAAATCCCGAGCTCGCGGAAAAACTCACGCAAGCCATCGATGGAAAAGGCGCATTTCGTCGCTTCAAAGATGTTTTGATGGCGTACGGTCCCGAGCGCGAACGATGGTTTACGTTCCGCAGCGAACGGCTGCGCATCTTCATGGAAGCGTGGCTCAACGCGCATGCGCTCAACCCTGTCGCTCGACCGGTGTGGGTTCCCGAAACTCCACCCAAGCCGGAAGCTGCGACGGCCGCGCCTGAAAGCCCGCGTGAAACACGCGAAGAGCCGGCTCCTCCGCGAGAAGTTCGTCGAGGCAAAAGTGTCGAGACCTTGCGCAAAAATCTGCGCGACCTCGCCGATGCGCTTGGACCGCGCGATCTCGACACGCTGACCGCGTTTGCGGAGTTCCTCAAAGCCCGCCGAGCAGCCCGTTCGTTCTCTCATCACTACGAACACGCGACGTCTCATCCCGACGAAGAGCACGCTCCGGCATCACAAGAGATCGTCGGCGGCGAAGTTCGCACCGCTTCGTCCTGAGTCTGTCAAGACCAACCACACGCCTACGCGTCTCAACGCGCGCGGATCAACGTCACGACGACGCGCGAGCGCGCTGTTTGGTAATACGTCGCGATCGCTTCGCCGAGCCGTTGCGCCACGATCCAACGACCAAGCGCCAAAGCGACTTTGTCATAAGGTTGTCCGGAAAAAGGGGTCGCTCCCGGTGTCGCGAGCAATGCTCGTAACTCGGGTTCGCTCGGTTCGAGCATCGGCGCAACCATGCGATCGAGGTACAAGCTCGCGGCCGCTTGGCGTCGAAGCAGCGCGTCGATCTCGTCCGATGCGATGCCTTCCGCCTTGGCCGCCAAGAGGAGTTTGTCTCGGCCGCGCACGCGTTGTTCGAGCACAGCCCGCGCGCTTTCCGCTCGTGAAGCGATCTCCGTCGCGGTTGGTGCAGGCATGACGGGCAAGTTCGACAAGAGCGTCTCCGCGATGTGTCGCTCGAGCGCTGCGCGTACATGACGATCCGAATACGCCGCGGCATCGAGGTCCGGATCGGCAAGTGCGGCAATACGCGCCTCGAATGCCAATTCTCGTTCGAAGATGAACTGAGGTTTTTCCACGCCACCCGTCTCGGGCGCGTGCCACCGCACGGCGACTCGATCGAGCAGCACCGTGCGCGCTCGCGGTGTGTCCGCAGCAGCGGACGAACCCACGCACGCGAGGGCAATGACGAGGAGCCAGGTAGGAAGACGCATCGGCGGGGGGAAATATACTCGGCTCGCTCGAGATGTGACTGCGGTAGCGTAGAGCCATGGCCAAAAGCGAAGCTCCGACGCGTCTGCGTTTACCGACCATGACGGCGGGCGTTGCGTTGGCGGCGTTGGCATCCGTGTTTCTGCCGGCGCGTGCCGACGATGTCGCATCGGGCGGAGCGCATCGCGACGTGCGCATCGGTCTCGTGTTCGACGTCGGAGGACGTGGAGACAAGAGCTTTAACGACGCGGCGTACGAAGGTTTGTCTCGTGCAGCGCGGGAACTCGGCGTGACGACGGAGATCCTGGAACCGAGCGGAGCCGAGGATCGCGAAGCGGCGATGCGTTTGTTTGCCGCCCGTGGATTCGATCTGGTGATCGGCGTGGGGTTCATCTTCTCGACGGACGTCAACGTCGTGGCCAAAGCGTTTCCAAAGACGCCGTTTGCGTGCATCGACTACGCGCCGCCGTTTGATGGATCGCCCGTACCCGACAACGTGCGGGGACTTCGTTTTCGCGAGGAAGAGGGCTCGTTCCTCGTCGGGGCCGTTGCAGGATCCATCACCAAGACAAACCATGTCGGCTTCGTCGGCGGCATGGACATTCCGCTGATTCGCAAGTTTGAAGCGGGTTATCGCGCCGGAGTGCACGAGGTTTGTCCTGCCTGTACCGTGCACGCGGGTTACGCCGGGACAACCCCGGATGCGTTTCGGGATCCGGTGAAAGGCAAAGCTCTCGCCAACAGCCAAATCGCTGCCGGAGCCGACGTCATCTACCACGCGTCGGGGACCACCGGACACGGCGTCTTCGAAGCAGCGCGCGACATGGGCGTGAAGGCCATCGGCGTCGATGCGGATCAATACGACGAGATGCCCGGCACCGTCGTGACGAGCATGATCAAACGCGGTGATGTTGCGGTGTTCGACACGATCCGCGCGGTCGTGGACAAACGTTTTACCGGGGGACTCACGTCATTCGGATTGGCCGAGGATGGCGTGGGATACGTGAACGAAGGACAACACGCGGTCGCCATTCCGGAGAACGTGAAACAACGCGTCGCGGGGCTCGCGCAACGCGTGGTGAAAGGCGAGATCAAAGTGCCCGATCATCTGTGATCGGACAGGACGAACCTCACCACTTCACGAGCACTTTGGGTGGAGTGATCTCGACGCGCAGGTTGTTCACGTCGAGCAACACATCGAGGTACGCGCTGCCGGGCTTGGTCACATCGACGCCGGGGGCCTTGGGTTCGACGCGCGGCACCAACGATTCGGGCGTGATGGCGTTGACGTCTTCGTTGGATCCTACGAGGCGTACTTTCACCGTCGGCGGGATCGTCGTCGCTCGCGTCAGACCCACCACTTCGACCCGCAAGTTCGCGAACTCTTTCTTCGCTTGTTCGCGCGCGATATCGACCGTCGCCATCACCGAATCGACGTCGTAGGAAACGAAACGGGGAGGTTTGTCGAGCGGTAACGGACGTCGATAAACACCCTCGGTCAAACCCGTCACGTCGAACGCCGCCGACCTTGCGTATTGAAGGCCATCCACGATCGAGCGCGGACCGCGAGCTTGAACATTGGCCGGATCCGCTCGGATGATTCCTTTGACTGCAAACGATGCTGCGGGTTCGCCCGTCCGAGCGATCTGCACGGGAATGCCGTGCGTGACGACGTCGTCCCATCGGATCTCGATCGACGGCGGATTGATCTCGACGATGGACACTCCGGCCGGCGTGCGAAACATGTCGGGCTCGAGATCGATGTTCGTCTCTCGACCACTGCGCAGGTTCAGGTTGAGCGTGCCGAGATCATCGTTGCGCAGATCATCGAGTTGCGTGCGCGTGCCCCGGAGCGTGACTTTCACCTCGGTGGGGATCTGCGTCATGATCTGCCGATTGGCGCTTTCGGGCGGCATGATCGTCACGATGCTGACCGAGACCGTGCGTTCGGCGTTTTCCGCGCCGTGGATGAACGCGTAGATGCCCAGCGCGCAGAGCAACGAAAGGACTTTGAGTCCGACGTTGTCGAGGAACGCACCGCGAACGCTGTCGCGAATTCCGCCCTTCGCCGTCATGATTCATCTCCCGGGGGTGGTCGCGGAACGTCTTCACCGAGGCGCGAGGTCGATGCGGCACCGGGCAACGTTGCCGGAGCTCGATCCGATGATGTTCCGGATCGATCCGATGTCGGCGGAGGCGGGGCGGATTCTTTGGGCACAAACGAACTTTGGGGAATCGGTCGAGGCGTCGACGTGGCCGATGTGTTCGATTCACCGGACATCGTGGCACGCGGCATCGCCGTCGAAACCGGACCCATGCGCGAAGTGGTTTGTCCAGAAATACGAGGTGTCGTCGGCGGAGGAACGACCGATGGGGACGCAGCTCGCGCGGGTGGCGACGAGGGCACGCGCGTGGGGGCCGGTGTCGGTGCGGAGGACAAGGTCGTGTTGCCGACTTTGCGCGTGGATGTCGTCGGTTGCTTCTTGCGAGCAGCTCGACCGAATTGACCGAGCAACATCGTGCGCAAGGCTTGCCCGTCCAAGTTCAAGACGATGTTGCCGCTGAAGCAGCAGCTGATCGTTCCGCGTTCTTCGCTCACGACGACCACGACGGCATCGGTTTCTTCCGTGATGCCCAAGGCTGCGCGATGTCGTGAACCAAGACTCGCATCGAGGACCTTCGTCTCCGGCATCGGGAAAAACACACCGGCTCGGGCGATCTTCAGGTCGCGGATGAGCACCGCGCCGTCATGGAGTTTGTTGACGGACTCCGGGACAAACATGCTGACGAGCAACTCGCGCGTCACGACGGACTCGATGTCGATGCCGGCATTCGTGCAGAACTCGAGCACGTTGGCGTCTTGTTCGAACGCGATGATGGCGCCCATGCGATGACGAGCGAGCTCCGTCGCCGCAGCAACGACTTCTTCGATGACGCGCGACTGTTGTTCACGACCGCTCGCGAGCCACGCACGCGAACCCATGCGAATCAATGCGCGGCGAATGTCGTTCTGAAAAACGACGACGATGATCAGAATGATCGAACCGAGCAGCCACGAAAGAATGGTGTTGAGCGTCGTGAGCTGGAACGTTCGAGCGGCGAGATAGAGGAGAAAAACGAAGAGCAGGCCGATGCCCATTTGCATCGCCCGCGTCCCGCGCATGACGAGCAGCGCGCGGTAGATGACGTACGCGACGATCAAAATGTCGACGACGTCGCGAGCGATCTGCGCGAACGGTCGAGCGGCAAACAGGCGGAGCAGGCCCTCGAGCATTACGCCGTCACCCCCTGGTTGAACATTTGGGTTTTTGGATCGCCTTCGACGTCCTTCGCCCCAAACCCCTCTTCAATGGCTCTGTCCACGGCGAGCGCTTGCACGATCGCCGCAACATCGTGGACGCGAACGATCGCCGCGCCTCGACGAACACACGCGAGCACTGCGGCGATTGTCCCGCCAATCCTTTCCGTCGGCGGAGCCACAGGCGCACCTTCACGAGCAGCGATACGCGCCAAAAATGATTTGCGACTCGGACCCACGAGCACCGGAAATCCGAGCGCACAAAGTTCACCAAGCCGACGGCACAATGCAATCGAATGCCGCGCGTTCTTGGTAAAACCGAGGCCCGGATCGAGCAAGAGGTCCTCCCGTGACAAACCCGCTGCGAGCGCCTGATTCGCCGCTGCCGTCCATTCCCGAACGACGTCGGTCACAACGTCATCGTACGCTGCATCATCGTACACGGAAAAACCCTGCATCGTCGTCATGGATCCACGAGCATGCGTGAGAACCAAAGACGCGTTCGCACGTGCCGCCAAGGCACCCAGCTCGGCCGCAGGCTCCATCGCCACCGTGTTCACAATGCTCGCTCCTTGATCGAGCGCCCACGCTGCAACTTCAGGCAATGTCGTGTCGATCGAGACGAGAACTCCAAGCTCGCATGTCGTGCGAATCGATGTCCCGATGCGTCGAATTTGCTCAGCAGCATCCACCGCTGCGGCCCCGGGACGCGTCGATTCCGCTCCGATGTCGATGATCTGCGCACCTTCGGCCACGAGCTCGAGCACACGTGCGTGCGCCGCCGCATCGTCGAGATACAGAGCACCGTCGGAAAAAGAGTCCGGCGTGCGATTGCAAACCCCCATGACGAGCGCGCTCCGTCGTTTCGAGATCAGCGAACGAAGCAGCGACGCCATTGGCTGTGGGTAGCAAGTTTCGAGCCGAGCGGCAATTAGGGATGATGCGCGAACACAAGCAAAGATCGTGCAATCGTTGCAGCTCGAATGATCAGTCCGACAGATGAACCCATCGTGTTCGTCGAAGCCCAAACGAACCTGACGCATGCCACCGAGAGCACTGACTCAAAGCCAAATGACTGATAGGGATCGAGTTCGGCCAATCATCACGGCCGCGTTTCGAGCGTCTCGATGTTAGCCACGCGTGTTCGAGCTGGGGGCACAGCCGGCCTGGTGCTGAGCCTGATCTTCGCTGCCTTGTTCACGATCATCGGCACGTTCGATCTGTTCGTGCCGTCGCTCGCTCCTCGTCTCGGCAGTGAGACACCCGTCACGATGCGCGTGCCTTATGGTCCACGCATCGTGCGCGACGCGCGATCGGGGCGTTTGTCCTACGAGCATGCTCGCGTGATCGTTCCTCGCGGAACGTTGCTACGCGAAGACAACGACGAGCATCGGGCGGCGTTTGCGTATGAGTCGACGCGCAGGCCTCCGGCCATCGGGCGGCTCGTTTCGACCTTCGTGATTCACTTCATCGTGTGCCTGATGCTCACGTCGTACATCCGGCGTTTCGGGCAAAACCGAGTGCGTCTTTTGCGCGCTCAAATCGGGCTTTTCGGCTTGATGACGGGCACGCTCATCGTGGCCAAAGGCATGTTGCTGCTCACGGCGCTGCCTGAATTTTGGCTTCCGATGGCGACGCTTCCGTTGTGGGTGGCGCACGCTTTCGATCGGCGTACCGCGTTTCTCGTCGACTTGGCCGTCGCGTTTGTCGCGTCCTCACTGCTGCGATTCGATCACGTGCTCTTGTCCGTGCTGCTCGTGCGCGGCGTTGCGGCGACTTTGTTCCTTTTCGATCGCAAACATCCGCGGCAGATGTTTGTCGCGGGAGCTCTCGCCGGTATTGCCGGTGCGGTTGCTTTTGGAGCCTTCACCGTCGTCTTCGAAGGAAGGTTCTACGTCGTCGAAGATCTCTTGCGTGGTTCGAGCTCGAACCTTCTCGCGTGTATCGGCGGTGGAATGCTCGCCGGCATTTTGGCTCGAGCTCTGCGTGACCCGGCCGAAACGAGCATGGGACACGTTTCGCGAGAAAAACTCCTCGACCTGACCGACCTCGAACAACCGCTGCTCAAGAAGATGGCCAATGAAGCGCCCGGAAGTTGGGAACACGCTCGGGCCATGGCGAATTTGGCCGAAGCTGCGGCGAGCGCGATCGGTGCGGATGCGCTCCTCACGCGCGTCGGCGCCTACTACCACGACCTCGGAAAAACCGTTCAGCCCAAGTATTTCGTGGAGAACCTGACCCACGGTGAACGTTCTCCGCACGAGGAGCTCGAGCCCGAAGTTTCCGCAGATGCGATCATGACGCACGTCGTGCTCGGCACGAAAATCCTACGAGATGGTAGGATTCCCGAGCCGGTCGTCGAATTCGCGTACACGCATCACGGCACGCAAGTGGTCGAGTTTTTCTGGCACAAGTGCAAAGCGGCGGGCAATCCGCGCGGCCTCACGCAGGAGTATTTCCGTTATCCGGGCATGAAGCCGCAGACGAAAGAAACGGCGATCCTGATGCTCGTCGATTCGATCGAAGCTGCGAGCCGAACGATCTTTCCGCCGGAGCAAAAGAAGTTCGAGGAGATGATTCAGCGTGTCGTCTTCACGAAACTCGGCGCCGGACAACTCGACGAATCCGGCCTGACGCTCGAAGATTTGCGCATCATCTCGACCCGCATGGCGACGACGTTGGTGAACCTCTACCACGGGCGCATCAAGTACCCGTGGCAGCAGGGTGGCGCGGCGAAAGACGCGGCGGCGAAGGATCCTTCGACCACGAAAGACGCTGAAAAAACGCCTGTCGGTGCGCCGAAAGCTGCGACGAGGGACGCTGAGAAAACACCGGTGGACAACGGCCCCGCTTCGAAAGCCGTCACATCGGAAACGTCAGCGAGCGACCCGGCTCCCAAGACGGTACGCGCGGCTGAGTCTGGCGAGAAAAACGCGTCGGCATGACGTTCGCATCAGCTCCGAGGCTCCGGGTCACCGGCCTCGAATGATTTGTACTCAAACGAAATAACTACGAGGAGCGACCGTTGATCGAACAGAGTTTCACCAAGGCGTTGTTTCACGGGGTCATCCCGGACGACATGATTTTTCCGTATCCCGAGATGTCCGCTGATGAACGGGAGAGCACGTCGATGTTGTTGGCGAACGTGCGCCGGTTTTTCGCGGCCAATGTCGATTCGGCGAAAATCGATCGCGAAGGTGAGATTCCCTCGAGTGTCTTGTCGGGACTGAAGGACCTAGGATTGTTTGGGCTCCAAGTACCCACGCAATATGGTGGGTCCGGTTTGTCCATGGCGGCTTATGCCCGCATCATGCAGGAGGTCGGCGGGCTCGATGCTTCGATCGGTGTGACGCTGGGGGCGCATCAGTCGATCGGCTACAAGGCGCTGCTTCTCTTCGGTACGCACGAACAAAAAGAGCGGTACTTGCCGCGACTCGCTTCCGGTGAATCGGTCGCTGCGTTTGCCCTGACCGAACCTGCGGCCGGTTCGGATGCGGCGGCGATCAAGACGCGTGCGGAACCGACGCCCGACGGCTCGGCCTACATCCTCAACGGCTCGAAGATCTGGATCACCAACGGCGGATTTGCCGACATCTTCACGGTGTTTGCCCGGACAAGCGCCATGGAAGAAGGGGCCAAGCCGAAGATCACTGCGTTCCTGGTCGAACGATCGATGGGCGTGAAGAACGGAGCCAACGAACACAAGCTCGGCATTCGAGGTTCGTCCACGACCGAGATTTTCTTGGAGGACGTACGAGTTCCCAAAGAGAACGTCATTCACGAAGTCGGCAAGGGCTTCAAAGTCGCGATGGAAGTCCTCAACAACGGCCGTCTTGGTTTGGCGTCCGGGTGCATCGGCGTGTCGAAGACGTTGCTGCGTTTGGCGCTCGAACGCGTGAACGAACGTCGGGCGTTCGGGCGCAACATCGGCGAGTTCGGGCTCATCAAGGACAAGATCGCGCGCATGTTGGCCGAGACGTACGCGCTCGAATCGATGACGTACCTGACGGCGGGCATCATCGATTCGAAGGTCTCCGACTACTCGCTCGAAAGCGCGATGTGCAAGGTGAAGGGGTCGGAGATGTGTTGGAGCATCGTCAACGACACGCTCCAGATCGCGGCCGGTATCGGCTACATGCAGGAGTACCCGTACGAGCGCATTCTCCGCGATTCGCGCATCAACCTGATTTTCGAAGGGACAAACGAGATCCTGCGCTGCTTCATCGCATTGTCGGGCATGTCGAGTCCGGGCAAGGCGCTCTCCGAAGTGGCGCGAGCGATGCGCGAGCCGATCAAAGGTTTCGGATTGCTCAGCGACTTCGCCGTGCGTAAAGCCCGCGTGGCGTTTGGCCGGGAACGTATCTCGCGAGCGCATCCGCTCCTCACGCGCGAGACGGTGATTTTCGAGGAGTACGTCTCGGAACTTGCAGCTCAAACGGAAAACGTTCTGCGTAAACATGGGCGAGACATCGCCGAGATGCAGTTCACGCAGCAGCGTATCGCCGACATGGCGATGGATCTGTACGCCATCGCCGCTTGTTTGTCCCGAACAACCCGAGCCATCGAACGACGTGGTGAAGATGGTGCACGGCGCGAGATCGATCTGTGTTCGCTCTACACGATGATGGCGCATAAGCGCCTGCGACAGATCGTGTCGGACTTTGCCCGAAACGACGACGAGTTACGAAAGGCGATCGCGAGTCGCGCGTACAGCGATCGAGCCTATCCGTTCGACGTGTTGTGAAGTTTCGGCGCGACCCTTGCAGTCGAGCGGGGTCGTGGATGCTTTTCCGATCTCCATCGAGCGCTCGACTGCGCACAACGTGCCCGATGTGTTCGGTTTGCTGGCCGAACATATTCCCGATGCGGACATCGCGGCCCGTTGGTCGTGGATGTACGAGAAAAACCCTCACGGTCGCGCGTTGACGGTCGTCGCGTATGACGCGCGTACGCGGGAAGCGATCGGTGTGGCCAGCGTGTTTCCGCGCCGTTTGATCACCGAGGGACGCGTGTTCATGGGCGCCATCGGAGGCGATGCCTACGTGCGACCGAAGGCGCGTCGTCGTGGCGTGGCGACGGCCATGCATCGGGCGCTGCTCGAGTACATGCACGAGGAGGGCATCGACGTGATGTTCGGGCCGCCCGAAGCCGACAATCTGCGCGCGTTGGAGCGAGCCGGTTCGCGGGCGATCACGACGGTGCGGCGTTATGTGCGGCCGGGCTGGGTGCACGCGGCCCTGCGTCCATTGTCGCGACTTCGACCGCAACAAGCCGTGCGTCTCGAGCCCATCGAGAAAGACGATCGGCGGGTGGATGCCGTTTTCGAGCGCAGCCTGGAGCCGGCCTTCGTGTCGGTCGTGCGCGATGCCTCCTTCTTCCGATGGCGTTACTTGGAGAATCCATCGTTGGTGCAGCCGGCATTTGTCGTGACGCACGACCGTCGGCCCATGGGCATTTGTGCCTTGGAGCGTAAGGACAAACGGGTCGCGATTGTGGATCTCATGGCGCCTGCGGATGTGTACGGGCAGGTGCTGGCGGCTGCGCTCGGGGCTTTCGATGCGACGTCGTTCGTCGTGCAAATCAACGAACAAGGTCCGTTCGTCGATGACGTCGTGCGCCTTGGGTTGTGGCCTCGCGAGGGCAAACCGTTTCAGATTCTGGCCACGACAAACTGCCCGGCCAACGCGTTCAATGGGTCGCGTTGGTACTACACGTGGGGAGACGGTGACTTGGATCGGGTGTTGTGACGTGACGCGAAGGATCAAATCGACGCGTCGTTGAGCGCGGCGATCGCTTCGTCCATTTGGTCCGGCCACGTAGGATCCGGTACTGAGACAAACTCGGCGATGGAGCGAGCTTGTTCGCCGGCTTCGATGGCTTTGCGTGCTTCGTCGGAACCCGTGAGCAAATCGAAGGCGGGGATCGTGTCGACGTATTCGTAGCGTTCGGTGCGGAACGCGAATCGTTCGGGATTTTGCCGTCTCGCCAAAGCGACGAGAGCGACGTATGTGGCGACGGGACGAAACGAAGCGACGTCGGTGGGGTGAATCTGAACGCCGCCGCAGATTTGTCCGGCATGTTTCTGGAAGGTTGGTCGAAATGTAACGGGTCGAGCAATGAAGCCGGGAAGTCCCGTTGCGCGTAGACCTTGCGCCAAACGGTGTCCGTCGATCCATGGAGCACCAACGATTTCAAAGGGACGCGTCGTGCCTCGACCCTCCGACAAGTTGGTTCCTTCGATCAAACACGCGCCTGGATAAACGAGCGCCGTATCGACCGTGGGCATGTTGGGCGACGTCATGATGAAGGGGCGATCCCACGATTCGGAGAACGTGTGTCGCTCCCAGCCTTCGACAGTGACGATCGACAAAGCATCACCGAGCGCGATGCCGCTGCGCTTGGCGAAGAGCGCAACGATTTCGCCGATGGTCAAACTGTGGCGGATGGGGATGGGTTCCAGACCGACAAACGACAGAAATTCCGGTTTTTGCATGCGTCCTTCGACGGCTCGTGATGCACCGGAAATGGGATTGGGCCGATCGAGTAAAACGACGGAAACGCCTGCTTTTGCAGCGGCGCGTACGGCAAGCACGGCGGTCCAGATGAACGTGTAAAAACGCGTGCCGATGTCGGCGAGATCGATAAGCAACAGATCAATGGCGCCAAAATGCTCGGGCGTGGGCGTGAGGTCTTCGAATCGCTCGCCGTACAAACTGACGATCGCCGCTCCGGTACGTGCATCTCGAGCATCGGAGACGCCGATCATGTCTTGAGCTTCGCCGCCGTAACCATGTTCCGGGCCGAAGAACACGACGGGGCGAATACTCAGCTTTTCCAGAATATCCCCGATGTGTTCGACGCTGCGGTCGACACTTGCGGGGTGAGCGAGTACGCCGACGCGAGATCGGCGCATACGACCCATGACGGAGTTCAAACGGGGGAAACGATCGAGTCCTACAAGCACGACTTGGTCCCGTACCGTGTGACTTTGTGGCCGTCTAGGGATGAGCACGAGACCCGCGGGGCATGCCGACCGAAGTCGGGCGAGATCGTCCAAAAGGCCGTAGCGGCCGGCGGGCAAACCCGGTATCTACGACACAGACGAGTTGAAGTAGGCGCTGCCGCCTGAGGGCGGCACGTGGCGTGTTGTTGCACGCATGAGTCGTTTCGTGACTCAGCCTAGAGTCTCGCCCTCATCCATGACGAACTCCGAGGACGACGATATTGCGGATCACGGCACGGTCATCATGGACCGGAAGGCGGCGTCTGGGATTCCGCGTTCCCTGACAAACCAAAGCCGCTCACGTCCGCCGCCGGCGCCCGTTCTTCCCGCCGCGGGAATGCCGACGACTCCGGCGACGCCGCCTGTTGTTCCGGCCGGATTGCCCGTGCTTCCCCCGTCCATCTCGGGTGTGGCTCAAGCTCCGTCGTCCGCCGCGACCGCCGCGTCTTCCGCTGCGAACAAACGCCTTGCGGCGCTCGTTGCTTTCGGTTCCTTCACCGTCGTCTTCGTGATCGGCGCGCTCATCATGATCCTCGTTCGCGTGGCCCGTGATTCAGCGGACGAAGGGTCGCGACCGAACAATGGGGCGCAGACCAAACCGGCAACGATGACCAGTTCCCGCAGTCCCGGCAAGTAGCCGACAGGATCTCTGCGCGAGAAATCGCATCGACGTTTGCTTCTAGGTTAGAATCGTCGTTTCTGCGGTTCCCGCACGGTTGGTTTCCCCTTCCAAACTACCGCGATCTACGGCGATGACGCTTCAGCCCGGCACCATCATCGAAGGCAAGTACCGGATCAACCGGATGCTCGGCAAGGGCGGCATGGGCGCCGTGTATGAAGGGGAAAACGAGCGCATCCATCGGCGGGTCGCGATCAAAATCCTGCACAGCGAAGTGTCCGATCGCGCCGACATCGTGCAGCGATTCGAACGCGAAGCTCAAGCGGCGGGACGCATTGGATCCGCACACATCGTCGAAGTTCTCGACCTGGGAAGTCTGCCCACGGGCGAACGCTTCATGGTCATGGAGTACCTCGATGGCGAGAGCCTCGGTGCTCGTCTGAAGAGCCGCGGAAAGCTGACCCCGCACGAGTTTGCCCCGGTACTTCATGCCCTGCTCGAAGGACTCGCTTCGGCGCATGAAGTGCAGATCGTCCATCGCGATCTGAAGCCCGACAACGTCTACTTGGTGAACGCGAAGAACCAACAGGACTTCGTGAAGATCTTGGACTTCGGAGTTTCGAAGTTCACCGCGCTCGAAAACGATCTCGGAAAAACCAGCACGGGCATGATCATGGGCACGCCGTATTACATGT
>CAYSYX010000211.1:0-15363 GCA_964435055.1 uncultured Polyangium sp. | reverse complement strand
ATCAAAAGCTGTGCGCGTCTTGCCATGGCAAACTCGGCGAAGGTGCGAGCAGCCCGCGCCTCGTGCCCTGGACGCGCGGCGCGGATGCGCTCGTGCAAATCATCGACGCGACCATGCCGAAATTCGATCCGGCGCGTTGTGTGGGTACATGCGCGAAAGACGTCGCCGCCTTTATTTTGAGCCTCGAAACGGCATGCGATGCCCCCGCGTTCGGTCCGCGCAAGCTGCGGCTGCTCAATCGGCGCGAATACAACGCCACCGTCAACGATTTGTTTGGTTTGTCCGGTCCATCGGGCGCGTCATGCAGCACCGACGGCGATTGCGACGTGCAAAAAGCTTCGTGCGTGGGCGGCACGTGCGTCGCGGATTCGTGCAACGTGGAGACGTTCATTTTCCCGACGAATCAGCAATACGGTTCGGTGCACGTGGCCGGCGAATTCAATGGTTGGCCGGGAACGATTGCCGCGGGCGGATACGCCATGACGTACGTGCCCAAGAAAAACCTTTATTACGCCAAACACACGCTGAACAACGGCACGTATCAATACAAATTCGTCATTGATGAAACGAATTGGGTCCCGGATCCGGCCAATCCCGTCAAAGTACCGGACGGGTTTGGAGGCAGCAATTCCGTATTGACGCTGGGATGCGACGCGGGAGGAAGCGGAAACGGTGGTCTTTACGATTGGGCGAAAGATTTCCCGGTCGAAAGTCGCCCGAAAGGATTCAATTACGACGACAACGTCGACGCGGGCCTCGTGACCAGCGTACACATCGAGCAATACATGAAGGCGGCCGAAGCGCTGGCGCAAAAAGGCGTCGAAAACATCGGCCAAATCGTCCCGTGTGATTACAACGCCGATCCAGGCGGATGTGCAAAAACGTTTGTCACGACGTTCGGCGAACGAGCTTTCCGCAGGCCGTTGACCGACGCGGAAATCAACAAGTACACGGGCATCGTTCAAGGTCAAGCCGGGTTTACCGAAGGCGTACGCATTGCCTTGCAGGTTTTTCTCTCGTCGCCGTACTTCCTTTACCGTTTCGAGATTGGAACGGATCGCGGAGACGGAACCTTTGCCTTGACGCCTTACGAGGTCGCGTCGGCTCTTTCATATTCGCTTTGGGGAACGATGCCCGATGCGCAATTGATCGAATCGGCCAAGTCCGGGAAACTCGGCAATGCCCAAGGAGTGGCGGAGGAAGCTCGCCGATTGCTCGGCGACGCCCGAGCGCGCGAAGTGATGGGTCTATTTGCGCTTCAATGGCTCGGTGTGGAACGAGTACTCACGGCGGATAAAAGCACGACGCTATTTCCGGGGTATACCACCGCGCAACGACAAGGTTTTGCGGATGAAACCAAACGCTTCGTCACGCACGTGATGTTCGACGGCACGGGCAAGTATCCGGAGCTGTTGCAGAGCACGTACACATTTGCCAATGACGCCACCGGTTCCATCTATGGTTTGCCGTCGGGCCTTGGACAAACAATGACGAAGGTCGATCAGCCGGCCGAACGTCGCGCGGGGTTGCTCGGACACGGAAGCGTTTTGGCGAGTTATTCGCATTCGGATCAATCTTCGCCGATTCGTCGCGGTCTTTTCGTTCGTGAGACGCTGCTTTGCCAAGAATTCGGCCAGCCTCCGGCCAATGCGGGCGGAGTTCCCGATATCGATCCGAACGCGACGACGCGAGAACGATTTGCGCAGCATACCGCCGATGCAGTTTGTCATTCGTGTCATCAATACATCGATGACGTCGGCTTTGGGTTCGAACGCTTCGACGCCATTGGCCGATACCGCGACACGGAGAGCGGAAAGCCCATCGATGCGTCGGGGAACATGAACGATGTCGAAGGCATGGGCACCAATACGAAGGGGCCTTATGCGACGTTGCCGGAGCTTGCGGCCATCATCGCCGACAGTCACAGCGCCAAAGCGTGCTTTACCGAGCAAGTGCATCGTTTTGCCACGGGGCGCAGCGAAAGCGTCACGGATTTGTGTGCATTGCGGAATTTCGAGAAAACCTTTGAATCGAGCGGCTGGGACATGCGAGAACTCGTCGTGAGCGTATTATCGTCCGATGGCTTCAGGATCCGAAAGTAAGGAGCAAGGAACGATGAAACCCAATCAAATCCATCGTCGTCGCTTCGTCAAAGGTCTTGGAGCCGCAGCCGTTGCGCTACCGTTTCTGAACCTTTTGCGTCCGGGAAAAACCCACGCCGGCGGCATTGCCAAACGCGTGATCTTCTTCTACTTCCCCGACGGCGTCCCCGGACCGAGTCAAAATGGGGATGCGTCGAAGTTCCATGCCACGGGTTCCGAATCGAACTTCCAATTGCCGGAAGTATTGGCGCCGCTTACGCCATTCAAAAACGATTGCGTATTTTTCCGCGGCCTCAGCATGGGATCCACGGATTCGGGCAGCCACCCGGGCGGAGCAAAAAAACTCCTGACAGCCGTCGACGGGGGAAATGGCGAATCCATTGACCAATACCTCGCGCGGACGGTCGGAGCAAGCGCGCCGTATCGCCATTTGTACCTCGGTGCAATGGCCAATCAAAACAATGCCTCCGGGGACAAACACATCAGTTACCCGAGCGCCGGACAAAGCATCACGCCGGAAGACAATCCCCGAAAAGCCTTCGACAACCTTTTTGGATCGATTGCCGGTGGAGGCGCCATGCCGCAAGTCGATCCGGCGAAAGCCACGGTCATCGACAACGTCATCGGCGACGTCCAAGCCCTGCAAGCTCAGCTTGGATCCATTGAAAAAACCAAGCTCGACATGCACCTCGAGTCCTTGCGGGAAGTGGAAAAACGCATCAAAAGCGGCGGAGTCGTTCCCGTCGCCACGTGCGACAGCCCAAGCGTCGATACGACGGGATTCACTGATGGGGAACTGTACAAAGACGAAAAATTCCCGAGCATTCTCAAGGCGCAAATCGATTTGATGGTGCTCGCCATGGCTTGCGGTTTGACCAAAGTCGGCGTGATTCAAGGCTCCGTGCATACGAGCGAACTCATCATGAGTCGTTTTCCCGGAACGGATATGTACACGCCAAACTTCGATATGCGCAGTCATCAGGCGTCGCATTACGGAGCGAGTCACGATTTCGCCAAAGCCGAATTCAAAGCGTTCGTGCAGCAATGCACGTGGTGGGTGGCGCAATTTGCCTATTTGCTCGACGAACTGAAGAAACGTCCCGAAGATGGCGGCACGATGCTCGACAACAGCATCGTCGTTCTATGCAGCGAAGTTTGTGACGGCAATACGCACCTGCACGACGATATGCCGTTTATTCTTGCCGGACGCGGTGGAGGCTCCATTTCCACCGGACGGCTCTTGCAATACAACTACGAGCGTCACGGCAAACTCTTTGTTTCCATCGCCAATGCCATGGGGGATGGTTTGTCGGGCTTCGGAGACAGTTCGTCAGGGCCATTACCGGGTCTCGTCGGGTAAAACCATCCGCGTTCATTCCCATTGACAGCTCGCGTTGACGATGCAATACAGCGGCCGTGCAACGCTGTTCGTCAGCGTTTGCCCATGGAGAAAGCAATGACTGAATCGACATATCGGCACGGGCATATCGTGTGGCATGAACTCATGGCCCCCGATGGCGCAGCGGCCGAAAAGTTTTACGGGGAACTGTTCGGATGGTCGTTCAAGTACTCCGATATGGGAGGCAAGGGCACTTACCGGGTGATCGTTTCCGGGGGACGCGAGCAGGGGGGCATTTTTCAGACGGATCCCAATGATCCCATTCGAGCGCATTGGGCCGGATATGTATCGGTCCCCGATGTGGATGCCGCGGCCAAAACAGCTGCGGAACATGGTGGACGCGTTCCCTGCGCGCCGATGGACATCCCCAACGTGGGTCGATTTGCTTATGTTCTCGATCCGGAAGGCGCGGGATTCATCGTTTTTCGCGACAACCGCGGCGACATGGCTCCGCCGGAAATGCCCGGCGCCGGTGATTTTTGCTGGGATACGCTCGCCGTACACAATGGCGAACAGGCGCTCGCGTTTTACGCAGCCGTGGCCGGTTGGACGAGGGGCAAGTTTGGCGATGCGCCGAATCTATTTTTAGCTACGGGGGCCGGACAAACCATTGTCGATGTCGAAGCTCCTCAAGGCGGTGCGCCGAGCCATTGGATGACGCATGTGGTCGTACCGAAGCTTGCTGAGGCTCGCGCCAAAGCAGAATCGCTGGGAGCCCGAATTTACGCGCCGCAAATCGATGTTCCCGGCGTCGGCCAAATGGCCGTCATCGGCGACCCGTGGGGCGCGGTGATTTCACTCTTCGAGCCGGCGATGAGCTGAAGAACGATTCGTCCTTCGACGAAAATCGTTCTTTGGCGACAAACCCCGCCTACTCCGGCGACGAACTCCGCAAATCGCCCAGAAAATCAACCAACAGTTTGGTGACCTCGACGGGTTTTTCCTGTTGGGTCCAATAACCGCAATCGAGATGCTCGATACGCAGGTTTTTCACGAGCTGTCGTGTGTCTTCCGCCAGTTCGGGAGGATTGAGTTTGTCCCGACTCGCCATGATCAACATCGCCGGCAGATCGATCTCGAGCGATGGCAACGTGCGAATCTCTTCCCACGACTTGTCGATTGCGCGCAGCCAATTAAACGCTCCACGCATGCCACCGCGTTTGAATGCTCGCACGTAGGTATCGGTATCGACCTTGGACAACAATGACTCCCCCGCCCCAATCTTGCCGAGAAGCGAAGAGCCGTCGCCGCCGACGGTGACGAACTTCCACCAATCTTCGGCGTAACGAACGGGTCGCATCATTTTTTGAAATGTCGTGCGAATGTCGGCATCGAGCTCCGCTTCGGCGATCCCCGGCGTCTGGGCGTATCGAAGGTAAAACGTCGAGTCTGTCAAGCCAAACCGATCGCGCAACGCAATCGAGGGCGGCTCGGACGTCGGCGCGAGATGCGGCGCATTGAGACTGACGACGCGTTCGGTTCTTTCCGGATGCCGCAACGCAAACTGCCAAGCGAGCGACCCACCCAGTTCGTGTCCGACGATCGCGGCTTTATCGAGCCCCAAGTTGTCGCAAATACCAAGCAGATCCTCGCAAAGATTGCTCGTTACGTAGGAATCGACATCTTCCGGAGCATCCGTACCGCCATACCCTCGTAAATCGGGGGCGATAAGACGAAATCCCGCAGGCGCGAGCGCATCGATCTGCTTGCGCCACGAGTACCAAAGCTCGGGAAATCCATGCAGGAGAATGATCGGGAATCCATGCCCTGTATCCGTCAGGTGGAAGCGAATGCCATTCGAATCCATGAAGACATGGCGAGTGATGATGCCCATGCGTGAAAAACTCCGGTCTACGCGCTCATCAATGCCGTTCTCACCCGAAATCGTGGTGTCAGCTCGCGAGAGACGGCGAAATTTTCTCGAGACACTCTTTCAGAAACGCCGAAGAATCGCCACGTGAAACTGCATCGCGAGCCGAAGGACATGCGAAGCCCCGGCCCACCGCGACATCACCGAACGTCACGATGCACCTGTTCGAGCGCTGCGCGCAGATGATTTTGTGCGCGTAGGGCCCATGGCCCATCGGGCGACGTATCGAGATGCGTGGCGAAGGACTCCGCAGCGCGACGAAAATCACCCTTACGGAATTGAACGATTCCTCGCGCGAACAGCTGCGGGTACGACGGATCGACTGCGGCAGCTTCCTCCACTTTGCGCAACAGATACGCGCCGTCGAAACCGGGGCTCGGCGATGAGGGCAAGCGGTCACCCGCTCGAGGAGGATGGCGGAGCAAGAACGCCAAAAACACACGTTTTTCGTCGATCGTCGGCTCAAAGGGCGGACCAGACAAACCCGTGATTTCATTCCAACGTCGCTTGTACACGACGCGCAGAACTTGTTCGGGCATGAGCATCGTGTACGGCGGCCTGCCGATACACCAACCGCTGCGCAGCAAGACGTCGCCGAAGGCCGCTCCGAGTTCCACGAGTTCGTCCGAGGTTTGGCCTGTAACGACAAACCGTCGTACTTCTCGAAGAAACTGCTGCATTTGAAAGGCGCGCAAAGCCACGAGAGACGCGTCGCCTTGATTGCGCGCCACAACGACGGCGGGAAAAATGCGCGAATTCAATTGCACCAGCATCGCTTCATCGCGCGCAGCATCGGCTTTTCCAAAGGCCCGCATGAGTGAACCCAACGCGCGCACATCGGTGTCGAGAGGATTATTCACCACGCTCCGTGCAGCGTCATCGTCGGCTCGCATCGTGCGTTGCAATTGCTGAACATCCGCGACGGGTACGGGCAGCTCCATCGGTTCGATCGAACGCGGAACCGCAAGAAGTGCGACGATGGCTGCGAGGACGACAGCCACGAGTCCCGGCTGCCAGCCTTCGAAGTGCCGAGCAAGGCCCTGAGGCTCGGAAGCACGCGTCGCAAATCGAATGCTTTTTGCCACGTAAATTGGGCCTCCTGCACAGTATTGTAGAACGGTCGCGTTGGACGAGGAGAGAAAGTGTCCGAAAAACGAAGACACCCACGCAAAGAAGTTCGAGTCCCGGTGACCTTCGAGCTTGCCGATGGTCGCCGCATCGAAGCCATGTCGCGCGACATGAGCATCGGGGGAATGTTTGTCGAGACAGACACCGTTGCGCCTTTCTCGAGCACGGTGCCTGTGGAGTTGATGCTTCCGAAGGCAAAACAACCCATTCGCGTCAAAGCGACGGTGCGCTGGACTCAGTCCGACGGGATGGGAGTGCAGTTTGGTTTGATGGGTGTGCGTGACACGCACGCGCTGACGGAGATCTTGCGCCACGCGCCGATCTCGCCGCACGACGACAAGTAGTTCGAGTTCAAACGAGTTTTTCGTTCAGAACTGAACCGTGACCGGACCTTTCGTCCCCACGAACTTTCCGGAACGGAGTTTGTCGAAGACGCAATGCATGACTTGCTGTTCGACCGGCGAATCGAAGCGAATCGTCGCGATGCCGCCATCTTTTTCCAGAAAAACCATCAACTTTTCGCCCTTGAGTTTGGCGGCAGCGGGACCGGCGTAACGTTTGTCCAAAGCAACGCACGTGGAGAACGCCGCCTTGACGTCTTTTGCGGCGATGGTGTGCGTCGGAGGTTCGGGCGCGGGAGATTCGGCGGACACCACGGGCGCTGCAACGGGGGTTGGTTTTTGCGGAGCAACCATCGGGTCGTGGAAGTTCGTTGGCTCGGGCGCCGCAACGGACGGTGAAGCGGTCGAGATCACGACGCGTTTGCCCGAGTGCAAGGGCGACATCCAGAAGAGTGCAAAGCAGGCTGCCGCAGCCATGACGACAAACCCGATACGGACAAACTGGGCGCGTGGATTGCGAACGTACGACGCGGGAACATCGTCCACGTGCGCCTCGAGCGATTTCGGATGCGACGTCATGGGCTCTTCATCGAGACGCGCCATGAGATCGCGCTCCATGGAATCCCAGGGCAAATCCGGCAAACGCTCGGCAGCCAGTTCTTTCCGCATGACCTCGAGCGCTCGTTCCGAAGCTCTTTCTTCAACTTGATGCGTGCTCATGATTCCTCCTCGCCTGCGGGGGAAAGGGGTTCGTCCGTTTGTCTTTCTTCAACGGCAATTTCTTCGACCAGCTGCGCAAGGATCGGATCTTTGCGCATCAATTTGGTGAGCTCACGACGGGCATAAAAAAGGCGCGTACGCACGGTGAGCACAGGCGCATCCACGATCGTGGCGATCTCGGTTGGAGGCACACCTTCGATGTCGTGAAGGATGTAAACGATGCGCTTTTTTTCAGGGAGTTGCTCGAGCAAGGCTCGAAATGCAGCCACACGACGCCAGCGGGATGCGTCTTCGTCCGGGAGCAATCGGCGATCGGGAGATCGTTCGGAGTCGAACGGAGCGTCGATCACGGCCGGGCGTTTGAAGTGATTTCGACGCGTCATGAGGATGACGTTGACGGCCACGCGATGGAGCCACGTCGAGAACTTGGATTGTCCGCGGAAGTCACCCAGGCTTCGATACGCTTGGAGGAAAACTTCTTGGACGATGTCTTCGACTTCGTTCGAACGCCCGGTCATGCGAAAGACCAAACGCGCGATGGGTTGTCGGTATTCGCGATAAAGCTGCGCGAACGCAGCGCGATCGCCCGTGCGGGAACGCCGAACGAGTTCGTCTACGACATCCATGCCGTTCGATACTCGGAGCCGAGGTACGACTGCCTCAATTTGCACAACTGCGTGCACGTAGGCGTCTGTTGCAGATCACCCGTATCGCATTCACGCCGATCGAAAAAAAAATTCGCGGCCGAAAATTTTGCCCGGCGACGCGGCAAAAGCGAACGTCGCCGACATGCTCTACATCGCTGTGGGATTGACGGTTGCACTCGTGGGCGCAGACCTCTTGGATCTGACCAAGCGCAAGACAACGCTTCGCGGTCCGAATCGACTGTTGTAGTCGGGACCGGTTCAAACGGAGATGATCAGGCCGCGCTCTTCTTCTGGCCGGGGAAGAGCGTCAGTAAATTGACGGGCTCTTGCTTCTTGATCTCGAGGAGCTTGTTGACCGCGCGCACGAAACGCGTCTTGGTCGGACCACTCACGGACTTACCCGCAAGAGCGGCATTCAAAGCTCGTTGCGTGATCGGGCGACCACTTCGCGGCTTCTTGAGGCCTTCTTTCTTCTTCGCCCCGTCTTCACTCTTACGCGCAAGACGCTTGGTCAAACGGATGGCGCGATCTTCCGGTCGCAGGCTCTCGATCTCATGCGACACGGGAATGATCCTGCGCGGATCGATCGACTTGGTCTTGAGAAACTCTTGAAACGTGCTGGACATCAGATTCACCTTCGAGACTCGCAGGGGGCGCGGACGCTACCACGATCATTCGGCAACTGCACGTATCAAGCGACGATCGGCGCAAGGAAAAACCCGAGGCCATGAAGTCTCGCGGTTTCCCCCGGCAGTTGCCTTGTACTAAGGTGCGCGCATGAACCTCCGTGTGCAGCTGGATGAAGCCGTTTCGTTCGTCCGTACCAAGTCGTCCCTCTCGCCGCTTGTGGGAATCGTCCTCGGCTCGGGGCTCGGAGACTGGGCCGACACGCTCGACGAACGCATCTCGATTCCTTACGCCGAGATCCCGTCGATGCCGCGTTCGACCGTCGCCGGTCACAAAGGCAACTTGGTCTTGGGTTTGTCCGGGGGAATCCCCGTCGCATGCCTGCAAGGTCGCGCGCATTTGTACGAAGGAAACACGCCGGACCAATCGGTGTTCGGCGTTCGCCTGCTCGCGCGCCTCGGCTGCAAAACCGCGCTCCTCACCAACGCCGCCGGAGGCATCCGCGCAGGCTTCCAACCCGGTGACTTGATGCTGATCCGTGATCACCTGAACCTGACGGGGACAAACCCGCTTGTCGGGCCAAACGATGCCGAGGTCGGACCGAGGTTCCCCGACATGACCAACGCGTACGACAACGACCTGGCCAAGATGGCGCATCAGGTCGCGGAAAAACAAAACGTGCCGTTGTCCGATGGCGTCTATGCCGGACTGCTCGGTCCGTCTTATGAAACCCCGGCCGAAATCCGCATGCTCCGAACCATGGGCGCCGATACGGTCGGCATGAGCACCGTGCACGAAGTCATCGCGCTGCGACATACGGGCGTTCGGTGCGGCGCGATTTCCGTCGTCACCAACCTCGCCGCAGGCCTCGGTTCGGGTTTGCTCAGTCACGCGGAAGTCGAAGAAGTCGCCCGCCAAGTTCAACAACGACTGCGCGCTTTGTTGTCCGGTTGGATCATCGAAGTTGGCCACTCACTCCGTGTCGGCGGATCCTGACCTCGAGGAACGGCTTGAACGATCATCATCTTTTTCCAGCCATCGACTGGAACGCTCTCGAAAAAGCAGCCCGCGAAGTCCGAAAATACGCCCATGCTCCTTATTCCGGCTACTCGGTCGGCGCGGCGATTCTTACTTCGTCTGGACGAACGTTTGTCGGATGCAACGTTGAAAATGCCTCCTACGGGTTGTCCATCTGCGCCGAACGCTCGGCCATCGTGCAGATGATCTCGGCAGGAGAACTCAAACCGATCGCGATCGCGGTGGTCACGCCCGGCACATCACGCCTCGGGCCGGGCGTCGAGAGTCCTCCGATGGGAGCGCCGTGCGGTATGTGCCGACAAACCCTCGCCGAGTTCGTCATGGACCTACCGATCCGTTTGTCCGCGGACAGCGAGACGAACCCCTTCCGCATGACGACGCTCGCCGCCCTTCTTCCCGAAGCGTTCCGCGCCCACCCGATTCCTTGAGCAGCTGATCAGTCCGTGTCGATCGAGTGGCTCTCGATCTCTTGCAGTCGCGCCACTGCCTGCGTGAGCGCCTCGCGCGCGTGCCCGAGCGCCGCGCGATCCTGCTCCCAACGCGTGCGCATACGCGTGACCCGAGACGCCGTCGCCACGGCCTCCGCCACGAAGCGATCCTTTTCAGCTCCAACTTTCTCGAGTTCGGCTTTGAGCGCTCTCAGCTCCGTCTCGACTCGATTGGTCAGCTCGGAATTTTCGCTCTTCAACTTCGTGACTTCGGCACTCAAAGCGACACGTTGCTCTTCGGTGTCTTCGAGCTTGATCCGCGTATCTTGCAGATCGGCACCGAGCGCAATCACGTACCGATCCAGCTCCTGCACGGCGGAGCGAGATGCCGCGTCGCGCTCGTCGATCGCGCGATCTCGTTCGTTACGCATCTTCTCGATTTCGGCGGCGTGTTTGCCTTCGAGCTCGCGAAGTTTGCCCTCGTAGTGGTCGACGACTTCGGCACGTACTCGTTCGGCCGCATCACGCTCGGCCTTCATGACCGCTTCACCGTGCAACGCTTCGAGTTCCGCGGCTCCGCGGACCCACTCGTCGGCGAACTCTCGATTCCGCGTTGCCAACCGTTCATCCGCTTCGGTCTTGAGCGCGTTCATCTGCGTCGCATGTTCGGCCTTCAGTTGCTCGACGGCGTGAAGGTTGTCTTGACGCACCTTTTCGAGTTCGGAAGCATGCGCCGCGGCGAACTGTTCGAGTTCCTCGGCGTGCGCACTGCGCAGGTTCGCGATCTCGGTCTCGTGCGCGGCGTCCACTTCTTCGGCATGCGCCTCATCACGAGCTCGAAGCTCGGCGGCGTGGCGCGCTTCGAGTGCGGCCACCTGAGCTGCATGGTCCGTGGACAAACGTTCGCGTTCGGCACCGTGCCGCGTGGTTTCATCCGCCAAACGGGCTTCGACATCGGCGACGGCTCGACGCGCCTGTTCCAATGAAGCGAGCGCGGTTTCTTTGGCGTTTTTCTCGTCCGCCACGAGCTGCTCGACGGCTTGTACGCGCGATTGAGCCTCGGTCTCTGCAGCTTCGAGACGCACGACCGCATCCGACTCCTGTGCCCGCATTCTTGCTTCGAGCTTGGTCGTCAGCAGCTCGAAGTTCTCCGCGCGCATCACCAGCACCGAACGTTCTTCTTCGAGTCGCGCGAGTTTGACGGCGTTCTCTTCAGACGCTCGTTCCCATTCGGAAAGTTTGTCCGACAGATCCGCCTTTTCTCGTTCGAACTCGAGCGCCGCATCACGAAGTTCGAGGACCTCTTTGTCCTTCACGGTGATCTGATCGCGCAGCGCGAGGATCTCTTTGTCTTTCTTGTTGAGGGCTTCGCGCAGATCGAGAAATTCTCGGCTCGGACCACGTGCCGGAGCGTTTGTCGCGGCAACGGCGAGCTTGGTCTTCAGCTCTTCGACTTCATGCCTCAACCGAACGACTTCATCGGGATCCGGTCGTGCTTCGAGCAGTTGAACGTTCGCGCGTGAAGCAACGGCAAGCTCGAGACGCGCAACCTCATCTCGATTTCGTCCGAGTTCTTCTTTGGTGTGCGCAAGCTCGGTTCGAAGCTGTTCGATGAGCGCCGCATCGGCGAGGGACAAACCGTGTGGGTCATGGCCATGCGGCTGCGGCGGAGGCGGCACGGAACGGGTCGTTACAGGGCCTTTGGTAACGACACTTCGCGGAGGAGGTACGGAGGGCGCCCTTGCGGGACGCGTGGAATCGCTCGTCGTCGAACGCGCAACCGGCGGTGGTGGCGGCGGGGGCAGTGGTGCCAGGACAATCGGCGGAACGGGGGGCGCCGGAGGTGGCGGAGCTGGAATCGTCGGCGGTTCCGGGGCCAAACTCGGTGGCATTTTCGCCACGGAATGCACGCCCTTGGGCGCTTCATCGCCGATCAAGCGATCAAACGCGCCGCCGAGAAAATCATCGATTTCAGTGTCGGCTTCCGCGGTTTTACCTGATGCCGTCGCGACCGCCGGCGCACCCAGATCTTCGATCTCGTCATCGAAGACGATGGCGTCTTCGATCGCGATCGCTTCCGGCTCGATGGCCGCTTCGATCGGAATCAGTTGCCGAATGTGCGCGACGAGTTCGCCCAACGCGATGGGCTTGCGCACGTAGTCTTCGGCCCGCGTCTTCAACCGCCGATGTTGCTCGAACGTCTCCTCGCTCGAGTCGCTGGACATGATGATGAGCGGCACATCCCTGAGATGCGGGTCTTTCTTGAACTTGTTACAGATCGAAAAACCATTCATCCGCGGCAGTTCGATCGACAGCAGCACGAGGTCCGGACGATCGTTTGCGGCGATCTGCAGACCGGCATTTCCGTCGTCTACGATCTGCACTGTGCAGCCAAGACGCCCAAGCTCGGTGCGCAGCTCCCAAGCAAATGCCGGCTCGCTCTCGAAGACGAGAATTTTGGTCATGTCAGGGCCTATGGGGACAAGCCGACGATATTCGATTTGACCGGGGAATTGTTCAAATTCGATACGTTGGATCGCGGCGTATCCACGCTGAACTTCACGCTTCCGAGTTTGGCGGCGGAATCGTCCTCGCCGGAGAACACGCGAAGCGTCCGGGAGCTTCATCGCCGAAACACAGACCCATCTCACGCGCCGTGATGAGCGTGTCGCATGCAAGGTCGACCGTCTTCGTACGACCGGCGACTTCCGCGAGTGGCACAAGCTCGATGCGATGGTTTCGCAGAGCAACCATGCCGCTCGCACACCCTTCAACAAGGAACCTCACGGCTGCTGCGCCGAAGCGAAGTGACAGCGTTCGATCGAAGGTCGTCGGACCTCCGCCTCGCTGCAAGTGCCCAAGGACCAAAGAACGGGTTTCTTTCCCCGTACGTTGCCCAAGTTCCTGCGCCACGCGTTCGGCGATTCCTCCAAGAACAACCACACGACGAAACTCGTCGCCTTCATTGCGAATCGTCAGATCGCCACCTTGCTCCATCGCCCCTTCGGCAGCGACGACGATCGAAAAACGCCGACCACGACTTTCCCGTTCGCGAATTTTTTCGACGATGGGTGCATACGAGAACGGCACTTCCGGAATGAGAATCACGTCGGCGCCGCCGGCGATTCCAGCACGAAGCGCAATCCACCCGGCATGTCGGCCCATGAGCTCGACAACCATGATGCGTTCATGCGCTTCCGCCGTCGTGTGCAACCGATCGATCGCTTCGGTCGCGATGGACACCGCCGTGTCGAATCCGAAGGTCAGCTCGGTTCCGAAGACATCGTTGTCGATGGTCTTTGGTACACCAACGATCAGCGGCAAACCCCTTTGAGCAAGGGCGTTGGCGATACGCAACGAACCATCACCACCGATGGCGATGAGGGCGTCGAACTGATGCTCGTGAAATCGCGCGATGAGTTCGTCGGCGCGATCTTCAGGGACGAGCTTACCGTCACGCTCGACCGGATAATGGAAGGGGTCGCCACGATTGGCCGTGCCGAGAATCGTTCCGCCGACATGCATGATGCCGCGTACCGCTCGACGATCGAGACGCATCAGGCCGCGATCACCTCCTTCGAGTAGTCCGCGATAACCGTGACGAATTCCCCAAACTTCGATTCCTCGCTCGGCTGCGGCAAGCGCTATGGCTCGAAGAACAGCGTTGAGTCCGGGTGCGTCACCGCCGCCGGTGTTGACTGCAATCTTGCGAATGGGACGAGACATTTGTGCAGGAGAATCGCGATCACCTTCGCCGTTGGCAAGAGGCAAGCATCACGATGCCCTCCACCCTGGCAGCGTCGCGGACACATCGAGCAAAGATCAACGCCCCGTGTTCGTGTTATGCAGAATATGAACGCGCGAACGCAGGTTCGTCTCAATAGAACGGAGAACTCCCATGGCCCACGATCACGACCACGACCACGAGCACGGACACGGACACGGACACGAAGAAGCCGAGCGCCGCCAAGAGGAAGCCGAAAAGGCGAAGGCCGAGGCTGAACTGCGCAAGCAAGAAGATTTGGACAAGCGCGCCTGAGCAGCGTCCTGTTTTTCTTACCAAACCACACGCTCCCGCCTCTTCGGGCCATCCGTCGCCCACCAATCGCATCGTAGCCGTCCAAGAGCGGTGCGAACGACGCAACATGTTTGCATCTGCCGCGCGATCAACCTCGACGCCACAGCGCCGGTGAAACAAGGTGACCTGGGCATTCGTCGGGACACACGGTTACGCCGGATGGCGTAGATCCAACCACGCGTTTGTCACAGCGATCATCGTTCGAGCAGCAACGGATGGTGTTCCGCCGGTCGCTCGATTCGCAGTTTGTCCATGCGCGTGCGGGTCCGGAAAGGACAGCGCGCGTCAGGCCGGAACGGCTTCCGTTTCGGGACGATCCCAATGCCTATGCGCGGCGATGGCTTGAATGAACGCCGCCGTGAATACCGTGGAGACCGGTCCGCTGCGAGCCGTGACCACACCGCGATCGACGTAGGTTTGTCCCAAGGCTTGCGAGCCGGCGAAGGTCACACCTTTGATCCGCGAGGCTTCCAGCAGTTCAACCCCGGCACCGGTCGCTCCGATTGCCTTGTTGTGGCGAAATGCTTCATCGATGAAATGAATCGGATCGCCAAGCAGCTTCATTGCATCGACGCTCGCCCCGCCACCCGGAACGAAGACTGCATCGTACAGGACCGAGGAAACATGGAGCGTCGCCTGATCCACTTCGACCAATGTTCCATCCTCGGCGGTAATGGTTCCGAGTTTCGAGGAAATCAGGTGCACTTCGGCGCCGCCATTCAAGAGCACCGTGCGCACCGCCAGAAGTTCCGCCGCATTGACGCCTTCTTCGGCCAAGATGGCAATTTTCCGCGTCGCAATCGAATTCTTCGCCGAGTATTGCATACTGAGCGCCGCAGATTCGGTGACCGAACGCTTTGCTTTGACCGCCTTAGTAATGGTTTGCGCCACCTGTTTCACGGCGGTCCCGAGGCTCGGTTGGGGTGGAGTTATGCCCAATCCCAGAGCGACGGCCCGGCCAAACCCGCTATCCACGCGCATGAAT
>CAYSYX010000210.1:0-15501 GCA_964435055.1 uncultured Polyangium sp. | reverse complement strand
GCGCACCGGTCAGGAAAAACGCGCCGCCGACGGCGTCGTCCCCGGCGTCGTTCGGTTGCGGGGTCAAAACAATCGCCGGTCCAAGACGCGCATACGCCATCCATCGAGAAGGACCGCGATAGAGGGCCATGTAACCCGGCGTGAACAGCGTCTGAGCCACACCGGTCAGGGCGAAGCTGAACGATAAAAATCCACCGTGTTGCAAGCCGTCCGCGGGCCCGAATGCAAGCGCCGTGGTCAACATCATGTACGGCGCCGTGGTGCTCAGCGATTCGCCGGTCGTGCCCACTTGTGTCGCCAGACGGTAGGGATTGTTGAACCGCACTCCGCTACCTGCACCAAGACCCAGCAAAACCCGTGCATCCCATCCTGGCGACGCGTTCAAGCGATCCAGCAACGCCTGACGATCTTGAAGCGTCATGGTGGATTTCGTGGCCGGCGGCGCGTCGAGTGCGTGGGCAGTCGATGCTGCTGACGCGAGCAGGACAAACGCGGCGATCGTCAGCGATAGGCAGTAGTGACGCATCCGAATGACCCAGCGGTCTTACCGCGGCATCGTACCCGCACGCACGAGAAATGGGTCGACATACGAGCCAAACGGCAATTCACGCGTTCACGGGGCGTCGTTGCTACGTTTCGTAGCGGTTCGCGGGCGCTTCTTTGCCGTCGCGAGGACTTTCTTCGCCAACGTCGAAATGCCGATTCCCGTTGGGTCGCGAGGCAACCAGGCGAGTTTCTCGTACGGATCGGTCGTTGGTGCTCCAAGGATTGCCACGGGCGCTCCGACACCACGACAAACGATCACCACGAGCTCGCGATGCGTCAGGACATGTCCGACGCGTCCGACCTCGGACAAACGCAGCGAAGCGTCGATGCCGGCGCCACCCAGCGCCGACCGCGCATCGGCAAGCGATTCGGCAGGCACCATCGGGGGCTCCCACAGTCCGCCGAACAGCCCGCCCTCTTTACGGCGCGCAAATAGGATCTTTCCTTCGTGCTCCACGACGGCAGCAACCATCGGCACCTTGGGCGACGCCTTTTTCGCGCTCATCACCGGCAGCTCGCGTTCCCTTCCCTGGGCTCGCGCTTCACAAGCATCTCGTACCGGACAAACGAGGCATCCCGGATCCCGAGGCAAACAGATCGTCGCTCCAAGCTCCATGAGCGCTTGGTTGAAAGCGCCGGGTTCGTCTCGAGGAACGATGTGTTCAGCCATCTCCCACGCGGATCGCATGCCCGTCGTGCTCTTCATGTCGTGATCGATCGCGAAAAGTCGTGAAAGTACGCGCGCAACGTTGCCATCGACGAGCGGCACCGGCTGATCGAACGCGATGCTCGCGATCGCTCCGGCGGTGTACGGACCGATGCCGCGGAGCGCTCGAAGTTCCGCCACGCTCGACGGAAAAACACCACCGTATTTCTCGACAACCTCGTTCGCACAGCGATGAAGTTCACGCGCCCGGCGGTAGTACCCAAGGCCGCTCCAGAGTCCGAGCACTTCATCGAGCGGCGCTTGGGCCAGGGCGCGAACGTTGGGAAAACGCGCTAAAAATCGCTCGTAATACGGGATGACCGTTTCGACCCGCGTTTGCTGAAGCATCACCTCCGACAGCCAGATGGCGTACGGATCGCGCGTGCGTCTCCACGGCAGATCGCGGGCGCTTTTCTTGAACCAGCGCACGAGCTGCGAGGCGAGAATGTCGGGTTTGTCGGAGAAGTTCGTCGTGGGGTTTTTCTTTTTCATCGAGCGTCGCGACAAACGCGTTCGACGTCGTCCGGCAGCTTCGGAATGTCCGCCGTCAGGTTCTCGCAACCGGAGGCCGTGACGAGGATGTCGTCCTCGATCCGCACACCGATACCAAGATATTCGGCAGGCACATTTTCCGCATTCGGGCTGATGTAAATGCCCGGTTCGATGGTGAACACCATGCCCGGTTCGAGCGTCCGTGGTTTGTCATTCAAGTAGTACAAGCCGACGTCGTGTACGTCCATGCCAATCCAATGGCTTGACCGGTGCGGGCAGAAGACCTTGTACTTCTCCTTCTCGATGATCTCGGCGAAATCCCCGTTCAGGAGTTTTTCCTCCATGAGCCCTCGGACCATGATTTCGAGGGCGATTTCGTGGATCGCGTCGATGTTCGTCCCGGGTTTGACCGCGTCGATGGCGGCCTGTTGGGCGCGAAGAACCACATCGTAAATGCGACGTTGCGCCGGCGAAAACGTCCCGCTGACGGGAAAGGTTCGAGTCACGTCGGAGGCGTAGAAGTCGTATTCGCAGCCCGCGTCGATGAGTAACAAATCGCCCTCTTCCATGCGCCGGCGACTGCCGTGGTAGTGGAGGATCGTGGCGTTCGGCCCGGACGCGACGATGGGCGTGTACGCACCACGCGGTGAACCTTGCTGCATGAACGTGCCGCGAATCAGCGCGTCGATCTCGTATTCCCAGCGGCCCGGAGCGGCCATGCGCATCGCCGCGACATGGGCGTCACGCGTGATCGCGGCCGCTCGACGCATGGTGACGAGCTCGGCGTCGGATTTGAACATGCGCAGCTCGTGGAGTCCGCTGCGCGAAACTTCCACGATTTCACTCGGCCAAACCAGGTTCCCGCGCATGCCCTTGCCGCGCAGGGAAGCGATGGCGCGGAGCACGCGCGTGTCGAAAGCGGAACTTGCTCCGATCTCGTAATAAATGCGTCGATGACCCTGGAGATACTCGACAATTTTCTTGTCGAACTCATCGATGGTGTATGACGCATCAACACCGAAGCGAGCCTTTGCTTCCTCGGTCGAAGGGCGTGGTCCGTCGTAAACTTCGACGACGGCGTCACGGGGTCGGATGAACAAGACAAACTTGTGCTCGGGATGTTTCGGCGAGACGACGAGAATGCATCCCGGATCGTCAAACCCCGTCAGGTAGTGGACATCCGAGTGTTGACGGTATTCGTGGTGAACTCCGCTGTTTCGAATCACTTCCGGCGCGGCGCGCAAGACCAGCACGCCATCCAAGCGTTCGAGGAGGGCTTTTCGACGATCGGCAAATACGTTCATCGTCGCGAAACACTAGCGGATCCGGCGCGACATGCGCGACGGCAAATGACTCCGTTTGTCTTGTTCGCTCTGCTCGCGTGGGCGCTCGTGGGTTGCAAAGAGAAGATACGTCCGTGGGAACAAACCGGTGAAGATGCCGCACCTCCGTGGCCCACGTCGTCGGCGTCCAAGCCCTTGCTTTCACCGACGTTTGTCCAGGCCGCGTCTCTTGTGCCAAGTGCCGGCAGTAGCGGCCCGGTTTCGCTCGACGAGCCAAGTTTGCCTCTGCCCGTTCGCGTGGGAGGTCCTTGGGTCCGTTGTTACGGAGATTTTCGTCTTGAAGGTTCGTTGATCGCGGACTTGACGCGCTTGACGATGCTTTGTGGTCCAACGAATGGCATGCGTCGCGTGTCGAAAAAGCCGTTCGAAGGCGAGGTCATTGAAGGTGGCGCACCGTTGTCGACGCCGCTCGATGCCCGACGTGGTGCCTGTTATCGGGTTTTTGCGGTTGCCGACGCGACGGTGACGGATCTCGATGTCGTGGTGCGTTCGAGTCGAGGCACACCCATCGCGCAAGATCACGGCGAGGATCGGTGGCCCATCGTTCAGCCGGATCGCCCATTTTGCCCGCTTGAAAACGACGCGATGACCATCGAGTTGACTGCCCGGCACGGAAAAGGACGGGCCGCCGCGGAGGTCTGGATGCTGCGCGCTGCATTGCCTGATTGACGTTCGGGCTCGTTGTCGCTACTGACCCGCACGAATGGGTGACAGCGACGATACGACGCCCCGCGACGACGGCCCTGACGGCGACAAACCCGAGGGAGAACGGCGCCGCTCGTTCGATCGTGCGATTCCGGATTTGCTCAAACGCGCTGTCGAGAAAGCCGTCGAGACAGGCGTCGGGAGACTTGGAGACGGTCCGGATGGTTTGAGGAACTTCGTCGGCGACATGAAGTTGCCGAAAGAGGTGATGCACTACCTCTACCAGCAGATCGACGACACCAAAGCGGGCCTTTATCGAGTCGTCGCGAAGGAGATTCGCGACGTCATCGAACACACCCAATTTGCCGACGAAATCACGAAGATCCTCACGAAGCTTTCGTTTGAGATCAAAACAGAAATTCGTTTCGTTCCAAACGATGCTCGGTCGAGCGACAAATCTGCCGAAGGGGACGACGACGAAAGTGAGGAGCGTAGCGGCGAATCAGCGGATGCCGCGAACACTCCCATCTCCACAGGTTTGCCCAAACCAACCGTTACATCGCAAGTATCCATCAAAGACCGCACGAAAGACGTGCGGCGCGAGCGCAAGAGACGCGAGGGCACGTGACGACGAAGAAGCCTAAGACGGGCGGCGAAATCGACTCTTATTGCACCAAGTGCAAGCTTGACCTGACACACCGAATCATCGCGATGGTTGGTGACGAAGTGAAGAAGGTCGAATGCAAGACATGCGGTTCGCACCATCTTTATCGCCGACCGAAGACTGAAAAGGCGGCTCCGGCCGTGACGTTCAAGAGCAAAGTCACGAGCAGCGGCAAACGTGAAGTCACGGAAGAAAAAGAGCCGCCGCGCCGCACGGTGAGCGCGAAGGCTGCTGCGGCGGCACAACGCGAACGTGATCAAACATCGCAGTGGGAGCACGCCATCGCAGGTCAACCCGTGGGCGCATTCAAGCCGTACCGCATCACGTTGACCTTCGGCATCGGTGAACTCGTGCGCCACCCGAAGTTCGGCGATGGAGTCGTCTCGCGGGTGATCGACCGTGGAAAGGTCGAAATTCTCTTTCAAGACGGCTTGAAGACGATGGCTCACGGCCAGACTCTCTGATTGAGCATCCGCGGCGCAAAACTTTGGGTGCGTAGGATGAATGCGCTACCTTCTGCGCCGCGTGGCAGATGAAGTAAAGCCGGCTCAGGCAAAGGAAAAACAGCGGCGTTGGCCGCGACGTTTGGCCATAGGTTTGGCCGTGACCGTCGTCGGTGTCGGCGGCGTTTGGTACGGCATCCACAACATCCCAGGGTTTGGCCCGGCACTCGCCGACGGTGTACGTGCCGTGCTCGGTCCGTCCGTGGTCGCGTGGATCGAAGACACCGCCTACGGGATCGCCGACGACATCAACGTCTGGCGACACAAAGACGACGCTCCGCAGACGTTTTGGGAAGTCCCGGCAAGTGCTCAGGCGACGAGTTCCGCCGAGCCGCCTCCCACTCTCCCGGCTGCTTCCGCCGCGCCGACGCCTCCGACAAACCCCAACGCTCCGGCGTTCCCTCCACCGCGATTCGAAGCCCCCTTCCCCACGGTCGCCACTCCTGCCGATGGCGTTTGGCTCGAGTTGGCCGAAGGACGTCGAGGTGAAGATCCGCCGCTACTGGCCAAGAGCATCGTTCATCCGGACAAGAAACGACCGTTTGCCGCCGTCGCCGTCGTGGCGATGGATCTGACGCGAATCAATGTCCGACTCGTGGCGGGAACGACGGAACCTCTGTCGGAAAAGGTTTCTCTCGCCGAACGTCCGGGTCTTGTTCCGACAAACGAACATGCCGATTTGATCGCCGTGTTCAACGGTGGCTTCAAAGCGCTCCACGGCCAATACGGCATGATGCTCGATGGCAAGATCTTCCTGCCTCCGCGCGACATCGCGTGCACCGTCGGACTCTATCGAGACGGGACGATTCGGATCCGAACGTGGCCGCAGATCTCCGCGACGCAGTCCGACATGGTTGCATATCGACAAACCCCGCCGTGCTTGGTCGAGCAAGACACGCTCAACAACAAGCTCACCGAGTCGACCAAGAACTGGGGCGCGACGGTCAGCGGTGAGACGGTGATCCGGCGATCGGCGATCGGAATCGATGCGTCGGGAAAAACTCTATTCTACGCGCTGGGCGAAGCCGTCACGGCGCAGTCGTTGGCGACGGCGATGAAAGCCGTCGGCGCTCGAGATGCCGCGCGACTCGACGTGAACTACGCCTACCCGCGTTTCCTGTTCTTCGATCATCCGGCAGCTGCGGAACGTCGAGCGGTGCTCTCGCTCGTCCCGCACGTGGATTACCGCTCGGGCGACTACGTGCGCGAGCCGTCGCCGCGTGACTTCTTCTACATCACACGGCGCAGCCTCTAGCTTCGATCGGAGGGTTGGGGCCCGGAGCGCTGCAAAGCGACTCGAAGCCCCCTTGTTCAACCGAGCGTCACGCGCGGGGGCGCGCGATGTTGTCGACGAGGTCGATCGTCCACACGGGCCCGCCAGGCGCGGGATCGCCGCCGGGAGGTCCTGCGGAGACTTCGACTTTGGCCGGACCAACCGCACGCAAGTACACGCGTTGACCCACGGCACCTGCGCCAAGTTTGCACACGGCCATCTCGACGCGCGGATCGTCCGCAGCAACTTCGCCGTCGTCTTCCGCCTTCATGTGAAGGATCTCGACGTTCGGCTTCGTGCATGCGCCCATCTCGCGCCACACATCGTACTCGACCGTCGGATCGAGCACGTCCGCAAGCTGGCCGTGGCGATTGCGTCCCACGCGATATCGGAAGGCATCGCGCTTCTCCGCACGAGTTACCGCTCCGATACGTTCGAACTTCATCGCCAACGCACCGAGTGCGCACGCCGTCTTGACCGTTGGTGCTCCAAGGTTCAGCCGATCCGGCTCGATGAAGCGATGGATCTTTACGTTCTTCGGCAAACTCGCGGTGAGTTTGTCGAAGAAGACTGGATGCATGCTCATACGACCACCGAGCATGACGCGCAGACCTTCGTACGGGTCCGGCCCGCGACCGATCTTCTCGAGCGCTTTTTCCAGACCCGCCGCGATGAACGCAACGCCGTCCGAGTACCACTTGTCGATGGCATTCGCGATGTCTTGACGATCCACGTCGAGCGTGAAGTCGACCGGCTCGCCTTCGGCCGTTGCGAGTCGAACGGACTTGGTGAGACGTTGGTCGCCACCTTCGAGCAACGGGCGAATGGCGTCCTTGAGCAAGTCGACGTTTGCCCGTGCCCACGGCGACGCGGAAAGCAGGTGTTCCACAGCGGGTGTGGGAGGTTCGTCCACGGGACGGTCGAACGGAATCCGTCCGTTGATCACCTGTGCGACCGATGCTGCGTAGATGCGGTACGCGAGGCGATGCAGGAGTCGTTCACCGCCGAGCCACGGGATGCATGACGGCTCGATGTATTCGATCATGCGCTCGAGGCCTTCGACCTGTTCATCGGGTTTGGCATTCCGGAACAGGCCGAACGTGATGCCTGTTTCGCTCGCGCCGGCGTCGATGGCACAGAACGGAACGGGATCGGGCTTCGGCGTGATCGCGAAGGCGCGGAACGCGTGCGCGACGAAGGGAATCGTCGACGGACCGGCGTCGAGCACCGTGAGACCCTCGAGGTCGTGGTACTCGAGCATGCCCGCGGGCAAACTCCGGAAGATGCCGCGACGAACCGCGACGAGTGCGCTCTTGCGACGATCGGCGGACCAGCCGGCAGGCATCGCCACGAGGTAGCGGGTGTGGATGCCGCGCGTGCGATGGTTCACGTGCAAACCAATGTAGTACGAGTAAAACTCGATCGGATCGAAGGGATCATGCGCGCCGATGCCTTCTTCATCGATGATCGGCGGCGCGGGCCTCTTCAGAACTTCTTGCGTTTCCGGATCACCGCGACCACGCAACGCGAGTTTGTCCTTCAGCTCCACACGCTCGCGGATGAGCGGCAAGTGCGTGAGAGTGGAAGCAGCGATGGACGGAGCTTCCTCCGCACTTCGTTTACGTAACGCGCGTGAGCCATGACCAACCGTGACTTCACCCCAGCGCGTCATCGGAAGGATCACGCGATCTCGCCAGGCTTTCAGCGTCTTGGCGAGTTGGTCGAAGTGGATCTCGCTCGGATTTTCGTAGTCCGCAGAGACGACGGGCGGGGTTGTCGCACCGATGCGAATGAGCTCCGGCGAGCTGCGATCGCTGCGCAAAGCAACGACGGTCGTCTGCGCGCCAAGATCAATCGCGACCCATTCCTTGAGCGTGTCAAGCTTGGGATCTCGTTTGCGAATCTCGGGCGGTACCGCATCGCGATCACTACGCCCGATACGCTTGTGCATACCGACGACCTTGCCCTGACGCAGGATCGCGATGGAGGTTTGTCCGATGTATCGCGTCCCGGTCCA
Source organism: uncultured Polyangium sp. (assembly GCA_964435055.1). Lineage (GTDB taxonomy): Bacteria > Myxococcota_A > Polyangia > Polyangiales > Polyangiaceae > Polyangium. The sequence continues at coordinate 7,312 of CAYSYX010000210.1, read as the reverse complement.
CAAGCCGCCTGTCGAGTCCGTGAGCAGATGACCTTTGATGCAAGGCAAGTTCGCCACGACCGTGGGAAACAAATCGGCGAGTTGCTCGCTCGATGCCGCTCCGTCGTAGCGTTCGATCTTGATCGCGGGGCTGTAATAGTCCTGCGCTCCAGCGCCGTAGATCCGCGGCGTGGTTTGGATCAGCTTGAGATAAGGAACCGGCGACGTGTGTTCGTCCAACCGGAACTCCTGGAAGATCTTCGCGGCCCCGATTTGATTCTCCATCTCCGGTCCGATGCGCGGAACGCTCGAGTTCATCTCGGTGCCGAAGTAGAGAAATTTCGTTGGGGCGCCGCCGGTGTACGCCGCAATTCGTACTTCGATGAACGACGCCCCTCCCGGTGGCAAAGGTGGAAGTGGAATGGTGTAGTCGAGAACCAGCGTTGTGGACCAAGGCTGGTCGAAGAGTCGGGATTCCCAACGTGTTGCAAGAGTGGGGAAACTTCGACCTTCGAGCGAAATGAGCATCTCGGCTTCGCGAAGGTGTGCGTCGTCGATCGACAGCTCGTAGAGCGCCATACGCGGGGGACGTTAACACGAAGAGCCCTCGTGTCGCGCAAGCCCTTGAAGGCATTTCGTCCGTTCCGGTCCTTGGGGCGTTCCGAGCGGCCTTGGGCTGGGCGCATCAGACAGCACTGGGCCGGCCGTATCGACTCATGGTAGGATTGGCAGGTTCGATCCTTTGCGCTTCTTCATGCGAGCGACGCCTACATGAGCCTCAATCCCGGCCAAGTCATCGACGAGAAGTACCAGATCCTCCGTTTGCTAGGAACGGGCGGAATGGGCGCTGTTTATGAAGGCGAGAACGTTCGCATCAAGCGACGCGTCGCCATCAAAGTCCTGCATGCGAGCGTTTCGAGTGCCGCCGACAACGTCGCGCGCTTCGAACGTGAAGCTCAGGCCGCGGGACGTATCGGTTCCGAACACATTTGCGAAGTGCTGGATCTCGGCGTTTTGGCCGATGGATCTCGCTACATGGTCATGGAGTATCTCGACGGAGAAACTCTCAGCCATCGCATCAAGAAAAACGGTCGTCTCACGCCGGCGCAAAGCATTCCGCTCATGGCGCAGGTGCTCGATGCGCTTGGTGCCGCGCATGCCGCAGGCATCGTTCATCGCGATCTCAAGCCCGACAATATTTTCATTCTGCCCAGCAAGGCGGGACGAACCGACTTCATCAAGATCCTCGACTTCGGTGTGTCGAAGTTCTCTCAAATCAGCGGTGAAGAGTTCAACGTCACGCGCGCTGGTGCTGTCGTCGGAACGCCCTACTACATGTCGCCGGAGCAAGCGCGAGGCATGGCGCAAGTCGATGCTCGCAGCGATATCTACGCGCTCGGTGTCGTTCTGTATCAAGCGACGACGGGTCAAGTGCCTTTCCGCGCCGAGACGTTCAACGAGCTGCTCTTCAAAATCGCGCTCGAACTTCCTCCACCTCCGCAACAGTTTGTCCCGGACCTCGATTCCGATTTCTCCGCGATCATTCAACGCGCAATGGCGCGTGAACAAGCGCATCGCTTCCAGTCGTGCGCCGAATTCAAAGAGGCTCTGCTTGCTTGGCAAAACGCACACCTTGCGCCGGGGTTTGCAGTTCCAAACCCCACGGGTCAACGGCAAGCCACGCTTCCGCCGGGGATGCTGCATCAGTTGGTGCAAACTCCTCCTCCGGGCGCAATTCCCGGCGTCGGAGCGCATTCGATTCCCGGACAAATCTCCGGTGTCGTCGACGGATCTTCAGGCACCGCAAACTCATGGGGCAACGCATCCGGAGCCGCTCCTCCGCCCGTTCCGACTTCGTCACGTTCAGGAGCGCTCATCGGTGTGCTCGTCACGGCCGTGATGCTTACGGGTCTCGGAGTGGCCGGCTATTTCGTGTTCGCACACAAAGATTCCGCAGCGACGAACACGCCGGTCGTTTCGGCGACAAACCCCGTTGCGACAAACCCGCCGGCCACGAGCGCACCCGCTCCCGTGCCACCTCCTGCGTCCGCTGCGGAAATTCCCCCTCCCGCACCTTCCGCCGACACGTCCGCGCGTGAAGTTGCTCTGGAAGATCCGCCTCCGGCAGGATCCGCTGCGGCGAATGCTCCGACCACCACAGCTCCGACCGGAGCTCCCACGCCGACGCTCAAAGGGCCGAAGCCGAGCGGAAGCACGACGAAGACGAAGAAGCCGGGCGAATTCCAACTCGGCTACTAGGCTCGACAACGCGTTTGCCAAGCACGCGGCAGCGCATCGATGCGCAGCGGCGGCGCATCGTCACGAGCGTGGTTTCAAGAAACAAACCCGGGTGTGTGGGATTGAGACAAACCCGGGCGTGTCGCTGGTCAGAAGGTGCCGACGACGCCGCCGCCGTTTGGCGCGACGTACGGTAGGACGAAGCTCGAGGCCGCCTTCGGCGCCGGTTTGTTTCCGCCGATGATGAACAGAGCGATTCCCCCGGCGAGGAACAAGCCGCCCGCACCGAGCCCGATGAAGCCGACGTTTCTCTGCGTCACGACATCCTGATCAAGTTGCTTGATCCGCGCGACTTGGCCTGAATCGCAGCCGGGCTTGCAAGAGTTGAACAATGTGTCGGCCTCCGTTTGCGTGGACGACTTGAGGCCGAGAAAAACCCCGCCAACGGCCAATCCGACAACGCCCACGCCCATCCCGGCAATGCCCGCGATGCGCAACGTGCTCATGCCTCCAGGAGGTGGCGGAGGAGGCGGCGGCGGTTTGTCGTACTTCTTTTCTTCTTCGACCAACGACACCGGCGCCGGCTCGATCGTCAGTTCGATTTCCTTCTTTTCGCCGTCTCCGAGCGTGACTTCTTGTGTCACCGGGCTTCGGCCCACGACAAACGCCGAGACCAGATGTTTGCCCGGGTCGACCGGTCGATGAACGCCAATCAGCGCGTTGGGCACCTGTTGCTCGTCCATCTTCAGCGTGACTTTCGATGTCGAGCCTCCGCCAGTGACCTTCAGCGAGATCTGCAGCGACGCAATCCGAGGCTCGATCGCTTCGAGATCCACTTTTGCGGCAGCCTGAGCATCCTTGAATGGCCCCGGGGCGTTCGCGGGAAGTTGCTCGCGGATCAGCTTGAGAAAGCTCTCTTTCGCCGCAACGAGGCGACCGAGACCAACCTGCGCGCGACCGATCAAAAGCAGGTGTGGCGGGGCGTGATTCACCGCTTCGGCACGCGTCACGAGATCCAGCGCTTCGGCGTACTTCTTCTCTTGTAATGCGGTGACGCCCTGCGTTGCGAGTGCACGAGCAGCAGCCTTTTCTTCATCTGTCTGCGCGTTCGACGGACGGGCGACACACAGAGACAACGTGAAGGTAGCGATCGGAAGAAGGCGATAAAGCCGCACGGTGTGAATTCTCCTCAGGCTTTCGACCCTAACACACGCTGACGCAGCAACCAATTCCACCGCATCGAGGGCCTCACTTCATTGCCGTGCCTGCGCGCACGGCCCTCGTCCGCTCGACGTGACGTCGGTGACGGCATCGCTTTCGCATGAACGGAGTCGTCATGGCACAGCAATCCAGTCGACTCGTCGTCGTGAGCGCGCGAGCTCCGTTTGTTGCGGAAGGTCCCAAGCTTTCGCGTGCTCCAGGCGGTCTTGTTTCCGCCCTTCTCCCCGCGGTGCGTCGGCTCGAGGGAACATGGATTGCCGCAGGTACCGAACACGATGCCGTGGGAACGATCGATTCGCAATTTCGCGTCATTCCCGTATCGATTCCCAAAGACACGCGCTCGGCTTGGTACGTGGAAGCCTCGAGTGAAGCGTTGTGGCCTCTCGCGCATGGGTTCATCGAACGTTGTCGATTCAAAGATCTCGCTGCTCGTGCCTATCAAGACGTCAATCAACGCGTTGCCGATGTCGTTGCGTCCGTTGCTCCGCTTCGCGCAACCGTATGGATCCACGATTATCAGCTGGCGTTTGTCCCTGCGTACGTACGCGCGAGCCGACCGGACCTCACGATCGGCTTTTTTTGGCATGTCCCTTGGCCGATGGTCGAGTTTTTCCGGACGCTCCCCTGGCGTCGAGAGCTCGTCGAAGGAATCCTGGGCGCAGACGTCGTCGGCGTTCATGTGCCTCGATATGTGGCAGCATTCGGCCACGCGTTGCGCGAACTCGGCATCGCCTACGAAGTTGACCAAGACAAACTTGTCGTGCCTTGGAAAAGTCGAGCGTCCCGCATCATCGCGTGTCCCGTGGGCGCTGATGCGTCCAGCTGGTCCGCGTTGGGGCGTGACGCCGACGTTCAGGCAAACGCAGCTCAACTTCGGGATCGTCTCGGAGGATCGCGTTTGCTCCTCTCTGTGGATCGCCTCGATTACACCAAAGGCATCGTTGGAAGACTCCAAGCGTACGAGCGTCTTCTCGAACGGAGCGTCGAGGCTCGGGAGCAGGTGACGTTCGTACAAATTGCGGTGCCGAGTCGTGAGTCTGTCGGCGCCTATCGGGCGTTGCGTGAAGACGTGGAAGGCTTGGTGGGACGGATCAACGGACGATTTGGTTCGCCTAGACGAACTCCACTGCACCTCTTCGAAAGAAGTTTCGATGCTCGTGAGCTGGCTGCGTTTTACCTCGCGGCCGATGCGGCCATCGTCACGCCTCTGCGCGATGGGATGAACCTGGTCGCATTCGAGTACCCGGCGACGCGTCCGGCTTCGACGGGACGCCTGGTGCTCAGCGAACTGACGGGAGCCGCCGATGTGCTTCGCGGTTCCATCCTTGTGAATCCGTATGACGAGGCTGGGTTCGACGAGGTTTTGGCCCGGGTGGCGCTGTCTGTTGAGACAAACGACGATGCGGTGCGGATGACGCAACTACGCGATCAAGTTGCGAAAGCTTCCGTCGATCATTGGACGTCAAACTTTTTGGCGCAGCTCGAAAGACCTCGCCCATCCATGTTCGATGATGCTCGTCGACGTGACGGTTTACGCCGACCTTCGGTCGTGCAGGCCGAAGAGCCGCGCGTGGAGAATGGTGCGGCGACGGAAATACGGCGTCGTCGCGCTTGAGCTGTGCACGTTATGCCCGGCACGGCCCGTGCAATGTAGGCGTTTGGCCGAGACAGCATGCCTGCTTTTCGGCTTGCAGGCGTTGGCACCATGTCGTGCACGTGTGCGCGCAAATCGAAGGGGGCGGACGATGATTGCTGTACTGATGTGGGTGTTGTTTGGTCTGGTGGTCGGGATCGTGGCGAAGCTGATCATGCCCGGTCGTGAGCCTGGAGGATTCGCGATCACGGTACTTCTTGGCATTGGCGGAGCACTCGTCGGCGGTTTCTTGAGCCGTCTGTTGGGTGTGTCCACGACAAACTCGTCCCCCGGCGGGTTCCTGATGTCAATCCTGGGCGCAGTCGTCCTGTTGGCGATCTACAACCTGGCGATTGGCCGACGCATGACCCCGTAATTCGTCACGATACGAAATGTGTTCTGCCGCCGGCTTCGTCGCATTCGCGTCTCGATGCTCGAAGCCGGCGATGCGCGTGAGCTTCATGCGTCTTCACTGCTCCTCGTTGCGTCGATCGGTGACGGTTTGGCGTCGGATGGTTTTTCTTGCTGAACCATCGTCATTCCCGGTTTCAGCAGCAATTGGATTTCGCGGAGCGTCACCAAACGCAGGCCGAACGACAGCAGGACGTAAGTAACCACGCCTGCGAGAATGGACATCCACACGCCCCAAGATCGGTGCACCAAACTCACGACGAGCACCATGCATCCCGTGGCCACGATCGCCGCTCGAATTCGACCCAGCGGGATCTCTCGGGCGCACGCGGGCGTGAGGGCGAGCAGGGCCGACACGACGGCAATCGACACGACGAGCGCGGTGGATGCCGCGCCAAACGCACCGTGCCGTGGCACGAGGTAACGATCGAGCGTGAAGGTTGCGACGAGCGCCGGCAGCAAGACGGCGCCGAGAGCAGCTTCTCGTTTTCCCGCGATGAGGGGCAAAGACGTCACATGAAACGCGAACGTCGCCGGGATGTGCCACGCAAGTACGCGCAACGTTCGATCGGCTCCGACAAACCCCGTAGTGCCGTACACCAGATGAATGATGTCGGGCGCGAGCAAACATGTTCCCGCTCCAATCGGTAGTCCGATGGCGATAGCCGTCACGATCGCCGTGCGATAAAGGCCCAAGAATCGATTGGGATCGCCCGCGTAAAGCCGGACTCCGACCGAGAAAGCCGCTCCGAACACCAGGTCGGACAACACCTCGAGCTGCTCGACCAACACCGCCCCCGCACTGAAAATTCCCACCATCGATTCGTCGCCGAACCAGCGCAACAACACGCGATCGGATTGACGAACCGCGCCGAGAAGAGCGCCGACGAAGCCGAACGGCAAACTTCGTTTGGCAATGGACACGAGCTCGGACGTCGAGGTTTCGAAGCTCGGGGCATAGAGTCTTCGGCAGAGAAAGTGATACGTCAGGGCGAGCTCGATGGCGTTGCCCATGGCGAAGATGATTGCTGCTCCAACGATTCCGAGCCCCCAAGCGATGCACAACGTCGCCATGGTCAAGACAAACAGCCGTGCACCGAGCTCGACGTAAACGATGTACTGGAATCGCTCGTGAACTTCGAAGCTCAGCCACATCGTCGTGTACAGCAGCGTTGCCAGTTGCGACGCGGCGGCGATGGGCACGAGCCACTGGCCTTCGGCTGAACGCGTCGTCAACGAGACGATGGCGATGGCGGAGAGGATGATTGTCCCGGTTACGCCGCGAATGATCAGCGCCGAGCCCAGGTAGCGCGGTCCGAGAGACGAATTCATGGCGATTTCACGCGCGACATAACCACGCACGCCCAGTCCCGCGACGATGGCGGCGATCGCGGTGATGGCCAGAGATGCTTGAAATTCCCCCCAAGCGGCGACACCGACGGTTCGGGCCATGTACCCGACAAACAGCACGCCAAGCACGGCCATGACGCCTTGTTTGGCGATCATCAACCCTGCATTCCACGCGACGCGTTGCGCTTCGTGCATTCCGTTTGTCCTCCCGAAACAGCACGAAACAACTGCGAACGCTGGAAACGTTCACGCTGTCATGTCGTCCGTGTGCACCGCAGAAGCGGCGACCGAGTTGGATGCACGTAGGTGGCCAATCGCGCCTACGACAGTTGGATCGGAAGACGAAGTTCGAAAAAACAAAGGGTATGCAGCACGGGCATACCCAATCATTCGTCTACATCGATTTGTCGCTTTTGGAGCGGGACACGAGGCTCGAACTCGCGACCCTCAGCTTGGGAAGCTGATGCTCTACCAACTGAG
>CAYSYX010000209.1:0-15618 GCA_964435055.1 uncultured Polyangium sp. | reverse complement strand
TACGTGTTGTCCGCGTTCACGCACACGCGTACGCCCAAATCGATCCATTGCACGAGCGGATGCGCTTCGACCGACGTGATGACCCCCGTGTGCACGTTGCTCGTCGGGCACGCTTCAATCAATACGCCGCGTTCCAGCACCAAATCCACGACGCTCGGATCCTGCAACAACGTCGTGCCATGCCCGATTCGCTGCGCATGGAGCACTTCAATGGCTTGACGAATTTCGGCCGGTGGACGCCCTTCGCCGGCATGCACCGTGCGACCGATTCCCAAGTCGTTCGCACGTGAGAAAAACGGCGCATAATCATCCAGGCCAAACCCGTGCGTCGGCAACGGTCCCCCAGCCAAGTCAATGCCGACGACGCCTTTGCGGTTCGCCGCAATGTCCACGAGATTCTTCATGACGAACGGCGGTTCGCCATAAAGCCCGCATAAAAGCAATCCTGCTCGGCCGTTGATACCTTCGAGCGCCGCGTCGACGATTTCTTCCATGTTCGCCCCCAAATGTAATTGCGGGGCAAAACGAATTTCGAGCGTCGTGACGTTTTCCTCGAATGCATCTTCACACATTTCGGAAGCGACGCGACGAACAGCATCGGGCGTCTGCAGAAGCGATAACATGAACGCAAAACGGCTCAAGGCTTCGTTCAGGCCGATGCCCACGCGAAAAGGCAAATCCGCGGGAATGGTTTTTCCGTGACAAAGGGCCAATTCCTCGAGGGTCGAAGGGCGCAACGAACCATCGAGATGGCGGTGCAAATCGGCGAGCGGCGGCATGAGCATGCCGAAACATTACCCGAATCGCTCGCAGTTTGTCACTCCATTTATTTGGATTTCGTGACGCGCAAGATTCCAGAGGGACTCGCGGCCCATAAGACGCCTCGAGAAAAAGCCAATCCCGAGAATGCGGCGCGTGGTCCGAGCGTATGCGGCACGGGATGAAATACCGCGCCGTCGTAATGAAGCAATGTGGCGTCGTCGCCGGCGAGCCACACGTCGTTCGGGCTTGTCACGACAACCGCACGCAACCACGGATTGCCGGGAATCACATTGCGTTCGATCGTATTACCTTTGATGTGAATGACGACGCCCATGGCTCCCACGGCCCATGCTTCGTCGTTGCTCGAGGCCGCGACGGCGAATATCGTGGCCGGAGCGCGATATCGAACGACGGATTCGGTTCCAAGTCGCCCGCGCGCGTGCACGATCACGCCCTCGCCCGTGGCGCCGGGATTGAGTGCGCCCACGAAAAACCCTCCTCCGTCCGGCGTTACCGCGACGCTCTGGTACGACATCGAGGGCAAACCCATGACCATTTGAAAGGGCGACTTTTCGTCCGCGCGTACGAGTGCGTGAGCGCTCAATTCTTGCGGACCCAATTGGTGCAGAGCATAAGGCGATGCGGCTTCGGCCGAGCCGAGAATCCAGGTCGTTCCAGCCGCATTTCCGGCGATGGCCATGATGTCGTGCCCCGAAAGTTGCAGCTCCATTTTGGTGGGTTTGCCATCGTCGAAGCGATGTAATGCATCTCGACTTCCGTTACTCTCCGATTCGCGCTCGCGCCGCGTGAAAATGCCGCGTTTTGATCCTTCGGGATAAAACCAGCGATCGAACGCGATGCGTTTCTCCGTATCGTCGAGCAAAATGGTTTGACCTTCCGCATCCACTTCGACCAAACGATCCCAAGATTCGAGCCAGAGCGTCCCGTCACGTGCAACTTCAAAGCGTTTGGCGGTCGAAATCGGCGGCGCGTTTTTCATGATCAGCGACGTTTTCGTTACGGTGTAACCCGTTTGCGGCGCTCCGATGGTCAACGGTTTGGGTGCTTCGAGGGGTTTTGTTTCGACAAACTTGGCTTCCGGCCACCGGAGCAGCGTACGAGTCGTCGGTTTGGAGTGGAACAAGCCCGTGGAATTACCGACCCAAATATCGTTGGGCCCGCGCGCGACCAACCCCGCGGCACCTTGAGAACCGGCGATCAAAGACCAACGATTGCCATCCCAATGTTGGTGTCCATTGCGGCTCCAGACGTCATTCGGGGCGATCGCGACCACGCCGGACGCGATGGGCTCGGGCACGCCATACGTTTTGAAAGACGTACCATCCCAATGGTAAACGGCCGTGTTGAGCGTGGTGAGCCAAAGGTCATTGTCGTTGAGTCCCCCGATCGCGGTTATTTGATCGCCGGCATCGACGGGTTTGGCAAACGATACCAATTCGTTTCCTTCGAGTCGCTCGATGGTGCCGTCTTCGAAAACAACGTACGAGTATTTTCCGACGACATTGATCGTACGAACACCAACCGTCTTTTTCACTATTTTAGGCGTTGGGCCGTCGTAAATCGCGCAAGCGTAGGTGGGCTCGACGTAGTTGTTGCCGAAGCAGAAAATGCGCGCCGATCCATTGTCGGCAGCACGTATCTGCGAGCTCGAGTCCGTGTTTACAAAGTGTTCGCCGAATGCTTTGTTCAGGTCGTTTCGTTCTTGAATGGACGTTCCTGAAAATTCGAGAATGGCCGCTTTGGCTTCGCGATTCCACATGCCCTCTTCGAAGTCGGCCAGACCGAAGAGCTTACGGGCAAGGATCCACGGATTGCCATTGGGACCGATGACGAAGTTATCAAATTGAAAAATCGGCTTTTCCGGTTTTTCTTCTTCATGCCGACGTTCGGATTTCGCAGTTGTTTTTGGCAACTTGAACCGCTGCGTTTTTCCGGACGAAAACTTGACCAATTCTTCTTTCTTCTTGTCGGCGACATTCAGCCACAAGTCGTTGGGCCCCGCGGGAATCACCGAATACACCGGTTCATTGAGGACCTTGTCGTAATCCACCAGGTAAATGGGCGTGGTGTCGACAATGGGCGGATGCGGATCCTTGATGTTGAAATGGATGTCGTGACCGGAAATGAGGCCCGCTTCGTCCACCTGAAAGTCGTCGGCGATTTCGGGGCGTTCACGCACATCGAATTTCGCAGCCGCTGCGTGGGTAAAGACGAGGGCGCCATTTTCGCTGAATGCCAATACGCCGCGAGGACTGCAGACGTAAATCGTCTGGTCCGGACCGACGGCGGCGGGGCTCAGTGGGCCCCCCGTAATCTGTTTTTCCCAAAAAACCTGCCCGTCTTTCGCGCCGACGGACGCGACGACTCCGCTTTGCGTCGTTATGATGACGCGATCGCGTTTGTATGGAATGACGCCCATGACCGCGCCGCGAAAACCGATCATCCATTGCGGTTTGTAGTTCGTATCGAGCGCGACGAGCGTTCCATCGCCAATACCGAGCAAGAGCCGACCGTCCTCCAGGTAGACCAATGTTTGCGCGCTGATTCCAATGAGTGCGCGGTTGCCTGCGGGCGGATGCAGAAGATCGGACTCGAGCGACAGTGTTCCATGCGCCTTGCTCTCGATTTTGACGACATTGCCGGGACGCACGATCGTGGCGATATCGCCATTGGGTGATTCATTGAGCGTCCGCCGGTGGTTCTCGCCGTCAGCCTTGGGTGCCTCGTCCTTGGTGACGTCGGGTTTGACCGCGACCACCGGGGTCTTGAGGTTTTTCTTGGGATCGTTCGACGGGCCGCAGGAAGCGAGGATCAGCGTGCCGAGAAAAACGGTTCGACGCAACATCAGTGTGTTTCTCCACTGGGAGCCGCGAAAGCAATGGCTTCCGGCAAAACGAAAAAGGCCACGTCATCCGAAGAAACCCACATATCGGTGACTTCACCCGGGACATTGCCCTGTCGCAAGCGACCGCCGTCCCATTGATAGATGGTATCGCCATGGCCGCCGAACCAGACGTCTTTCGACGAATGCCCGAGAACTCGGCGTGTGGCAAAGCTGCTCGGCGTATTTACGTGGGTCAACGTTTTTCCATCAAAACGCATGAGAATGTTCGAGGGGGAATTCCATTCTTGTCCCGTGGTCGCGGTGATCCAAACCTGGTGGTGCTCGTCGGCCCACATCGACCGCACGTGCTCACTTTCATCGATTTCCGCTTGTTTGACCCAAGTAATACCATTGAATCGATAAAGAACGGGGGAAAACCGTTCGTCCAGCGTCACGACCCAACCGTCATCCGGTCCGTGCATCCAGAAAGCCTTGTTGTGGATGCCCATATCAATGGCGTCACGCGACGGATCCACGTGCGTCGGGGCAAACTTCGGTCCCGTGGTACAATGCCCGGCGCTCGATCCAATGCGACAAGCATCTCCATCCCAATTATACGCGGCGTTCCACGTGAGCGGGCCGGAGCCGTGAATATGGTCGGGTATGAGCGACCTTTCTTTGCACTTCCATTTGCCGTCACGCGACAATGTGGCTCGGAGTTCCTGTCCGACGCGCGTATTGATTCCACGGGATTGGCCGATGACGTGCACTTCGTTTTCATCCACGACGATGTTGAAGAACTGGGTTCCGACGCCGTAATTATCGCTGTCGTTGGTACCCCAGTTGCAAGGTTTGGCTTGGCGAAATTTGATTTCCTTGCCATCGTCTTGCAACACGACCGCCGTATTCGTGAGCATCCAAATATCTTTGGAATTTCGGCCGTCAATGGCGATGATCTTGGCCGGCTTGGAACCCACGGGAGGTTTGTCGTTCGGACCGAAATGCGCATACCCCGTTTTCGTGATGCGAATCGAAAAGGTCGAGATCTTCCGATCGATGGGCAACAGCGTTTCTTCTCTGGGATCGGCGTGGGCGGAGGACGGGATGGTCAACGTTGCCAAAAGCGCCGCGCAGAGCGGGAATTCGAGGTGCTTCTTCATCGTATTACGATCCCTTCGCCGACCACCATTTCATGTTCGCTCATTTTCATTCGAAACTTCTGGGCCATCACCGGGGGCAAACGTTGCCACACGATTTCATAACGAGCCCGCTTGGTGCCGCCAGGCAAGGGCAAGATGAATTGTTTCGGCCCTGTGAGGCGCCGATCTTCACGCTCTCGCGGAATGGGTTGGTCCGGACCGGCATACGCAGGCCCGAAAATCCGGTTCAGCACTTCCACCGACGGCGAGCCAATGGTTTTTCCCTGCGAATCGACCGGCGTGGCGCGAACTTCCACGCGTCGATACAAATCCCCGGTGGGAAATGCATGCCCGATCGTGCCCAAGTTCAAATCAAGGTGCAATCCGTCATTTTGAATTTTTGCACCTTCGACGACCACGGCGCGACGCATGAATTCCCGATCTCCGAAAACTCGAAAATCGTGCTTGCGGTGGGCCGGCCCTTTTTGACTGGGGACGAGCGGCATGTGGCATTCTTGACAAGGTTTGGCGGAATAAACCGACGCCGCATGCTCGCTCATGGTTTTCTGCATGCGATCGTCTTCCGGTCTGCGCGTCGCGGGAAATGCAAAATCGTGACAACGCCCGCAAGCCGCGGCCGTAGCCATTCGAGCGTCGCCGATGACCTCGTGACCGCTTTGCGTCGCCGCCATGCCGTGCGTCCCGACAATCCCGGCCGAGACGACGTGACACGATGTGCATCCAACGCCCACGTGTCGCGCTTCCACCGACGGTTCTTGCGAAGGATGAGCCTCGGGCGCATGACATCCGCGACAAAATGCGAGCGGTTCGAGCGCGTACGCGTGCAAGAAGTATTCGTTCTCCCACGCGGCTCGATGCAACGACTGCCGCCATTCCGCAGCAATTTCCACGTGGCAATCGGCACATCGTTCGTCCGTGGGCCGGCCGATGCCGGCGACGGTGAGGCCATGTTCGCGCGGCGCGGGACCGGGCAAGGGAATGTCGTACGTGCTGCTCGGTTTGGCCAGGAACAATCCGGCGACCACGAGAGCGCTGAAGATGCACGACGATTCGATGCGCGGACGCACGATGGCAGGATGCCGGAAATCGCGGCGAGTTGTCAATGGAGGTGGGTTGTCGGGCGGTTATCCGCGAGCGCGTTTTTCGCGGGCTGCGAGCTCGATGTCGTGGTTGACCATGCGCGAGACGAGCTCGGGAAAAGTGATCTTCGGCTTCCAGCCAAGGGCATTTTGCACTTTCGACGGGTCGGCCAGCAGCAGATCGACTTCCGCCGGCCGGAAATATCGCGGATCGATCTTCACGAAATCCTTGTAATCGAGGCCCGCCTGACCGAAAGCGAGTTCGAGGAATTCGCGCACCGAATGCGTTTCACCCGTTCCAACGACATAGTCGTCGCCGGTCTGTTGTTGCACCATGAGCCACATCGCTTCGACATAGTCCTGCGCATGACCCCAGTCGCGTTTTGCGTCGATATTGCCGAGGAAAAGGTCCTTCTGCAGACCGAGTTTGATTCGACCAACCGCGCGGGTGATCTTGCGCGTCACGAACGTTTCGCCGCGTCGTTCGCTCTCGTGGTTGAACAAAATGCCATTCGTGACGTGCATTCCGTACGCTTCCCGATAGTTCTGCGCGATGTAAAACGCATAAGCCTTGGCGCAAGCGTAGGGACTTCGCGGATGAAACGGCGTCGATTCGCGCTGCGGAGTCTCGACGACTTTGCCATAAAGCTCGCTGCTGCTTGCTTGGTAAAACCGACACTTCAGACCGACTTTACGGATTGTTTCGAGGATTCGCAGCGTGCCGAGCCCCGTAATTTCACCCGTGTACTCGGGTATGTCGAATGAAACCCGCACATGGCTCTGAGCACCGAGGTTGTAGATTTCGTCGGGACAAACGTTCGTGACGATCGCGTGCAGCGACGAGGCGTCGTTCAAATCACCGTAGTGCAGACGCAAACGCACATCGGTCTCGTGCGGATCGTTGTACAAGTGATCGATTCGTTCGGTGTTGAAGGAACTCGAACGGCGGACGATGCCGTGAACTTCGTATCCTTTGGCGAGGAGCAATTCGGTCAAGTACGAACCGTCTTGACCTGTAATTCCCGTGATGAGCGCACGTTTCATGGGTTCATCCGATCCTGTCGCGAGGCGACGACGAAGCACATCTATTCACCACGCCGGCGAGTTCGTCCAGTGGAAATTCGCGCCGCCTGGCTCGTGGCGTCATTCCGCACGTGCAATCGCGTGCGCATGGTGGTATGCGCGGTTGGCGAGCGAGTCGATCCATGTCCAAACAATTTTCTGATCAAACGATTTTGGTGACCGGCGGCGCGGGCTTTGTAGGGCTTCACGTCATCGCGCTATTGCGGGCGCGTGGCGTGCAGCGGATCATCGTTCCGCGTTCGCGCGAAGTGAACCTCGTCGATGCTCACGCCACGGGCAAACTCTTCGATGAGGTTCGACCGGATGTCGTGATTCATCTCGCCGCACGAGTCGGCGGTATCGGCGCCAATCGCCGTCATCCGGGCACGTTTTTCCACGACAACATGACCATGGGCGTCAACGTGCTCGAACAAGCGCGCCGCGTGGGCATTTCCAAGGTGGTCGTGGCCGGGACCATTTGCGCGTATCCAAAATTCGCCCCCGTTCCGTTTCGCGAAGACGACCTCTGGAATGGATATCCCGAAGAAACGAATGCTCCGTACGGTATCGCCAAAAAAGCCATTCTCGTCATGGCGCAAGCGTATCGCGCCGAATTCGGCTGCAACTTCGTGATGGTTTTTCCCGTCAATCTTTACGGTCCTCACGATAATTTCGACTTGGAAGACTCGCACGTCATTCCCGCCATGGTGCGCAAGTTTGTCGAAGCGGACCTGGCCGGCGTGCCCAAAGTCGTACTCTGGGGCGATGGGAGCCCGACACGCGAATTCTTGTTCGTGGAAGATGCGGCCCTCGGCATCGTTTTGGCGACGGAACGTTACGACGGCGCCGATCCGGTGAATTTGGGCGCCGGATTCGAGATCTCCATGCGGGATTTGGCGAATGAAATCAAAACCGCCGTCGGGTATCGAGGCGAGATTGAATGGGATACGTCCAAACCCAATGGGCAACCTCGGCGCATGCTCGACGTGACCCGGGCCAAAGAACGCTTTGGTTTTACCGCACAAACGACGTTCGCCGAAGGGTTGCGAAAAACCATTGCTTGGTATCGCGACAATCGCGCGGACATCCTGCGTCGCGAAGCGGAACGCAGTCGCGGCTGAATTATGCCGAACCTCGAGTGCCGCGATAACCACGCACCACGAAATCCGCGGCGATCCGTTGAAATTCATCCCGAGGAAGATCGCGATATTGTTCGAGCAATTGCGCCATCGGATCTTCGTCGGGACACATCAACAACACCGCAGGATGCACGTTGAGCACCTTCGCAATGCGCGTCAACAAATCAGTGGTGATCTCCGTGCGGCCTTCGCGAATGATCGTGATTTCTTCGGAAGTCATCGACGCTGCCCGCGTCAGCTCGGCAAATGACAAACCCCGAGCCGCGCGGAACTCCTCGATTCGCGCCGCTACTTTGGTTGCCAACATGGCCACATTCGCCGGATCTTTCATCGCCAAGTATCCTCTCGACAAACCCTGTCCCCGACAGGCTGTTCGGCACCCTAGCACGAGTTTGTCGGTGTAGGGAAAATTTTTCCAAGAAAAACGTGCGCCGGTTCGTCGCTCCAGGCCGATTCGATCAGCTCTCGAATCGGTAGTCGTTCAAGGGGAAGTGATGACTGCGCCACCAGAGCTCCAAACCCGACGCGGGGCGAAGGAACGGGGCGTCACCGTGTTTGTCGAAGTAGTAGCTATTCGCCGAGGAGCAGTTGTTGTTGAAGAACACGGTATGGGTTTGTCGTCGCAGAATTTCGGCAAAATACGCGTCATGGGCCTGCTGTTTGACTTCGACGTACGTTGCTCCGCGCCGACGCGCTTCGAGAATGCACCGCAAAGCGTGATGACTTTGGGCTTCGACCATGGAAAACCACGAAGCGCCGGTCGTCGAATAAGGACCCAGCACGAGGAAAAAATTCGGAAATCCAGGAACGGTTGCTCCTTCATAAGCTTGGTATCGATGTCGATCCCAAAAATCCGATAATTCCAATTCATCGGTGCCCCAGACTTCGTACGTGGGCAAATTGCCTTTCTCGAAAACTTTGAAACCCGTTGCGCAAATCAGCGTATCGACTTCCCGTCGCTTGCCGTCGTTCGTGACAATCGCGTTCGTGTCGATGCTTTTGATGCCTTCCGTGACGAGCTCCACGTTCGGCCGGTTGAACGCCAAATAGAATTCACTGGAAAAACTGGGCCTCTTGCAGCCGAATCCATAATTGGGCGTGAGTTTTTTCCGAACGACCGGGTCGTGCACTTGTCTTTCGAGATGTCGCAAACAGAGCTGTTCGAGGCGTTTGACGACATTGGGCAATTGTTTGTTGTAAATGACGCCGAAGACCATCACCATTTCGGTGACCAGGCCGGAGGCCAATCGGACGGTCGATTGAACTCCGGGCACGCGATGAAACATTTCCTGAAAAGCGGGCGAAATTTTCGCATCCGGCTTGGGGACGATCCAAATGGGCGTGCGTTGATAGACGTGCATTTGCGCGACGCGCGGCGCAATCGTGGGGACCACTTGAACGGCCGTCGCGCCCGTGCCGATGACCGCGACGCGCTCGTTCGTGACGTCGTGCGTGTGATCCCAACGCGCCGTATGCATGATTTTGCCCCGAAACGATTGAATGCCTGGAATATCGGGGATTCTCGGCTGAGTCAATGCGCCCGTCGCTGAAATGAGATATCGGGCCGTGAGGGTTTCACCCAGCTCGGTTTCCACCTGCCAGGTATGACGCCCGGCATCGAATCGAGCCTGTTTGACGCGACGATTGAAGCGAAAATGCGGCGTGAGGCCGTATATGTGAGCGCAATGCCGAGCATAAGCCTGCAATTCGTGTCCGGGCGCGAAAATGCGGGACCAAAATGGGTTTTGCTCGAAAGAAAATGAATAACTGAACGAGGTAATGTCGACGGCGATACCCGGGTAAGTGTTGTCGCGCCACGTTCCGCCAAGGTCCGACGCCGATTCGAGAATGATGAAATTATCGATTCCCGCCGCTTTGAGCTGAATGGCTGCACCGAGTCCGGAAAAACCGGCCCCAACGACGATGACGTCGTATCGAGGCGCCGCGGATTCGTTGACCGGTACGTTGTTTGGAACCATGGAACACCTGTTTGCGTCGACAAACCTCAACGTTGCGAGCGTCGCAAGACGTACCGCACTTCGGTCGAAAAGTGAAGCTGACTTTAACGATTCGAACGCGACGTTTGCGAACCGTTGAAATCGTCCTCGGCCGAGCTTTCGCCCAGGTGTTGGACAATGGCTTCGACGTGCGGGTCGTGAATGTCGAGATTTCGCAACGCCTGGTGCAAGGCGAGAACGTATTCGGCGTTGGGGCCGCTCGGGCCGTGGCTGCGCCGAACCCAGGCGGCAATTCGAGCTTCTTCGAGCGGTCCTAGAAAATGCGGATTGTCTTGCTTGGCAACGTAAACGATGGCCTCGGCGAATGCCCGGCCGTTCGGAGCATCGTGCACCAGGAGCTGATGACGATCGAATCCGGCTTGTTCACGAATATCGAGTTCGGCGAGAATAACCGCGGCGTCTCGAGGGTCAATACGATAGACGCATCCGCCGCACCATTCATTGGGAGCGGGGATGAGCGTAGCGACTCGACCGGGCGCTTCGGGAATGCCGCGATGATCCGGTGAACCTTGCCAAAAGCGTCGGGCGTGATCGGGCAGAAAGGCGCGTCGTTTTTCCAGATAGACAAACGAGGGGCGGAAAATCAGCGAGCCGTACGCAAAGATCCACATGCGCGCACGCTTGTAGCACGAATGGATCCAGGTTCAAGCCGGTTATCGATTACGGAATCGAACCATTCAAAAACATGGCTCGTCCGGCGATGTAGGGTTTCAGAGCCAAAATGGCCCCTTGCGGTCCGCCTTGCACGTCCTGCGTCAAACCTTGCGTAAATTGATCCGGATTTGCGGTAGTAAAAAGGAAGTTTTTGTCCTGATGAACCGCGTCGCCGATGAAT
Organism: uncultured Polyangium sp.; assembly: GCA_964435055.1. Taxonomy (GTDB): domain Bacteria; phylum Myxococcota_A; class Polyangia; order Polyangiales; family Polyangiaceae; genus Polyangium. Next base: position 4,718 of record CAYSYX010000209.1, on the reverse strand, counting down.
TTATGCAGTTCGTCCGCACGCGCTTGGGCGGCGACCGGCTCGAATACCTTTGGATCTTTGAGGTACTGCTTCATGTATTCGCCGAGCTTCGTTCGCCATTCGGGGACGAGCAATATCTTCGAGATGAGCACCTTTTGGTACATCGCAAAAGGTTGATCCCACGGCCATGACAGATTGTCGACGGCGGTTTTTCCCATGGGAATGAAGTTTCCAAATGCCTCATTTGCGTCCCAAACGATGTATTCCCAATAATCTTTGCCCGTGGCGCCTTTGTATTTGGGATTGTTGTACAAGTAGTAATTGTGCCCCGTTCCCGGATACGAGTCCCAGCTGGTCAAGATATTGTTGATCGCCAAAAAGCGCAGAAACCCGTCGATGTTGAAGATCGGCTCCAGGTTTGTCTTGACCGATGTCGGATCATTCAAGGTCTTGAGCAAATCAATGAGGGCGATGATGTCGCTGTAATCGGCGGCCGTTTCATTCGTCTTCTTCTCGTAGGTCGTTTGGGAGAACATGGACAGATCCGAGCCCGGACCATCGGGCTTGTATAGGTTTCCATCGCTAAACTCGGCGGTGAATCGGTCGGTCAAGTATGTCTTGTCGACCTGTTCGATATTCGTATACAACCCCCAATAACGCGGACCTTGACCGTCACCGAGGTCGTAATTGATGCGCGCATACGCGCAGCGCGGCGCTTGCACGCCCGCATTGCGATACATCTCGAGGGACATGCATTCGCGCAACATCGTGGGATCCTTGAAGCCATTGTTGAAATTCATCTTCTTGATCCCGTGGATGTTTTGACCGGCGACGAGCTCGTTGATATCAAGCTTGAACGAATTTTTCGGTCCGGGGATGTTGAACGACGAATTGCCCTTGTAGCGAATCGCCACTTGTGTCCAGGTTTCGCCATTGAAGGTGACCGAGCACGGGACATACGTGAAATCGCGCTGGTTAGCGGGGAGCATTTCATTCTTGACGCGATCCGCTTCGAGCGCCATCCAATCAGCCGCTGTGAACGTAATGGTGAATTCGCTGATTTTTCCGATGTCGTACAATAAACCGTAATCCGGCGGCGTCTCGACCGCCCCGCCGCCGCTTCCACCGGCTCCGCCCGCGCCGCCTCCGCCCGAAGATGACGAGTTCGTGGTTTGTCCAAACAGCGGTCCGGTATCGCCTGAACAGCCGACGACGAAAACACACGCGGTAAAAAGAACCCCCAAAATATGATGTTGGTGCATGACTCCAGCGCTCCTTGATTGCATGACGTTCCGTCAGGTGGATACAAATGCGATAACCGAATGCGTCGATCCGCGGTCTCGCACAACCATTGTACTTCAACGATTATCTCATTTGCGATACGTTGCAAAGAGGACTTCGCACCCGTGTGGAATATCCTTTCCGGGTGGGGCGTTGACGCGCCGTGAACTCGATTTTCTCAGCTCGAAGTGTTGTGAGCAAAGCGGTTTTTTCGGCGCTGATCTTGGCGACGCTTGCCGATTCGCCAAAAGCATCGGCGGCATCCGTCGAATATACGGACATGTGCCGACGTGACGTGAACGTCGTGCAATGGACGCCGCAAAAAGGTCCGATTGCGCGTTTTGTGGCCGATACGTACATCCGAAACCATCAAACGGGCGTGTGGATTGGCCTGGGTCGAGTCGGCACATCGTTTTGGTCGGCCGAAGGAGGCGATAACAATGACGCCTGTGATGATTGCCGATCGTTTTACCTGGTTGAAACTCGCGCGGACGGAACGCGCAACCAACACGCGCTCATCGATTGGCAAAATCGCGAGCAGCTGGGGCCGGATCCGGCCGCCCAAAAGGCGCACATCTTGTCGCGATTGTGGCAATTGGCGGATCACACCTGGCCCGCCGACAAACTCATGCAGGATTATACGCTGACGCTGGGTCAACCCGACGCGAATGATGCGAAGAACGAGCTGAAATTTGCGGTGCGCGTCGCCACGAAGAATGTCCTCGATTTGCGGTATGATTTCACGGCCGGCACCTCGATGTGCTGGTGCATTTACGAGTGGAATGGGCGCGCTGCGCGGTGACGTCGGGCGTCATGTATAAACAGGTTTGGCAGGGCAATCGACACTCGGCGCCGGTTCCCATTCACCCTGGTTTCAACAAGCGGAAAATCGCTCCATCGTGACCTTCAGCAATTCGACGAACGAGCATCCGCAGACGTTTTCGAGCACCGCGATCATCCGATCATGCGGGTGAACATCGGTCTCCGTTTCACCGGCGATATGTGCCCCATGGTTTTCGTCGATACCCTCTCCCGTCCCGAAATATCGAATTCGTTTTCCCTCCCGAAAAGCCGACATCATGTACGTGCCCGAAGCGTCGTGCCACCAAAACACATACACCGGGCCAAATTGAGTGGACAAGCGTGAATACGCCTCCACAAAATATTCCGTATCTTGCTCCCATACCAAACGTTGACCCAGCAAAATGGTGCGGTCATGAACGACGCCCACGGCATAACCATCGAAATATCGACTGGTCGCATCGGAAAATGAAATGGGCGCATCGTCCGCGACGGCGGGGAGCTCGAGCTGCTTCAAGACGAGGTTTCCCAGATCGATCAAGCGCTTGCTTTGCAATTCTTCCGGCGTCTCCGCGCCCGTCACGAATTGCTGTAGCTCGGGCTCGAGCAATTCCGTCACTTTTGCCGCGACGTTCCCATCAATGACTACGCACCCGAAGTTCCAACCCATGATTGTTCCTCGTATTCGCCGCGCCATCTCTGACACGAAATCGGCGCCGCCGGCAAAGAAAAAATAGCTCGTCAACTTCGTCGTTCGAGGTTATCGTCGCGATATGCGAGCACGTCACGTCGGGTGGAGCCTCGTTCTTTCGATGACGGCGGGTTGTGGAGCCTCGACGGAGCAGCGTCATTCGACGACCGCAAATCAATCCCAAATCGTGGCCATCGATCCCGCGCCCGTGCCGACGGTCATTGCGTCCGAACCGACAAACGATGAGGTTTCGGCGGTCCGGGCGAATCCTCAATCGCTTTCGACCAAACGTCATTGCAAGTATGCGCAGCGCCAAGAACCGGGCGTCGGGGCACTCGCGTGGATTTCCGAATGCGAGATAAAAACGGCGAAACCCATTCTATTCGAATTCAACAGCCCGGTCATTCACGTCGAAAGTGAACCTGTTCTCCAGGCCGTCGCCAATTTTCTGCACGACGATCCGTCGCTGCACATCGAAATCGGCGCTCACTCGGATTCCCGTGGATCGCAGCAATTTAATGAGGTGCTCACCCAACAACGCGCCGATGCGGTGAAGGCTCATTTCGTGGCCCGAGGCATCTCTCCAGAGAGACTCGTTGCTCGCGGTTTCGGGGAGGCGCGACCTATTTCGCATCCGCCCGAAGTGGAGGGGCGGCGAACGAATCGGCGGATCGAATTCGTTATTTTGCCGGAATGATTGCGGGGATTTGGCAGGAAGGAACTTGAGAGGCGAAGCGGGCTGTCAGGCTTGCGCGGATTCGAGCGCGTCGACGACCGCGTCTTCATGGACCACGCTCAGCATTTGCCGCGCGATTTCATTGACCATTTGCTGCACGCGCTCCGCAATGGCTTTGGGCGCGGCGACCAACGCTGCATTGAGCTCGCTCATGCCTGCATCGAGCAACAGCGCCGCTTCCTCTTGCGATCCGGCTTCCTTCAAAAGGCGGGCTGCTTTGCTGGCTCGGGCAAGGTGAATCGACGCCGCAGTGGTCATGAGGGAACTGAACATAAGTCCGAAGATCGGGTTGTCAACCGAGGCACACAACTTTTTCGATCCCCACCGGCGCGCTCGACGCACGCCTCGGAACGCTGGGATTTTCGCTGCAAACGCTACTTTTTGACGCGCGGTACGACGTCCTTGACGTACCACTTGCCGTCGCGCCGTTCGATGAAAACGTCCACCGGTGTCGGCCATTGTCCGCATGGCGCTTGCGTCTCGCGATGCACGCAATACATGGCCACACGACGTTCGGTATCCGATACCGGAAACAATTCCTGCGAATATTCGAATTCGCCGGTGCTCTTTTTTTCGGCCGCCACGAGCGCTTTGTGCATTTTTTCGTGCATGGGCTGCAATCGTTCCCGCGCGCCTTCGACCGTGGCTTCCTGCGATAACGTCCATTCGCGCATGAGCCAATCTTCGGGCAAATGTTCGAGCTTCGGGGCGAATCCAAAATGCTCGACCATCGCGTCCCCTTCGAGCCGGAACGTGAATGTGTACGTGCGCTGAACCAGGGCTATGCTCCACGGACCGCCAAACATATCGTACGTAAAATGGATCGTGTCGCCTTTGACCTCGGTCGTCATGGCTTCGCACCAACGGCCGCTCGTCGGTTTGTCCAAAAGAGCCTTCGGATGCAATGGATCGCCGCTTGGAGCAAGCACGCGAAGCCGCATGGCCCGCCAACACGAAGACATCCACGGATGCGTACTGCCCAGGACGAGAACCGGCTCGGGGTAATTCGACAATTTGGCAATTCGCGCCGTCAAGGTCAATAACTGTTTGTCGAGGTCGCCCTGCTCGCCCGTGACGAGAATTCGCGTACGAATCATTCCATCATGCCAGCGATAATGCACATAAAACCCTCCCCAGTAGGTGCCGTAAGATGCCGTCACGCCCAGATCACCCAGGTTGGTCATGTCCAGGCGTTCTTTGAAGTCGGCCGGGTTGTCCGCCATTTTGACG
>CAYSYX010000208.1:15364-15709 GCA_964435055.1 uncultured Polyangium sp. | reverse complement strand
CTACGGGAGTGCTCGGTAACATCGTCGAGCTCACCGGAGACGCGTTCAAGCATTATGTCGTCAAAATGGTGAAAACTCCGACCGGGTATGCGTTGCTGTTGCATTCCGGGGGTTTTTCGTTTGATACCATTGTCGTCATTCTCGATGCGCAGGGGCAAGTCGTCGGTTCGGCGCGGCGATTTTTGGGGACGAAATTCGCCATGGACCTGGCCGTACAAGGCACCCATTTGGGCCTCGTGGCGAAGCGAGCCGACGGGGTTACGGAATTCCGTGTGCTCGATGCAAATGCAGATCCCGTCGGCAATTGGAAATGCATCGATGGCATGTCGCTGGACAGTTATGATC
>CAYSYX010000208.1:0-15354 GCA_964435055.1 uncultured Polyangium sp. | reverse complement strand
TCCTTGCGGCGGCGAGCATCTGCGCGGATGAGCAAGCGGCCATTGATGCCGACGGTACGGGCTGGGCCATTGTGTATCGCACGCCCGGCGGCGGCGAAAAGTTCGTGCGGACGAACCTGAATGGAACCGGCGCGCCTTGAGAGCATGAATTGGTAGAATGCAAGGTTCACGCGCGCTGGTGATGCAATGCATTTTCTGCGCAGGCGAATCGATTGCGTGATGACGCCGGTGTCGCGCAAAAACGTCACGAGCGGCTCAAAATAGCGCAATGTTTGCGCCATTGAAGTTCCGGTCCATGGTCGAGGACAACTTCTGAAGAAAAAGCCGGATTTCTTCGCTTGAAAGTGGCATTTCGCCTCTTGACGTTTTTTCGGGAAAGACCATTTTATCGTGGACGACCGCCGGAGGTTGCCGTATTGTTTCTTAGTTCGATTCGAGAATTGCCGGCGGTTTGAAGTGTCCGAACGATCGGCAAACCTTTGACGCTGCGATTGTGCTCTATCGACGGGTGGATGCGATCAACGGACGGCTGTACGGTATTTCATATTCGAAGGGCGTGGAGCCGGGTGACGGGAGATTGACGTAATGAATGATTTGCAATCCAACTCGGCTGAGGAATCGTCTTCCAAGTCAACGGCGATTCGATGGCGCTGGGCGGCCGGGTTTGCCGCGATCGTTGCCTTGGGTTCGGTTGCGGTCGCCATGCAGTCTTGCGCCGGCGACGACGGGACGGATTTACGCGGGTATGGCAATGGCGGCGGTGGGGCGTCGAGCAGCAGTAGCAGCAGCGGCGCGACGGATGCGGGCATCGAGCCGGCCAAGCCTTGCGTTACGGGCACCAAAGTCGAATGTCACATCACCGTCGGCACGAACGGCAACGTATTGACCTGTTTGAGTGGCGAAAAAACCTGTGTCAATGGCACCTGGGGGCCGTGTGTCGGTGCGTTTTCCGCGCACGTCGGGTGGGATAGTCCCCTCGCTTCGGCAGGCAATTCGACGGATATTCATCTTTTGAATTTGTCCGATGCGGGCCCGTGTCAGAACAACCCTTGCGACCCTTATTGTCTCGATTTCGAGGAAAACCCGGCGCTCGACGGCGGTTATCAAGTCGTCCCGACGGTGGAAACCGTTTATTACACCGGATCGCTCGAAGACGCATTGGCCCTCAATCCTCCGGGGTTTGTCGACAAGGGCATGAAGACGCCTTGCACGCCCGGAAATATTTCGGATTGCCAATTCGATTCGCATTGCGTACCGTCGGGCACGAACGGCAAAACGTGTCCAAGCGGCGCGGCGTATTGCTGCATGGCCTGGAATTCGCTCGAATTCGATACAACCTGCAACAAGCCCGATGTGACCACCGGCTTTGCTTGCACGAAAGACGGTTTGCCCACGATCCCCGTCTGCAATCGCGGTTCGGTCACACTGCCCGCGAATACACGCGTGTATGTTTTTCCGGGCAATTCGCCGCAATTTCCCGCGTGCGATCCGAACGACAAACCCAAGAGCGAATGTTTGGTCTCGGTGCCGGTTCCTCCGGGCTCGTGCATCAACATCAACAACTGCGTCCCGCAATTCGGCGGCAATGGTACGCGGACCATTTTCGTCAATCCGCCCAAATTGCCGATGAACGGCGGCAAAAATAATCCTCTGTGGCAAGACGAATGCACGTGCAAAAACAATTGGGGCGTTTGGTCGGGCGACAGCGCGATTTGTTACGAAAAACCCAATTACAGCGCCTCGCCGGTCGTCAAGAACCAGATTTATCACGCCGAGTGTCCGCCGACCACGCGTGCGCAATGGCAATACCTCACCTGGAATACCACCACGCCGCTCGATTCCAGTGTGGCTTGGCGTGGCCGCGCTGCCGCATCGATTGCGGAATTGGGCTCGGCCGGTTACGTCGCGCTCGGAACGGCGAGAGTCCTTCCCGCACCGGACACGCATATTTGCTCCCCTGCGGGCCCGTCGGGATGTCCCGTCAATGTATTTACGGCGCTCGGAGGTTCCCCGAACGCTCATAACGAATACTTCGAACTGGAAATCACCATCAACCCGTCAACCAACAAAACACAAGGTGCGGGAGTCAATTCATGGCAGCTTTCCTACTCGTGCCCTCCAGCGCAATGATACGCAAACGCCAAACCATTTTCGCATTCGCTGCTTTCCTCGGGGTGACCGGTTCGTTCGTCGGTTGCGGCGATGATTCGTCCCCGCTTCCGCACGGCCCTCTGGCTTCGTCTTCCACGTCCTCCAGTTCTTCGGGTTCGACCGGACAAGCGGGGCACGCGGGAGAAGGTGGAAATGCTGTGGGAGGAGCGGGAGGCGCCGGCGGTGGCGGCGGCAATATCGGCGGAATGGGGAGTTTCGGTACGCTCGACGTTGTCGATGTCGTCGGTACGCCGTGCAGTCCTCTTGTGGGATCGGTCGTGGATTTGTACCCGGACAATTCGAATGCCCCGGCATTCAGCAGGCTCGATACGGTTGCCAACAAACGAGTTGCCGCGGGACGGTATGTACCCGGGTTTGTCACGTTCGGTCTCGATGGCAGCGTACCCAGCGTTGCGACCGTTGGTCTCGACCCCGACTTCGATCTTGTTGCGTCCGAAGGATCGACGATCGGGCTGGTGACGGCGGCGTCGAATACGATTCGATTTCAGCGTTATGGGATCAATGATTTACCGATTGGTTCTCCCGTGACGCTTGGAATGGCCGTGGGTGCGGGATTGGCCATTGCCGGTGACGAAGCCGGCGGTGGATCGATGGTGATCTGGGCCGAAGGAACGAGCATGAAGGGCCGGTTTGTTGATGCGGCCGGGGTGGCCAAGACGGTATTCACATTTGCCGAGGGCCTTTCGACAAAGGCAATCGCTGCTTCGGTCACGAAATCCGGTACGGGGTTCGCCGCGGCGTGGAGCTCCGTCGAGGACGGGGTCGGAACCGCTCGATTCGCTCGATTTACAAAAACCGACATTCTGGGATCGGTGGTCGATATTGCCGGCGCATCGTTCAGCCATTACGTGGTCAAACTCATCGAAAGGCCCGGCGGGCATGCGCTGCTCTTGCATTCGGGAACCTTGACGTTCGATACGCTCGTCGTCTTGCTCGACGTCGACGGCAAGCCGGTTGGTCCGGCCAGACGATTTCTGGGAACGAAGTACGCGATGGATTTGGCGGCCCTAGATGACAAGTTGGGACTGTTGACGAAACGCTCCGACGGTTCGGCGCAATTCCGATTGCTCGATTCCGAAGGCATTCCCGCAGGCGATTGGAAATGCCTCGACGGGCCGTCGCAAGACGTTTTGGATCAAGCCGCCATCGATGCGGAAGGTTCGGGGTGGGCGATTGTCTACCGCACGCCCGGCGGTGGGGAAAAGTTTGTAAAAACGAACCTGACGGGAACGGCTGCGCCTTGATGGACGGGCGCAATGGATTGTCTTGTCAATCCAATTTGAGCGACATGGAAATATCCGTCACGCGTACGCCGTCGTCGACATGGAACGCATCCGTTCGAATGCCGCATTCGACGAACCCCATTCTTCGATAAAGTTTGCGCGCCGGCTCGTTGTTCTCGAATACGCCCAGATCAATCCACGTGAGCTTGGGGCTTTTTCGCGCCCAATCCGTGGCGGCGATGATCATTCGGGCCCCGTGACCTTGCGCCGTGTAGGCTCGCTCGATGCCCATACCGAGCGTTGCGCGATGCATTTCCGCCGGCACTCGACCACCACGCAGTGCCAAGTGTCCGACGATGCGCCGTTTGTCCGGATCCATGAGGAAAAACGTTCGACCCCAAAGTGGTTCCGTCAAAGGGCGTTCCCAACGTTCGCACGCGCTGACGATCAGGTTGGCCCGATCCACCGTTCTCGCCAGGGCAAAGTACGGCATGCCGTCGCGACCGCTCTCCGCTGCATGGCGCACGATGTGATCCGCGTAGGCTTCGGCGTCCGCGATTTGTGCGAGGCGAATGGGAAGTTGGGCCATCGGTGGCGCGCTCCTCGTGCCTTTCCTATCCGGCGTTGTGCTCGGGAGGAAAGTTCTTTTGACCTAACGCACGACCGACGCTTCCGGCGTCACGATTTTGTACTAGGCTCGCGAGCGTGTTTCGTCTCGTGCATCGCGTTGTGATCATCGCTCTTGTTGCCGGCGGCTTGGGTTGTGGCGGCTCTTCCGTACCGGATCCGAAAGATGCCGTGCGTGCGTACGCGCAGGCGGCGGCTCGCGCCGACTCCGACGCCATCTACGCGATGCTCAGTGAACAAGGCCGGCGGAGTTTGTCGCGGCAAGAAATCACGCGCATCGTTCTCGACGAGAAAACGGAGCTCGCCGAGCAAGCCAAGGCGCTCGAATCGCCCGCGACCGTGATCAAAGCTCGAGCGCGGGTGCGTTTCGCCGATGGTGAAGATGCCACGCTCGATCTCGAACGGGATGGTTTTCGTATTTCGTCGGCGGATGCCTTGCCGGTGGGCGCTCGAAGTCCCGTGCAGGCGCTGGCGGGCTTGCGTCGAGTGCTCGCGCGGCGCAGCTACGCGGGCCTGATGCGTGTCCTTTCTCCGGCGACGCGCAGCGCGGTCGAGAACGATCTGCGGGCGCTCGTGACGGGGCTCGAAAACCCCGAAGGGCTGGAGATCGATATCGCCGGCGATCGCGCCACGGTGCAGGTGCCCGGGGGCCACGAGGTCAAACTGCGGCGAGAAGCCGGCGTTTGGTACGTCGAGGATTTCGATTGATGCGTCGCCGGGTCTTGTCCTGGTTTGTCCTGCTCACGGCCGTCATCCTCGTGGCGTTTGTCCCGCGTTCGTCCGGGGCATTTGGCGAAGAAGGCGCCTTTAATCCGCGCATTTTGCTCACCGGAACTGCGCGTTGGGAAGGCGCGCGAACGACCGGTCCCGCGCGTTGGTCCGAGGAGCTGGTTCGCCGCACGAGCGCTCCGGCGCGGTTGATTCCCACGACCGTGCGCGCCGATGCGCCCGCGCTCTTGGCCGAGCCGTTTGTCATTTGGAGCGGCGAGGCGGACATCGCCCCCCTGACATCGCGCGAGATCGCCGGGCTTCAGCGATTCCTCGCGCTGGGAGGCGTCATGTTCGTCGATGACGCCGATCCGGAGGTCGGCGCGTTTGGCAAAGCTGCGAAACGCGAACTGACCCGCGTGGTTCCCGATGGCGCGCCCGTGCCGATTGGCAAGGAAAACGTCGTGTTTCGTTCGTTTTACTTGTTGCAACGGCCCATGGGACGCGTCGAAGGCCCGGCCAAACTCGACGTGATCATGCACGGCGGTCAGCCGCAAATCATCTTCTCGGCCCATGATCTGCTCGGAGCTTTGGCGCGATCGGCGGGAGGTACGCATCCGTTTGCCGTGGTACCCGGCGGCGAACCCGCCCGCGAAATGGCCACGCGATTTGCCGTCAACATCGCGATGTACGTGCTCTGCTCGAACTACAAAGACGATCAAGTTCACGCGCCGTTTCTCATGCGTCGTCGGCGAAGGGAGACGCCGTGACCTCGTCTTTCGCGCCGTCGGGAGATCTTTCGACATCGTATCAAATCGCAGCCGGCGCTCTCGTGCTGCTGAGTTTGATCCTGCTTGCGCTCGAGCTGCGACGTTCTCAAAAGTCACGTTTGTCCGTCTTCATTTCCGGCGTGTTCGCGGCGCTCGCGCTTCTTTGCGCCGTGCTTCGACCCGTGGCGATCCAAGGCAAAGGCACGTTCGTCGGACCTCGCGTCGTCGTTCTCGTCGATGCTTCCCGATCGATCGATTTGCCCGTATCGTCAGGAAAAACCCGGCGCGACGAAGCCATCCGGGCCCTCGAAGACCTCGAAAAGCGCGGCGCGGAAGTCCGCTTCTCCTCGCTCGCGTTCGGCAAAGGTGCTCCGTATCCGCTCGGCAGCTCCGAGAAGGGAAAAACCGACGCCGCCGTCGAACCGCGACTTGGTTCGGCATTACGAACCGCGCGACCGATGCCGCATTCGGACCTTGTCGGAGCGATCGAAGCGGTGTCACGTGCGGCGGATGAGCGGCCTGCGGCGATCGTCGTTTTGTCCGACGGCCGTTTGGATCGACCGACCGATGTTCAGCCCGGAGAAACCATCCGCGCGTCCCTTGGCGTGCTCGACGTACCGATTCACACCGTGTCGTTGGCGACGGAAGCGCCGACGGATGCGAGCGTTCGACGTGTGCGCGCAGCGGGAGCTGCGGTGGCGCATCAACCGATTTCGTTGCAGGTGGACATCGGTTGCACGGGCAACCTCGATTGCAGTTCCGTTCCGGTTCGTCTTCGCGAACTGCGCGAAGTTGGTGAACCAACGGAATTGGCGTCGGGCAAAGCCGTCGCAGCGAATGGCGTGGCGACGCTCGAGTTTGAAGTGACGCTCGATCGAGCGGGCGTACGGATTGTCGAAGTGAGCATTCAAGCGCCTTCGGGCGATGCTGTTCCCGACAATGACACGCGGTATGTGGCGATTGACGTCGCGCGCGATCGCGTGCGGGTGCTGCACGTCGCGGGCCGGCCCACGTATGACGTGCGAGCGTTGCGGATGTGGCTCAAGTCCGATGCGTCGGTCGATGTCGTGGCATTCTTCATTTTGCGCGACACGATTTCGGACGACGTCGTCGCTCCCCAGGACGAACTCGCCTTGATTCCATTTCCGGTCGACGAACTCTTCAATCAGCATTTGCCGAGTTTCGATGCGGTCGTTTTGCAAGATTTCAACGCGCTTCCGTATGGTTTGTCGAAGCATTTGAAGTCGCTTTCGAAGTACGTCGAAAACGGCGGCGGGCTCATCATGGTCGGCGGTCCCGGAGCGTTTGTCCCGGGTAATTATGCCAATACGCCCTTGGCGTCGGTACTTCCCGTGCAATTGGATGGAGCGCCCAAAGCCGAAGGTGTGGACGTCAGCTCGTTTCAGCCTCGATTGACCGAAGCGGGACGTGTGGCGCCGGTGCTCGCGCCCTTGCATGACCTCATTGGCGAGCAATGGCCGGAAATGCCGGGCGCGAATATCGTCGGCGATGCGCGCAGTGGAACGACGGTCTTGATGGAGCATCCGTCGCGCCAAACTCCCAATGGGGCGCCGATGCCGATTTTGGCGTTGGGTGAATATGGCAATGGGCGAACCATTTCATTGGCGGTCGATGGTTCGCATCGCTTGTTGTTCAGCAATTTTGCGGAGAATACGGCGGGTCGAGCGCACGGAGCATTTTGGGACGGCCTTTTGGGCTGGCTCATGCGGGACCCTCGATTCGAGCCAGCGGTCGTCGAATTGCCGGACGGGTGTTTGGTCGGAGAAGAAACGACGTTATCGTTGCGCCCGTTGGTCGGACAAAAAGGCGTCGTCAAAGTATTGATTCGCAAATTGGGCAGTCCCGATGTGGTTCGGACGCTGGAAGCGCGCCTTGATGGAACCGGACAACCGGTCGAATTACAAGCGGGGAAACTCGAAGCGGGCGGGTATTCGGCGACGGTGGAGATCACGCCGCATGATGAATCGAGCGGCGAAGCGGATGAAGCGAAGCGCGGGCCGACGACGCGGCGAGACTTTGCGTGCGAGCGGGGCGGTGACGAATGGGCGGACACGCGGCCGGATCCCGAACGATTGCAACAAATTGCGGCGGCGACGGGTGGCCGGGGCGTGACGGTGGACAACGTATCGAGTTTGCCGTTGCCGGAGGCGACGCAGATCGCGATTGAGCGGCGGGTATCGCCGATCTTGCCGCCGTGGGGCTGGACGTTGGTGGCGGCGGCCTTGGGCGGCGCGCTTTGGGTGATTCGGCGCCGCGGTGGTTTGGCGTGATGGAATCAATGCGCGATTGACGGGTTATTCGTAATTCTTAGCAATCGCATCAATTCGCGGAGACCGCGAGTACCGTTCATAATTCTGCGTCCCACGTTTCACCCGTTGAATAGATATCCCCTAAAATTTGAATTTTCCCCTTGGCACTGCCGATGAGTCCTCCATCGGCTACGAGTTTTTTGGGAGAAAATGGGTCGGAGTTCGCAAGCTCATCGGGGGCCTTGACGCGACGTTCTTCGAGTTGGGGATCGATAGTATCCATGTATTGGCAACCTCCTGCGCATAAGTCGTGAAGAGCGCCCAGCCTCAATCCCCCGGCTTCTCCGCAATCTGCGCCAACATTTCCGCCTCGGCGCACTTTTGCCCGTCCACCATCGCCGTTCCCGCAAGCTTCCACAAAGGCCCGCGACGCTGAAGCACCCGCGCCGTCAATTCCAGTTTGTCCCCAGGTACCACCGGCCGACGAAATCGCGCCTTGTCGATGCCCAGAAAGAGCACCACCTTGTTTGTCATGTCCATAGGCTCGGACGCGTACGCCAATATGCCCCCGACCTGCACCATCGCTTCGATGATGAGCACCCCCGGCATGATCGGATGATCCGGAAAATGCCCCGGAAACCAAGGCTCGTTGTACGCAACGCACTTGTGCCCGACGATCCGTTCGCCCGGTACGACTTCGGTCACCCGATCGACCATGACAAACGGATATCGATGCGGCAAAATCTTGAGAATGTCCCGAACTTGAATCGGGAGTTTCGGCGCGGTGACTTCAGCCATGTTTCACGGCGTCGGGGGTTTGTCGCCGCCGCCACCTTCAGCGGGTTTGTCTCCACCACCCTCGGCCGGAGCATCGCCGCCGCTGCCGCCCGTGTTGTACATCTGCACGACTTGCTCGGTCAAATCCAGGTCCTGACGAGCGTACGGTGTGGCGGAACGATCGACGATCACGTCATAACCGTTTTTCTTGGCAATGCGCGCGATGACGCTCAGCATTTTCTTCAGAATCGGGCCCGTCAGTTCGCCCTGCTTCTTTTGGAGCTGCTTGTTGTAATCGACGTACAACGTTTGCAGTTCGACCATGCGGCGCTGCCAGTCCTCGGTTCGTCGCGCCAAAGCCTCGCGCGAGAGCACTCGAGCCTGCCGTTCGATGTCTTCCCGCGCGTGCTGCAGCTCTTCCTGCTTCGCGTCGAGGTCCCGTTGGCTCTTGTCGAAGAGCTTTTTCAGGGTCGCTTGCGCCCGAATGCCGTCCTCCGTTTGCATCACGGCCGTTTGCACGTCCACGACCGCGATACGCGTGTCGGCCGAAGCATTCGAAGAAACCAGGAGCGGAAGCGTGGCGAGAGCGAGCGCCGCGAGGGCGTGGGAGAAGCGGGAAATCATCGAGGTGCGGAAGGAATAGTCGGAGTTGACGCGAGGGTCAAGAGGTCTGAACTCGGTTGCCGACAACAAACTTCCGGAGTCGCCTCACAAGCACTTATTCGACACGCACGTTTTCCCCACCGGACACGGTTTCTGCAAATTGCATTGCGGGTTCACCTCTTCGGGCGTCTTGCAGATCTGATCACACACCGAAAAACGGCTGTCGATCAATTTGCATGCCGTCACGTCCATGCACGGATATTGACAATACCCGGCACTTCCGCATTGCGCATTGGCCGGACAAGGCTTGTTCGGCCCGCAGCTCGGCGACGGCGATGGATTCGGAATGCACCCGCCCTTCGAATAATCGCAAACTTCTCCCGGCGGACAATCCACGTCCGCAATGCAATTCGCCCGGCATGTACCATTGATGCACGTTTGGCCGGACGGACATCCGTTGTCGTTCGCGCATTGCGGCTTGTTCACGTCGGGAACGCAATATCCATTCGTGCACAATTGCCCGGCGACGCAAGGTTTCATATCGCTGCATCCAACCTCGCACCGGCCATTGACGCATACTTTGCCACTGCCGCATTCCAAGCTGTTGTTGCAGCCCACCACGCAGAGCCCACCAATGCAATACATCCCCATCGGGCAATCCGCGGGCACACTGCAACTGCACGTCGCCAATTTCGGATCACAAGGAAGTTGTCCGCTCGAACTGGCGCTACTGCTGCTGCTGCTCGATGTCCCTCCGCCACCGCCGCCACCGCCACCACTGCTGCTGCTGCTCGTATCGCCGCTGCTGCTGCTGCTGCTTTGGACCGTGGGATCCGCAGGCTTGCAACCATTGGCGTCGCAGATGCACGTTTGCGTGTTCGGATCACACGCGATCTGTGAATCGCCGGGCGAACAACCGATGTAGGTTGTCCCGCCAAACAACGCCAAGAACAGCAATGACGTGGGCCTAAGGATATTGGCAAAGTACGGACGCATCGACATGACCACCCTCCAAGAACGGCACCCACGAATCCGCGAATGCCTCGCTCTTCGTACCACGAAGGCGCACCCGACGCAGGTGTTCGCGCATCAAATCTCGCGACAAACGTCGATGCGTCAGGTAATCACGCCGAACTTCTTGCCCACTTTTTCAAAGGCTTCGAGCGCCCGATCCAAATGCGATCGCTCGTGCGTCGCCATGTAACTCGTCCGGAGCACCTGCTGCTTCGGCGGCACCCCCGGCGTGATGAAGGGATTCACATACACGGAATGCTCATCGAGCAGCGTTTTCCACATCATCACCGTCTTCAAATCGTCGCGAATGTAAATCGGAATGACCGCCGTCTCCGTTTTACCAAGTTCGAAGCCCATCCGCGCCAATTCCGTGCGCATGTACGTAAAGTTTTCCCGGAGTTTTTCTTGACGGTACGGCTCTTCCTGCATCACTTCGAGCGCCGCCATGGCCGCCGCGACACACGGCGGTGCAGCGCTGGCCGCAAATAAGAAGCTCGGCGCAAAGTGCTGAATGTAATCGAGCACCTTGCGATCTCCGACGAGCCATCCCCCGATCGAAGCCAGCGATTTCGAGAACGTTCCGCCAATCAAATCCACATCTTGCGCAATTCCAAAATGCGCCGCCGTCCCGCGACCTCCAGGCCCGATCACGCCCAATGCATGCGCATCGTCGATGAAAATCCGCGCGCCATGTTTCTTCACAATCGGCAAAAGCCCCGGCAAATTCGCGATTTCGCCCTGCGCACTGAAGACGCCGTCCGTCACCACGAGCGCGCCTTCGGTCGCATCGAGCTCGCTCAAGGCTTGATCCAATGCTTCCGGATCATTGTGTCGATATCGCACCATGCGTGCGCCCGACGCTTGCGCCAATCGAACGCCATCGTAAATCGACGCATGATCGTCTTTGTCCATGACCGCCACGGACTTCTTGTTGCTCAAAAGCCCGCTGATCGTCGCCAAGTTCACTTGATAACCCGTCGTAAATACGAGCCCCGCTTCTTTTCCGTGAAATGCGGCCAGCTTCTCTTCCAGCTCGTTGTGCAATCGCATCGAACCATTGACGAGCCGCGAACCCGTCATGCTCGTGCCGTACTTTTCAATCGCCTTTTGCGCCGCTTCGCGCACTTTCGGGTGCGTGGTCAAACCCAGGTAATTGTTCGATCCGAGCATGATGACCGAACGACCTTCGAGCACCGCCTCGGGACCGTTGTTGAAATCGAGCGGCCGGAAAAACGGATACACGCCCATCGCCCGCGCATTGTCCGCGGCCATGAATTTGCGGCACTTGTCGAATACGTCTTTTCCGCCGATACGCGAAAGCGCCGTGCGCCGAGCCATTTGTTGCGCGAGTTTTTCTTCCGCCTCCGAGTTTGTCGGCGCTTTGGCCGCTTCCGTCTCGTTCGTCTTGGCCTCGTTCGCTTCGGACGTACTCGTTGCGGGGGCCGAGGATTGTCCGGACGTACTCGATGTCGAGGTGGAGGGGGCGGGAGCGGCTGTGGGTTTTTCTTTTGATGTCGAAGGTTTTGCGTGAACTTCGTCGTTGCCTTCGAGCGCCGGATCGATGGTGGGCAGCGCGTGGCCATTGACCAGGATATCGAGCGCTTCGGATGCTTTTTCCGTGGCCGCTTCGAGTCTCGTGCGGGTTTCCATGAGGCCCGTCGCGACTTTCATCACGCGATCGTTGCTGATCAACCGGACCACTCGGTCCGATGAAGCGATCTTTTTGCCTTGCTCGACGAGGCGATTCATCAGGCTCACGGAAAAAACTCCTTGCAATGCTTCAAGCTCGAAAGAACCGTTGTCGTCGAGTCCGTCCGAGGTGCGGTACGCGTATGTCTCAATCTGCACCGGACTGCAACTGTTGCGGAGTCGAAGCGAACCGTGTAGAAAAGTTTGCAGGGATCTTTGGCCATGCGTCGCGTGCTCGTTGTCGATGATGAAGAGAATTTGCGCCTTGTCGTGCGCACGTTCTTGAAGCGTGACGGGTATGAAGTGGAAGTCGCCTCCGGGGTGGACGAGGCGCTTGGGCTGATTGATTCGTTTGGTCCGGATTTCATCTTGACGGACGTGCGCATGCCGAAACTCGGCGGCCTGGATCTGCTCGCGACCCTCAAAGCGAAGGGGGATCCGGCGACCGTGATCGTGATGAGCGCTTATGGAAATGTGGATCTCGCGATCGACGCCATGAAAGCGGGAGCGTACGACTACATTCAAAAGCCGTTCAAAGCCGAAGAACTTTTGTTGACATTACGCAAAGCGGAGGAGCGCGAGGCGTTGCGCCGGGAAAACCGTGCCCTCAAGCAGGAGATTTTGCGGGAAAGCTCGTTCGAGGACATTTTGGCCAAGAGCACGGCGATGCAGGCGATTTTCAAGACGATCTCGAAAATTGCCGACTTCAAAACCACCGTGCTCGTGGTGGGCGAAAGCGGGGTGGGCAAAGAGCTCGTGGCGCGGGCGATTCATCGGCGAAGCACGCGGAAAAACGCGCCGTTTGTCGCGGTCAATTGCGGAGCGATTCCGGAAAACCTGCTCGAAAGCGAGCTCTTCGGTCATCGGCGCGGAGCGTTTACCGATGCGGCGACCGATCGTGTGGGCCTCTTCGAACAAGCCAATGGGGGCACGCTCCTTTTGGATGAGATCGGCGAATTGCCCTTGGCTTTGCAGGTCAAACTTTTGCGGGTTTTGCAGGAAGAAACGTTGCGGCGTTTGGGCGATTCGAAAGACATCAAGATCGACGTTCGCATCATCGCCGCGACCCATCGGGACTTGATGGCGGAGACGCAGGCGGGGCGATTTCGCGAAGATTTGTTTTATCGTATCAATGTTTTGCCCATTGCCATTCCTGCATTACGCGATCGTCGGGAAGACATTCCGCTTCTCGTGGATTACTTTCTCGGTCGCAACAATGCTCGATTCGGTACGAACATTCGCGGGGTTTCTCCGGAAGTGCGCCGGCTTTTGCTGCAATATGGATGGCCGGGAAACGTGCGTGAATTGGAGAATACGCTCGAGCGCGCCATGGTGCTCGCGGAGAAAGACTGCATCGAAGTGGACGGTTTGCCGGAACGAATCCGGGACGCTCGAGATCCCGTGCAGATGCAATTGACGAGCGGCGAATTGTCGATCAAAAAGACATCGCGGGTCATTGAAGAGATCTTGATTCGTCGCGCATTGCAAAAAACGAAAGGCAATCGTACGCGAGCGGCCGAGGTGCTCGAAATCAGTCACCGCGCATTGCTGTACAAAATCAAAGAATATCAAATTGACGTGTAACGGCGTCAAAATCGTGCGCATCGGTTCCAAACGGCTGCGAAGCGAACAGCGCATGGCGAGGAAGTGACGGCATCGTGTCGAGAAGGAATGACACGATGCGAAAAGTCGATTAGCGTCACGGTTGTGACAATGGGGAAAACTCCGCCGGATGGATCTTCGCCGCAAAGCTCGGCGCGTGGTTCGTCGCGGCGTTCTTCGACGAATATGCCGGCGGTTGATCCGCGGAGTGTGGAGACGGTGGAAACTGGGGAAGATGACGGGAGCACGGCGCGTTCGTCCGTGTTGCCTGCGTCGTCTCGTCGTTCGACGGTGCCGCCATCGGATGGGCGACATTCCCCGCAGCCGCCGTCGGTGATTCCGGCATCCACGCGCAAGTCGACGGTTCCACCGCCTGAGAATCGGTTTGCTTCAGCCACGCCGTTGGGTGCGCACAAGCGCCCGAGCTTCGGGCAGCCGAACGATAATCAGGTGACGCCGCAAGCGCCCGCGGTTGCTCGCAAGCCCACGCCGGTCCCGGGTTTTCGTCGACCAACTCCGTTGCCGGCGAACGTCTCGCCCACCGCGCAAACCGTGCGTTTGCCCCGGTCGTCGATTCCTCCGCCCGGACCTCCGCCCCTCGTGGAGACTTCTTCAGGACAAACTCCGTCGCCTTCACGCGTATCGTCGCCGGCGCCTGCTCCTGTCGAGCCGCGTTTGTCTTCCTCGAGCGCTTATGGGACCACGACGTCATCTTCGTCGTCGTCGCCGACGTTGCGGGCGATCAACGTACGTTCGTCGTCGTCATCGTCGACCCACGCGATCGATGCCGGTTTGTCGACGCCGGCCCAGCGTGTACTGGACGAACTCGTCCAGCTCGATCGAAACGAACGTTTGGTCATCGTTCATGATCAGGCCAACGAATCGATCGCAAACGCGTTTGAGCTTGCGGGGCTCGAACGAGGTGCGCGGGTTGTCCGGGTCGATGCGGAAGCAGCGGAGCCTCGACCGTGGGTGCGTTGTCCGCAAGAAGCGCTGGATGCGGCGGCTTCGGCGGATGCGACGATCTTCGTCACGACCAGTGAAGAGGGCGAATACGACGCGCGGCACGCGTTTGTCACGGCGTCGATGGCCGCGCGAGCGCGTCATGTGCACATGGTGGGAACGAGTCGACGGGCGTTCATCGGTAGCTTGGTGACAAACCCGCAACGCATTTTCGACCTCATGGCTGCGTTACGGGCCGCGTTGCGTCCGCAATCGCGCCTGCAAGTTCGATCGCCGGCGGGCACGCTCCTCGAAGTGGAAATGGCGCCTCATTTGCGCTGGTTTTCCATGGGAAACCCTTTGCAACGCGGGCAGTGGTTGAACGTCCCTTACGGTGCGCTCGTGTCCTCGCCCGCGTCGGTCACCGGCACGTATGTGGTGGATACATCCATGGGTGGCGGGCTTGGCAGTCGACTTGGTTCGCTGGCGAATCGCCCGATCCGCATCGTGTTCGACGCGGGCAAGGTCAAGTCGATCGACTGTCGTGACAGCAACGTCGAGTCGTACGTGAAGAAGTTCATGGGCGAAGGAATCGGCCACGATCGGGTGGGGCTGATCCAGCTTGGGGCAAACATCGGCGTCGCGGCTCCGCTCGGCGAGTACCTCTACGATCAAGTCATGCCCGGCGTGCACTTGTGCCTTGGTGATCCGCTGGCTCCGCGGACCGGGGCGCATTGGAACGCGTACGGACAACTTCCGTTTGCCGTGGCGGATTGCGATGTCGACATCGACGGTGAACCGCTGATTCGTCACGGTCGGTATGTTCGTTTGGTGTGAGGGGTCGCAAGGTTTGTCGCATCGGGTTTGTCTTTTGCTTGCAGCCCCAACGAATTGGGAAGTGGCTGGGATTTGTCTTTTGCAAGTTCGCGAGCAACGGGATTGAGGTCGCGGTGAGGG
>CAYSYX010000207.1:0-15730 GCA_964435055.1 uncultured Polyangium sp. | reverse complement strand
GTCTTGGTCAGGTGCGGTTCCTTCGCCCGGCGTCCCATCGGGGGTACGTTCGCGCGTATTGGCCGAGCGGACGATCCTTCGAGTCCGCTTCTCGGGGTTATCCCCATCGTCCTTGGTGGTCATTTCGAGGCTCCAACGTGGGCAATGGCATCGATTTCGACAGCGGCGCCCTTCGGCAACGCCGCCACTTGAACCGTCGCTCGTGCGGGCGGATTGGATCCGACAACATGTCCATAGATCCGATTGACGACCGCAAAATCGCCGAGGTCGACCAGGTAAATCGTTGTTCGCACGACGTCCCCCCACGTCGCGCCGGCGGCACTCAACACCGCCTCGAGGTTCTTCAGAACCTGCTCCGTCTGCGCTTCGATCCCTCCCGCGACAAACTCTCCCGTCGCCGGATCGATCGGAATCTGACCGCTGCAAAAAACCAAGTCGCCAACCTTCACCGCTTGCGAATACGGTCCAATGGCTCGAGGCGCTTTTTCGGTCGATACGATGGTCTTCAGCATCCCCTCAATCCCTCAACCAAAATTCTTTCGTCCCTCGATCGCCCGACCCAAGGTGACTTGATCCGCAAACTCGAGGTCGCCGCCGTGCGGCACTCCACTCGCGATTCGCGACACCTTCACGCCCAGCGGCGAAAGCTCGCGGGCAATGAACAACGCCGTCGCTTCACCATCCACCGAAGGCGGCGTCGCCACGAGCACTTCGGACACGGGACCTTCAGGATCGAGCACGATCTTCCGCAACGCATCGAGCGGCAGATCCTCCGCGGAAATCCCATCGAGCGGCGACAAAAGCCGTCCGAGCACGAAATACTTTCCGCGCATCGCTCCGCTTCGTTCTATCGCCAGTAGGTCCTGCACTCGAGCCACCACGCACAGTAGCGTACGATCACGTCGTTCGTCTCGGCAAACAGCACATCGCGCAACCGTATTCTCTTCGGTTGTTTCCGCAATGTTCCCGCAACGTTCACACGGACGCACGTAATCCCGCAACGCCGCAAGCTCTCGACCAAGCTCGCGCGCAATGCTCTCGTCCGCCGTTGCCAAGTACAGAGCATACCGCTGAGCGGTCTTCTCTCCGACGCCGGGTAAACGAGCAAATGTCTGCACGACACGCGTCAGCCGTTCGGGAACGGACGCGGCGCGAGACATGTAGGACGACGCGCGAGCTGTGGCCACTACGGTTGGATTCCCGGGATTTTCAGGCCCCCCGTGACTTTCGCAATCTCCGCCTCGACAAGTTTGTCCGCTTGTTCCAGGGCCGAGTTTGCCGCAGCCACGACCAAGTCGAGCGACATCTCGAGTCCCTCGGAAGCAAGGAACTCCGGATCGATCGTGATCTTCCGGATCTTGCCCTCGCAAGTGACCGTGACCGAGACCTTGTCGGAACCGGCGGTCGCCGAGACTTCGTTGTCTTTGATGCCGGCCTTGACCTGATCGATTTTTCGCTGCATCCGGGCCGCTTGTCGGACGAGCTCGTTCATTCCACCGCGAAATTGCATGAAGTGGCGTGTATGCCGTGAAGTTGGTCCGACCGCAAGGTCGGATCCGCCATCCCGCGAACCGGCACACCTTGCAACGTCGACTCCTCGCTCGACGGCGACGCCCGCGCGCCGATCTGCTAGTCGAACCTCCGCATGAGCTACGTCGTCCTTGCGCGCAAATATCGGCCGCAATCGTTCGAAGATCTCGTCGGTCAGGGGCATGTCTCCGCCACGTTGGCCAACGCGATCGCTCGAAATCGCGTCGCACACGCCTTTTTGTTCACCGGCGTCCGCGGCGTCGGAAAGACGACCAGCGCCCGCATCCTCGCCAAATCCCTCAACTGCGAAAAAGGTCCGACCGCCACGCCCTGCCAAAAATGCGCCGCGTGCATCGAGATCACCGCAGGCAACGACGTCGACGTGCAAGAGATCGACGGCGCCAGCTACACCGGCGTCGACGACGTCCGCAGACTTCAAGAAAGCCTTCCCTACAGGCCTCAACGCGATCGCTTCAAAATCTTCGTCGTCGACGAAGTTCACATGCTCTCGAACAACGCGTGGAACGCTTTCCTCAAGACACTCGAGGAACCGCCGCCCCACGTGAAGTTCATCTTCGCCACAACCGAAGTCCACAAAATCCCCGTCACGATCCTCAGTCGCTGCCAACGTTATGACTTCAAACTAATCAGCGCGCAGTCCGTCGCGGCCCGTCTGAAGTTTGTCTTGGAACAGGAACACGTCGCCTTCGAAGACGCCGCCTTGTCCGTCATCGCCCGCGAAGCTGCGGGAAGCATGCGCGACGGCATGAGCCTCCTCGACCAAGTGCTGGCGTGGGTCGGCATCGACGGGGACAAACTCACCGCCGAAGGTGTCGCTCGTGTTCTCGGCGTCGCCGATCGAACCGTCCTGCATTCACTCGCGGCTGCGCTCGTCGATGGCGATGCTCATGCGTGCCTGCGCATCGTGCACGACCTGGCCCAACAAGGTTACGATCTGCCCCATGTCGCTCGGGATTTCCTGGCGCATTTGCGCGACCTCGTCGTCGCCAAAGTCTCCAAAGATCCAACCGGTTTACTCGACCTCGCCGACAGCGAAGCCGTGGACGTTCTGGCCCTGGCCAAACGCGCCGATGCCGATGATTTGACGCGATTGCATCAAGGTTTTTCCCGGTCGTTCGACGACATCGTGCGCAGTGGACAACCTCGCTCCGCGTTCGAAATGGCCCTCGTGCGCCTCGCTCGACGCCCTCCCCTCTTGCCCGTCGACGAACTGCTCAACCGCATCACATCCCTCGAAAGAAGCCTCCTTCAAGGGGGAGGTGGCGGCGGAGGCGGAGGTGGTGCTCCCGGAGCAACTCCCAACCGAGGTCCATCGCCGACCGGTGGTGGAGGCGCTCCGCCCGTGCGGCGAATGGCACCCGATACCGGCTCGACACCGACGTTTGCCGGAGGTCCCGGAGTGGCGCCATTTGCCGCGCCGGCCGTCGTTGCGCAGGCACCTCAGCAGACGCCGCAGCGACCCAAACCCGTTGGAGCTCCAACGACAAGTGGTTTGTCCACAAACGTTTCGCCCATCGCACCGACCACGACATCGTCGGGAAAAACGTCGGGCAACAAAGACTTGGGGCTATTTCGCGCGGTCCTCGACAACGTCCGAAGCAAACGCCCGGCCCTCGCGTCTGTTCTGGAACACGCCGTGTTGCTCCATATCGGTCCCGATCGGCTCACGCTCGGATTCGAAGGCGATACGTTCCTCTCCAAACAGGCCCAAGAACCGGCGGCTCAGGAGATCCTCCGCAGCGCGCTCGCCATGCATTTCGGAGGGCGACCCGACGTCACGTTCGAATCCGTCGCGCCGATGAGCGGTCTCGCCACGATCGCGCAACTCGACAGTGCGGAGCGGAAAACACGCCTCGAGTCGGCACGACGAGCCATTGCGTCGCATCCGCTCGTCACAGCCGCGATCGAATTGCTCGGAGCCGAACTGCGCGACGTACGCGTGGCTCAAGACGACGGCGACGGAAACAACACGCGTTGACGTGATTCACCGTCGATGACTTGACGTACTCGCCGGGCGCTCCTTCGATCTTTCTCATGAAAGATCGCCTTCTTCGCTTGCCGGCGGCTGCCGTCCTTTTCACGTCCATCGTTTGCGTATCGAGTTTGTCTTGGGCAAACGGTCGCTTCCCGCTCGCCGATCAGCTCGTCGTGGATCCGCAAGACCCGACGCACCTCGTTTTACGCTCGACATACGGCGTTTTGAGCAGTTCCGATGCGGGTGGTTCGTGGGGTTGGGTGTGCGAAGCGGCCGTTGGATATGGCGGAACACAAGACCCGGCGATGGGTGTTCTGGCGGATGGAACCGTGCTCGCGGGCATCTTCGAAGGGCTCAGCGTCACGCATGATCGCGGATGTTCGTGGGCGTTTGCGAAGGCGCCTCTCGAAGGCGAATACGTCATCGATGTGTCGGTTCATCGAAACGAACCCTCGCGCGCCGTCGCGATCACGTCGACGGGCATAGGCACGGGATTCCACGTGATCCTCGCCGAAACGAGCGACAACGGCGCGACGTGGACCCAAGCGGGCACCGCCATCAACACCGACATGATTTCCCTCACCGTCGATGTTGCTCCTTCCAAACCCGAGCGCGTGTACGTCAGCGGTGTCGCCGGAAAGGCCTACGCACCGGCGGTCGAACGCACCGACGACCGCGGCATGACCTGGACCCGCATGACGTTCGACGCGAAATACGCGACGGAAACGCCCTACATCGCCGGCGTCGATCCCAACAATCCCGACCGCATCTACGTTCGTCTCAGTGGAACAGATGCGGATCAGCTGCTCTTCAGCCAAGACGGCGGGCAAACGTTCACCGAAATCTTTAGCTCGACCGCGGATCTGCTGGGGTTTGCCCTATCGCCCGACGGCAAACGCGTCGCCATTGGAACCATCGCGGACGGCATCCAATTGGCGAACACGGCCGACCACGCGTTCAAGAAAGTCAGCGCCGTCGAATCGCGCTGTCTGACGTGGACAAACGCCGGCATCTATACGTGTGCCAACGAATTCGCCAACGGCTTCACGCTCGGATTGTCCACGGATGAAGGAAAAACCTTCACGGGACTCTACAAATTGAACGAAATGTGCCCGCTCGAATGCCCCGCCGGATCCTCGAGCACGGCGGCATGCGTTTCCGTTTGGCCTGCCCTCGCCGCGACCCTCGGCGTCGACCAATCCAAATGCGGAGGCGCTTCGTCGAGCTCGAGTTCGTCCAGCAGCAGCGGTACGGTTCCTCCCGACGAACCGGCCGAAGGATGCGCATGCGACATGAAGAACTCTTCCGGACAAACGTTTGTCGGAGTGCTCGCCATAGGATCGCTGCTCGGCGCCTTGGGACGAAAACGCCGTCGCAAGTAGATCGCCGGGCGGTCTCGAACAAATCAAACAGCCGTTGCGGCGCGAACGCTCTCTTCGACGATGTTCAGCAGCATTTCGAGGTCCGTATCGGCGATGTTCACCGGCGGAGCGACATACACGACGTCACCCAACGGCCGCAGATACGCCCCTCGCTTACGCGCCTCCGCGTACACGCGCCAACCGATCCCGCCCAGGTAACCTGCTTCGGCGGACGTATCGAGCGCGCCGATCATTCCGCACGATCGTGATCGCACCACACCGGACAAACCGCGCATGTTTTCAAAAGCGCGAGCAATACGTTCGGCCTTGGGTTTCAGCCGTTCGAGCACCTGTTCATCGCGAAAAACCCGAAGCACTTCCCGCGCCACGGCGGCTCCGAGCGGATTGCCGCAATACGAGTGCCCATGATGAAACGCTCGTTCCGGTGCTCCCAAGAACGCATCGAATACGCGCCGCGTCGTCATCGTCGCGGACATCGGAAGCACACCCCCCGTAAAACCCTTCGCCAAACACATCAGGTCCGGACAAACACCCGCCGCATCACTCGCCCACATTCCCCCGGTTCGTCCGTACCCCGTGAAAACCTCGTCGATGATGAGCAACACATCGTATCGATCACACACTTCGCGCGCGTGCTTCAGGTACGCCGCGTCGTACATGCGCATGCCCGCGGCGCCTTGCACGAGCGGTTCGAGCACCACGGCGGCGATCGAGTTTCTCCCGTCACGCACCAAGCGCTCGAGGGCATCGAAGGCTCGCGCGTAACTCACATCGTCGGATGCATCCGTTCGCTCCGGCGGAGGCACGAAGATGCAATCGAGGAGCACGCCGGCAAACGGGCGGCGAAACACCTCAACGCCGCACAAGCTGGAAGCCCCGACGGTTTCTCCGTGAAACGCTCCTTCGAAGGCCACGAATCGTTTGCGCTCAAACTGACCTTCGTTGTGCCAGAACTTCAGAGCGAGCTTCAACGCGGCTTCGATCGCGGTCGACCCGTTGTCGCTGTAAAACACCTTCTCCAAGCCTCGCGGCGCCACGTGGACCAGCTCCTCGGCCAAAAGGGCGGCGTTCTCGTGCGTCACGCCGGCGAGCGACGTGTGGCAGAGCTGCTGAGCTTGTTTCGTCAACGCGGCGACGAGACGCGGGTGATTGTGTCCGAGCGTCGCCACCCACCAGCTCGAGTTCGCGTCGAGGTAGTTTGTCCCGTCAACATCGTACAGCCGTGAACCTTCGGCGCGAAGAATGACCAGCGGATCCACTTCGGCGATGTAGCGATCCATCGACGTGTAGGGATGCCAAACGTAAGTCTTGTCCGCGCGGACGATGTCATCTCGAGTCGTCGTCATCGTTCGTCCTCTAGTTTGTCTTGGTCGACAAAGCCTGACGTAGTTCTTTCGGCATGGGCGGCAATGAGCTCGTTCGAATGGGTTCCGGAGGCAGCGATCGGCGCGATGGCGACGGTTCACCGCGTTGCGGAAGGAAGACGCGCACTTCGGTTCCGGCGCCTTCATCGCTGATGATCTGCAAACGTCCTCCATGCGCGTTCACGATGCGCGCGACGATGGCCAAACCAAGTCCGGTGCCCGTCGCCCGCGTCGTGAAGAACGGATCAAAGGCGCGATCACGAACAGCCGTGTCCATGCCTTCGCCGGTATCGAGAAACGAAACTTCGACCCCCGCCACATCATTTTCCGTGTGCTTCTTGATCGTCACCGTCAACGATCCGCCATTCGGCATCGCTTGCATCGCGTTGTTCACGATGTTCTCGAACACCTGCCGAATGAGCATCGGATCGGCTTGAATGCGCTCCGTGAGCTCGGGTTCGGAGAGCGTCACGTTCACATCGTTTTTCCCCTGCGTGAGCGCCAAAGCCCGATCGACGATTTCACGCGCCGACACCGGTTGACGATCACAGCGCACGGGCCGCGTGTAGACGAGCAAATCACCCACGAGACGATTCAAACGTTGGGCTTCTTCTTCGAGGATTCCGAGGAGCGTTTGTCGATCGTCCTCGGCCAAACCTTCGCGACGCAACGTCGCCACGGCGTTCGTCATGATGGCCAAAGGATTGCGAACTTCGTGCGCGATCACCGCGGACAGTTCACCCACCGCAGCCAGTTGTTCTTTCCGAACGATTTGTTCCTGAGCGGCTCGGAGCTCTTCGTAAGAACGAGCCAGCTCGGCGGATCGTTTTTTCAGGGCCGTGGCTCGATCTTCGAGGCTCCAGCGCAGCGCGGAATAACGCGCCAAGAGGCTCATCACGACGCCCATCACGAAGGCGGCGTATCCGTAGGGGATCGTGAGGGGTTTGTCCTGGCCGCTCATGCCGCGCGACGCGTCGTAGAGCGCGCTGAAGAAAAAGGCGGCGGCGCCCCACATCGTGGGGAGCAAATCGCGTCGCCCTCGGAGCACCGAACGGATCATCACGATGATGGCGAAACACGCTGCGACAAACACGAGCGTCGAGACCGCCGTATCGATGAGGCGCATGCGCACGGCGACTTCGAAGACCCGGATCCCCAGAACATCGACGGGAGCTTCGATCTCCGTTTGCTTGTTGAAAAGCGCATCCATGGCGCTCGCCGTGCCCACGACAAACGCCACGCCGTACATGCCCACCAACATCGTCGACTTGAATCGTTGGTGTGCCAATTGAGCGGTAACGTGCGCCAAACATGCGGCGGCGACGGCTCGGCCAAACTCGGAGACCGCGAGAGCGACACTCACCACGTGCGACGCGTGTGACAGATGCAGAGCGATCGCGCCGCCCGTATGCACGGTGAGCGCTGCACAAAATATCCCGAAAAGCAGAAATTCCGTTTCGCGTTTCCGTCCGCGTCGCGAGGACCAACAGAACGCGGTGATCGCGACATACGCAACGACCCAAGCGATCAGGAATCCGGCAATCGAGTGCGCGTGCACGTCGGAGGTTCACTTCGCCTTCGAGTTTTTCCCTGCGGACCGCCTTGGCCGCAACCTCTCGAAAAGGCTTGATTCGTGGGCGAAGCATGCGCGTCGGCACTTGGCCCGACAAGCGAATTCTTCCAGGTGCAAGGGCGGTTGACCCGCGCTCGCGGTCGCTTCACGCTCGCATGGTGCCTCAACGAAAACGTTATCTCTTTGTCTGTGTGAATCGCCGTCCCGACGGTACGCCGAAAGGTTCATGTGCAGCGCGAGGCGCCGTCGAAATCCACGCGGCGCTCAAAGCGGAACTGCAATCGCGAGGTCTGGCGCGTACGGAGGTGCGAGCGTGCACCGCAAGCTGCCTCGATGTGTGTTGGGCAGGCCCGGCCATTGCGGTCGAACCCGACGGATATTTCTATGGTCACGTGACGATCGGTGACGTTCCGCGCATCGCCGAGGCTTTGGCGAACGGCACGCGTATTGAAGAACTCGTTTTGTCCTCAAAGGATTTCGACGAACCCGGAGGTTCATCATGAGCAACCTCGAATTTTGGGAGACGATGGCCGGAGCGTTTCACTTCGTGGACGAACCCGAACGAGACCTGCCGATGTCGTTCACGATCCGCGCGAAGAGCGCGCCGTTGTTGCGTTTTTTGCGGCATCCGGAAGTGGAGATCGAAGGCGACGTTTTTGCACCGGGGCTTGCCAACCATCGCCGCGTTCGCGGAACGCTCGGCATGGATGTCTTACGTACGAGAACGCTTCCGTATCGTTTTCAGTTTGTCGGGGACGATGGCAAATCGTATGAGTTCAAAGGACAGAAGAATGTGTCCCCGACGGCTCTGCTCGAAACGATGACGACGCTGCCCGGTTCGATTTGCGATGAGCACGGCAAGGAGGTCGCGGTCGCTCTTCTGCGGTTCGATGCTCGTAGTGACCTCCTTACATTTATCCGGAGCTTTCGACTCGTTCCGATCTGACCGAATGTGACAGTTTGACAATCTGCGCGGTCAGGCTGGACAGGGTCCCTGATACTGTGACACATTGTCGTCATGACTGACGAAATGTCCGGCACATCGACCCCTCCCCCTCCGGAATCGTTACCTGGTACGACGGCGGATGCGCCGACGGTGCTCGTGGTGGACGACGAGCCGTCGAATTTAGCGTCGATTGAAAAGATTTTTCAGCGCGACGGATTGCGGGTCCTCACGGCGGCCGGGGCGCGTGTGGCGCTCGACATTTTGCGCACGCATCGGGTCGAGGTTGTCTTGACAGACCTCATGATGCCCGGAACGAGCGGCATTGAATTGCTCCGAGCGATCAAGCAGCTTTCGCCGGACACGGAAGTGGTTTTGATGACGGCGTACGGCACGGTGGAGACGGCTGTGCAGGCGATGCGCGAGGGCGCGTATGATTTCGTGGAAAAACCATTAAAGCGCATGACGATCATCAAGAGCGTGCGTAAAGCGGCTGAACGTCGGTCGCTCGTGGCGGAAAATCGGTCGCTGAAAAAAGAATTGTCGTTGCTCACGAAGCGGGAAATCATTGGTTCGAGTCCCGCATTGCGGAGGGTTTTGGATGTCGCCGTGCAAGCGGCGCCTTCGTCGGCGACGGTTTTGATTTTGGGTGAAAGCGGCACTGGGAAAGAGCTCATCGCCCGTTACATTCACGACCATAGTTCGCGGAAATTCGGCCCGTTCGTGGCGGTCAATTGTTCCGCGATTCCCGAGACGATTCTCGAAGCCGAGTTATTCGGGCACGAGCGCGGGGCATTTACGGGCGCATTTGCGCGGCGCGAAGGGCGATTTGCCAAAGCGGCGGGGGGAACGCTTTTTCTCGACGAAATCGGCGAATTGACGCCGTCCGTTCAAGTAAAACTACTTCGTGTGCTCCAAGAAAATGAATATGAACCGATCGGCGGAGACACGGTGCGGGCGGACGTGCGGATCGTGGCGGCGACGAATAAGGATCTTCGAGCGGAAATCGCGGCCGGGCGTTTTCGTGAAGATCTCTTTTATCGCTTGAACGTGATTGCCATTACAGTGCCACCACTTCGAGCGCGGCGAGAAGATATTCCGCTTTTGGTGGATCATTTCTTGGGCGTTTATTGTGCGAAGAACAATCGCGAAAGACTGAATTGTCCGCGTGAAGTGATGGCTCGCTTGTCCGATTATTCATTTCCTGGAAATGTTCGTGAACTGGAGAATATCGTCGAGCGGGCGGCTGTTTTGTGCCGCGGTGACAAATTATCGCTGGACGATTTGCCGGAAGGAATTCGGGAAACGACGCAAGCTGCGCCGGGTCCGATTACGTTTTCGGTCGGCACGCCACTCGATGAAGTGGAACGGCGACTCATTCGGGAAACTCTGCAATATGCTCGAGGGGACAAATCCGTTGCCGCGCAATTGCTGGGTATTTCCACGCGCACGATCTACCGAAAGCTCGGAGAGATCGAAACATGAGTGGTGGTGCTTTCTGAATTTTTCCACCCGGTTCCAGATCACTTCCGCGCGCAAAAAATTTCGATTGTCATTTTGGCAAGGTCGTCGGTTTGGGACCTTCGACTTGCGCCACCTTGTCGATCCAGGCAATTTCATGGTAGAATTTGAGCTGAAAACCTTGCTCGTGTCGGCTGGCACGACTCTCGCTTCCAGCCATTGAGGCCCATGGGACTCGACGCGATCCTCAAGCGATATTTTCCGATTGTGATTTGTTTTCTCGTTGCGACGGCGGCGTATTTCCAGGCGTCCGGCATGGGTCAACTCGTTGCCGGCAGCGTTTTGCTCGACCCATCCGCGACGCCTCCGCCACCGCCCATGCCCAAAGGTGGGGCGGCACACGCTCCGGGCGGTTCAGACCGTTCGACGAATGCGGGCCCCATTTTGGCTCGAAATCCATTTGATTCGGTGACGGGTCCGCTGGACGGGACGCCGCAATCGTTGACGATTCCGCAACCCGAAGCGACGCCGGTGGACACGACAAACCCATACAATGATCCCGTTTGCGATGTGGCGAAGTGTTTGCTGATCACGCAATCGGACGATCCCGATTGGTCATTTGCGGCGATTGCGGGTTCGGACGGAAAATCGCAATTGCGTCGACGCGGCGATGAAATCGGTGGGCACACGGTGCATTGGATCGGATGGGATCGCGTGTGGCTCATGCAGGGAAATTCGCGTTGTCAAATGCTCGTGCACGGGGAGAAGAAAGTGGCGGCGGCGCCTCCTGCGGCGGCGGCTCCTTCGGCCGAGGGCAAACCGCCGAAGGGAAAAGGCAGCAAAATCCCTGCGGACATGGCGGCGAAAATTCATAAAATCAGCGATACTCAATTCGATATCGAACGATCGCTCGTGGATCAGGTGCTCGAGAATCAGGGTGAACTCATGAAATCGGCGCGTATCGTTCCGGAGAAAGAGGGCGATAAAGTGGTCGGTATTCGGCTCTTCGGGGTTCGTCCGGATTCATTGCTCGGCACATTGGGCCTCGAAAATGGCGATCGATTGCAGAGCATCAATGGTTTTGAAATGAGCGATCCGCAAAAGGCGCTCGAAGCCTATGCGCGGCTTCGCAGCGCGGACAAACTTTCGGTCACCGTGAATCGTCGCGGAAAACCGACGACCATCGATTTCAGCATCAAGTGATTTTGGCTTTCGTGACGTTGGGAGATTGACCATGGCGAAGTTGAAGTTGCCTTCATTCAGTGATGGTTCCTTGTTGCAAAGGACGTTGCTTTACGTCTTGACGTTCGTCCTGGGTTCTGCAGGCTTCATCGCCATTGCCAGTTTGGTTGTCGTATCGGTCGCCAAAGCCCTCATTCCGGCACGAAATGGCGATACGGCCGCGACGGCGACGGAGAAGGTTGCCGAAGCCATTCCGGCGGCTCCGGGAAAAACCTCGCCTCGAAAGGGTCGCGCGATCAAAGCGAAATTGCCGGCGGAGGCCGATGCTCCTGCCGCCGAGGAAACGCATTGAGCAATTCGTAATTGGCGAACATGATGAAAACGTTTGGCCCCACTCGTGAAAAGAAGCTGACTATGCAGGCAATGGTTCGTCGTCATCGTGGATTTGGTTTGGCACTCGCCGCATTTCTTGGCGCATCGATTCCTCTGAATGCCGTCGCTCAGCAACCCGCGCCGAAAGGCGCGCCCGTTCTAAAAACGCCTGTCCCCCGTGTTCCGGCGGCTCCCGCAGCGGATGCAGCCGCCCCCGCCAAACCCGATACCGCAGCGGCCAAACCCGATGCCGGCGGGGGCAAACTCCCCGTTCCGCCGGGTTTTCCCCCGGGACCTCCTCCCGGGTCGGCCACGCCTTTCGGCAATGCGCCCACCATCGGCGAAGATCCGATGGCCGCGGTCAAACAAGGGCCGAAGGAAATCGATTTCAAGCCCAAGAACACCGGGCTCATGGTTTCCTTCAATCTTGAAGAAGCCGACCTGAACGAGCTCGTCAAGGCCATCAGCAATATCACCGGGCGACGATTCATTTACGGCGGTAAGGTTCGTCAAATCAAAGCGACGGTGTATTCGCCGGACAAAGTCACGGTCGGCGAAGCTTACAGCGCATTCTTGTCGATCCTCGAGACAAACGGCCTCACGGTCATTCCGCACGGCCGATTCCTCAAAATCATCGAATCACCTGGTGTGGCAAGCCAAACCACTCCCATTTACGGCCAGGGCAATCCGGTCCCGAATGAAGATCGGTTCATCACCCGTCTTTATCGCGTATCCAACGTCGATCCGACCGAAGCGGCCAACGTACTCGCCAAATTCAAATCGAAGGACGGCGACATTACAGTGCATCCCGGCGGTTCATTGCTGATCCTGACGGATACCGGGACAAACGTGCAACGCATGATGCGCATTTTGGAGGATGTCGACGTCGGAGGCGCAGGCGATCAGATATGGTTCGAAAGTATCCATTATGCCAGCGCGGGCGATATCGCCACGAAGCTCGGCGAAATTCTGGATTTGCGGACGAGCACGGGGAAAGGCGGCAAAGGCGGGGCGGGCGGCGGTGGACCCGGAGCGCGAATCATCGCCGATGATCGAACGAATTCCTTGGTCATTACGGCGAACAATGGCGATTACTTGCGCCTGCTCGAATTGATCAAGCGCATCGACGTACCGCAATCGGGTGAAGGGCAAATGCATGTTTTGCCGCTCCAGCATGCGGGTTGCAAAGATTTGTCCGGTACGCTCAATCAGATTTTGGGCGGGAGCAGCGGTGGCGGTGGTGGAGCGGCGGGCGGCCGTCGTGCGGGCGCTCAAGCCGCCCCCGTGCCGGGCTCGACCGACGATATTTTCGAGGGGCAAGTCAAGATCACGTGCGACGAAGGTTCGAATAAACTCGTGGTGACGTCGTCATTGCGTGATTATGCGGCCCTGCGTAATGTCATTGATCAGCTCGATCAACCGCGTCGGCAAGTCTTCATTGAAGCGGTGATCATGGACGTGAACGTCAATCGCACCAATGACCTCGGCGTACGTTGGCATTTGGGATATCCGGTGGATACGCCCGGAATCAAAGGCGCGGGCGAACAAGGAATTCTTTACGGTGGTAATGACGCCGTGACGTCCATTGGAGCGCCCTTCTCCATTGCCGATCAGCTCGGAGCATTGGCGGTCGGCGTGCGTGGACCTTCGATTACGAGCTCCAGCAATTTGCTCGGTACGGGCATTACGATTCCGGCGTTCGGTGTCGTCATGAATGCCTTGGCCACGGACAACGATTCCAACGTTTTGGCCACGCCGCACATTCTGGCGACGGACAACGTGCCCGCATCGATTGAAATCGGGCAAAACATTCCATTGCAAACCAACGTCGGCGGATTGAGCAATCTGGCGGGTTTGGCGGGAGGCGCAGCCGGAGGCGCGGGAGCCGCAGGTTTGGCCGGTGGTTTGCTCGGTGGTTTGGGCGGTTTTTCCGCGCCGCGCCAAGACGTCGGGACGAAAATCGAAGTCACGCCGCACGTCAATGATTCGGACCAGGTTCGTCTGGAAATCACCGAGGGTATTTCCGAAGCCGGTCCGCCGCTCGAAGGATCGCTCGGCGCCATTCCGATCATCAAGCGTCAAGCAAAAACGACATTGGTTGTTCGGGACCAACAGACGGTGGTCATCGGCGGCCTGGTGCGTG
Organism: uncultured Polyangium sp.; assembly: GCA_964435055.1. GTDB lineage: Bacteria > Myxococcota_A > Polyangia > Polyangiales > Polyangiaceae > Polyangium. The sequence goes on along the minus strand of CAYSYX010000207.1, from coordinate 1,784 downwards.
ATGCCGTGACGAACAAGCGCACGAAGATTCCGATCTTGGGCGATATTCCGATCATTGGTGCGTTGTTCCGAACCACGAAGAAAACCACGCAGAAAACCAATTTGCTCCTCGTGCTCACGCCCTACATCGTGCGCGATCAAGACGATCTGCGCGCCATCTTCGAGCGCAAAATGCAAGAGCGCCAGGAATTCTTGGATCGCTATTTCGTCTTCGGCGATTCGACGTGGGAACCGCCCAAGGACTTCGAACGCGCCAACGGGCTGCTCGAAGATATTCGTCAATCGCAATTGCAGGTCGCCGAACGCCAGCGCCTCGAAGAAGAAGCGAAGCCGAAGGAACGACGCACGCATGAGCCCGGACAACCCATTGCATTGCCGAGCATCGCTCGCAGCGGCGGCGGTGATGATGGTGGAGCGGCGGCGGCAGCGGCCACGATGACCGCGACTCCGGCCCCCACACCCACGCCCACGCCACGTAAAGCACGCCCGGTGGCGACACCAAAACCCGTGGATCGAGTGGAGTAACGAATGAGTGCGGTCGCGCATGCGGAATACATCGGAGAAATCCTCGTTCGGCACGGGGTGGTCGATGCTGCTCGATTGATACCTTTGTTCGACACGGTTCGGGAAAGAGGGCAAACCCTTACCGAGATATTGATTTCGACAAACGTCGCCGATGGAGCCAAAATTGCGCAAGCATTTGCGGCTGAAATGGGTATGGAATTCGTGCCGAAGATCGACAAGGACGCCATTCCTTTCGATATCGCCACACGTTTGCCCATTACCTACGCCAAGCAACACTTGATTCTCCCGATTTCCGAGGATGATACGCACGTTTATGCCGTCTGCGCCGATCCGCTCGATACGACGGCGGTGGACGACGTGCGGTCCATTTTCGGAAAACCCGTCGAGGTATCGGTCGCGGCGAACCAACAGGTGCTCGACGCCATCAATCGAGTTTGGGAAAAACGCGACGCGGGTCAATCGAATCTCCAAGGCGACAAACACGACGAAGAAGACAACCTCGTCGATATCATCGACAGCGACGACGATGCGCCCATCATTGCGTGGGTCAACAGCCTCTTCGCTTTGGCGGTGCGTGAACGCGCGAGCGACATTCATATCGAGCCCGAGGAGCGCGACGTCGTCGTTCGTTATCGAATCGACGGCGAATTGTATGTGGCGCGTCGGGCGTCGAAGCAATTCATGGCGCCGATCATTGCGCGCGTCAAAATCATGGCCAGCCTCGACATTGCGGAGAAACGGTTGCCGCAAGATGGTCGCATTACGCTGAAAATCGCCGGCAAGAGCGTCGATATTCGTGTTTCCACGGTCCCGACGAGCCGCGGGTTCGAACGCATCGTCATGCGTTTGCTGCACAAAACCAGCGTTTTGCTCGGCCTCGATGATTTGGGTTTCGCGCCGCGTGAATATGGCATCATGGACGGCCTCATTCAACGGCCCGACGGAATCATTCTCGTCACAGGTCCGACCGGCAGCGGTAAAACCACGACGCTTTATGCGTGCCTCAATCGCATCAACGAACCGAGCCGCAATATCCTGACCGCGGAAGATCCCGTCGAATACGAGATCGGCGGTATTCATCAGGTGCACGTGCATCCATCCATCGGCTTGACGTTTGCAAGCGCATTGCGCGCATTCTTGCGCCAAGATCCGGATGTCATCATGGTCGGCGAAATTCGTGATAAAGAAACGGCTGAAATCGCCATTCACGCGTCGCTCACGGGTCACCTCGTGCTTTCCACGCTGCACACGAACGACGCG
>CAYSYX010000206.1:0-15792 GCA_964435055.1 uncultured Polyangium sp. | reverse complement strand
CGCGGGGGGGGGGGGGGGGGCCCGCCCCCCCCGCCGCCGGCCCGCCCAGCCCCCCGCGGGGGCCGGGGCCCCACCCCCCCCATCGAGAACAAAACTCTTCGCGCAGCGCGCTTGTTAGCGCGCGGAGCGAACGTGCAAATCAAGGCGTGGGTGTTCAACTCCCCTGGCGCGCAAATCAAGGCGTGGGTGTTCAACTCCTCTGTCGTGCAAATCAAGGCGTGGGTGTTCAACTCCCCTGGCGCATTCCTACGGCAAGTGCGCCAAGTGCGACCGGTCGTTGATGCTCATGATGCGGACGAAACCATCGGTTTGTCGTTCCGCACGCTGGATGGAACAGTTGTCAATCTGGAACACCATCGTGGGCGCCACATCGAAGGGCGTACACATCAAGCTGTACAAGAGGTGATTGATCGCCACGCCGTGACTGACGATCACCACGCGACCCGTCGATCGAAATTCGTACAGCTTCGTAAGAAATTCCTGCATACGCAAACGACACTGCGCGTGCGATTCGCCGCCGGGCGGCTGGAAATGAACGTCTCGTGCCAGGAGCCCGCGCCACACGTCGGGATGTTTTGCTTCGAGCTCCGAGAAGCTGAGGCCGGTCAGATCGCCGAAGTTTTTCTCGCGCAACGCCGGGTCGAGCATGATGGACGCGCCGGTCAGTTTGGCGATGGGTTCGGCCGTTTGAGCAGCTCGCGGCAGGTCGCTCGAGAACAGAGCATCGACGGGTTTGGCGGCGATACGTTCAGCGACGGCGCGGGCCTCTTGGCGTCCTCGTTCGGTCAACGGTGACGGTCCGTGTCCGGTGAACAATCGGTCGCGATTACCTTCGGACTGACCGTGACGGACGATGATGAGTTCGAGGGCCATTTGTTATGAATCCAAATGAAATGCCGCGGTTTTCGTCATGAAAATGAGCATCGCGAAAGGCTGAGATCCACTCTTTCGCAAGGTGCTTTCGTGCGTTCGGACATTACGCTCTACTACGGATCGATCCTTTGATCACTTCCACGTCCAGTGGGGTGAACATCCTTTTTCAACCCAGTTACCCATGGCCTATTCGAGGGATACATGAGGCATCGATCGATCATTTCGACCACGAGCGTGGCGTTGTTGATGACGACTGCGGGAATTGCGTCAGCGGACCCGTTGCTTCGCGTGCAGGTGACACAACGAGGCGACTTCGTATTGATTGGCAATACGTTGGGTCATGATTGCGCAGCCGGCGTACCCGCACCCGTTGTGGGGACCGTGGGTATGTGCGGTTCGAACACGAACGACACTTCGCCGGACGTGTTTTGGCAATCCGACACGCCCATGGCCGGTCAGGCATCGGCGAACAATACGATCACCGCGGCGAATGCTCGATCGACGGCAGTGCTCAACGTGCCTGCAGGCGCGACCGTCACGCACGCGTACCTGTACTGGTCGGCGCGAAGTACGGGCGCGGCGGGAGACATGGCCGTCACGCTCGATGGCCCGGGTGGTTTCAACGGGATGGTCACCGCTGCGGATTCCATTACGACCGGGTTCGGCGGGACATACTATCAGTCGGCGGCGGACATCACGTCGATCGTGCAGATGCGCGGCAATGGCGCGTATCGAGTGTCCGGAGTCGACTCTGCGGCGCTCACGAATCTGAACGATGCGCAGATTTCCGCGGGTTGGTGGATGGTTGTTCTTTACGAACTTCCGGGCGACAAGCTGCGCACGATCGCGGTTCGCGACGGTTTGGATCAGGTCGTCGATCAGTCTCCCGTCATGGCGACGATCTCGGGTTTTACCGTGCCGATGGCCGGATACACCGCGAAGGTCGGGCTCATCGCGTACGACGGTGACGATGGTTCGACGGGTGATGACTTTCTCTGGAACGGGACGGCGATCTCGGACGCGTTGAATCCCGCAGCCAACATCTTCAACGGCACGCGCTCCAATCTGGGGGCGCCCGTTTCGGTCGTGGGTGATCTTCCGCAATTGACGGGCGCTGCGCGCAGCATGAGCGGCATCGATCTCGACGTCTTCGACATCACGGCCAATGTGATGCCAGGACAAACTTCGGCCGACATCACGGCCACGACCGTCGCCGATCAATACGTGCTCGGCGGCATCATCACGTCGATCTCGACGCAGTCGCCCAACCTGAGCACTTCGGCGAAGAGCGTCGTCGACGTCAACGGAGGCAACCTGCAACCGGGCGACGAGCTCGAGTACGTGATCGACGTTCACAACACGGGCGACGACGCGGCGATCAACACGGTGCTGGTCGATAATCTGCCGTCACAAGTCACTTACGTTGCCGGGTCCATCTCCGTGAGCGCCGGTCCGAACATGGGAGCGAAGACCGACGCCGCGGGAGATGATCAAGGCGAGTTTGACATGGCAAACAATCGCGTCACGGTTCGTCTCGGAACAGGTGCGGACGCGACAAACGGCGGTGTGATCGACATCGGAGCGACGACGACCGTGCGTTTCAAGGTGAAGGTGAAAGCCGATTCGCTCGGCGAGATCCTCAACCAAGCCACGATCAACGCTGCCGGCCAGCAAGGAACACCCGACGCGGGGTATGTGACCGACGGCAATGGCAATGGTCCGGGAACTCCGCCGACGTCGATCATCGTCGATTCGGATGGCGATGGACTGAGCGATGCGGACGAAGTCGCGGCGGGAACGGATCCTACGGACGCCGACAGCGATGACGATGGGGTTCGCGACGGCGACGAACCTTCATGGGATGTCGATACCGATGGCGACGGCCTCATCAATGCGCTCGATGCGGACAGCGACAACGACGGTCTTTTCGACGGCACGGAGCTGGGCAAGGACTGTATGGATCCGGCGACGAACGCCGGAGCCGGCGCGTGTATCGCGGACGCGGACAAGGGCGCGACGACAACGAATCCGCTCGATCGCGACACGGACAACGGCGGCGTCCCCGATGGTTCGGAAGATCCGAATCGCAATGGGCAAATTGATCCGGGCGAGTTCGATCCGAACAACGGCGCGGACGACATGAACGTCGTCGACACGGACATGGATGGTTTGTCGGACGCGCTGGAAGCGACGCTCGGCTCGAATCCGAACGACGCCGATACCGACGATGACGGCGTGCTCGATGGTGCCGAGCCAAACCCGTCGCTCGACAGTGATGGTGACGGTTTGGCGAACATCTTCGACGTCGACAGTGACAACGACGGTTTGTTCGATGGAACCGAGATGGGCTTCGATTGCAGCAATCCGGCGACGGATGCAACCAAGGGAACCTGCATCGCCGACGCGGACATGGGTGGAACGACGACCGCTCCGCTCGACCGCGACACGGACAACGGCGGGGTTCCCGATGGCGCCGAGGACTTCAATCACAACGGCAAGCTCGAGAAGCCCGAGCTCGATCCGCTCAACCCGGTCGACGACGTGACGCTTCCGGATGCGGACGGGGATGGTCTTCCCGACGCGTACGAAACGACGATTGGTTCGAACCCAAACGATGCCGACAGCGATGACGACGGCGTTCCCGATGGCCTCGAACCGAATCCGACGGCGGACATGGATGGCGACGGCAAGATCGACTTGCTCGATCCCGACAGCGATGGCGATGGTTTGCTCGATGGAACCGAGCTTGGTTACGACTGCACGGGTTCCGGGACGGATCAGGCCATTTGCAAACCGGATCTCGATCCGATGACCCACACGTCGCCTGTCGATGCCGACACGGACAATGGCGGCGTTCCCGACGGCGGCGAAGACGTGGACGGCAATGGTCGCGTCGATGCTGGAGAGACAAACCCGCTTGACGGCACCGACGACCAACCGTGCAAAACCGACGCCGATTGCGGCGATGGCATGAGTGGTCGCGTGTGCGGTCCGCTTGGTGGATGCATCGAAGGATGCCGCGGCACCGACGGCAACGGTTGTCCGACCGGCGAAGAATGCACGTCGACCGATTCGACGATTGGTACGTGCATGACGCCTTCGATGAGCAGCAGCAGCAGCAGCAGCGGTTCGGGCTCGGGTGGAGCCGGCGGAGCCGGTGGTGCCGGTGGAGCCGGCGGCGGTGAAACGGGCGGTGGAAGTGCCGGTACGATCGTCTCGGGCGGTGGATGCGATTGCTCCACGACAAACTCGGCGAACGACCTGCGTGGTGTCGTTGCTCTCGGTTTGTCGCTTGCGGTGTTGCGTCGTCGACGTCGCAAGAACTGAAGCATCCGGCGAAGCGGGCATCGTTCATGCGGTGCCCGCTGGTTGAACATTTGGGGCTTCGCGTCGCCTTAGGCGCTCGACGTCCCAAACCCCTCTTGCTTTCGCGGCGCAGTCACTTCACATCCAGCTTCATGCAGCGAAAAATCGTCGGCTTCCACGAAGATTCGGACGGCGCTTGGGTGGCCGATCTCGAATGCTCACACACGCAGCACGTGCGTCACAACCCTCCGTGGCAAGACCGCCGTTGGGTCACCACGGAGGAAGGTCGACGAGACAAACTCGGCGCCGAACTCGATTGCCTGTTCTGCAACATGGCGACGATTCCCGAAGATGCGAAGCCCTACAAGCGGACGGCGCACTTCGACGAAACGACGGTGCCCGCCGGACTTCTCCATGACCATCGTTTGAAGCCGGGCGTGTGGGGTCACATCGTCGTGGAAGAAGGAAGACTCGAGTACACCTGTGATCGCGGCGTCTTCGTTTTGCGATCCGAAACCGTGGGCATCGTCGAGCCGGAGGTCGTGCATCACGTACGCCCGCTCGGGCCCGTGAAGTTTTACGTCGAGTTCTTGAAGCGACCGGATGCGGAGTAGGTGCGTTCGGTTCGACCAAGACGCACCTTTTGACGTCAAACCAATCTTCGAATCACTTGCAGCAGAACGTGACCGGGCCTTTGGGTTGCACCGATCCTTTGGCTTCGCCGCCTTGCGCCGCGCAGCTGCCGCCGGCCGCGGGTGGGTTCTTTTGGACAGACCACGCGTTGTTGTCGATTTGGGCGTTCACATTGCGACACGTGTTGTTGTCGATCGTGATGGGGTTGCCGCCATTCGGATCGCAGTTGTTCGTATCGAAGACTTGGTACGTACCGCCCGTGCACGTGGGGTTTGCCGAGCAGGAACACGCCGCGCATGTTCGATCATCGGTGCCGTCGACGTAGGCTTGGACCGTGTTCCATCCGGCGGGACACATCTGTTGTCCGTCTTGGCGAATGCACAGACTCTGTGTCCCCGTAGGTTTGGGAGTACAAACCGAGCCGGTTGCACAGCCGCTGGCGCTCGTCTTGATCGCGCACGCTTGGACCCAGCCCGCCCACGTGTCCTTGTTCGCGAAGTCGCTCGTCGAAGGCATGCAGCTGCCCGGTTGATCGACGGCGGTCGTACTCGTCAAACGGCACGACAACTGAAGGCTGAAACCGATGTCCGGTTTGGCGCAGTTGCCGTTGGCAAAATTGTTCGTCCAATCCTGCTGCCCGAAGTTGCACCCGCCGGAGCCCAAGAAACAAGCCAGGCCCGGCGCTTTGCACGTCGTGCCCGTCAATGTGCCGCACGTACACGCCGAACATTCGGGAGGTCCCGCGGGGCCCGTGAAGAGCGATTCCGGCATGCTGCCGTCGTCGCAAGGCATCGCGACCGGAGGTGCTCCAAGTCCTTGGTCGAGCGCGACGTTTGTCCAACCCGTCGGGGCTTGGTCCGTACAGACAAATCCGACGGTACAATCACTGTCCGCGCAATCGACGGCGCCGTCCTGGTCGTTGTCGAGTCCGTCCTGACAATCCTCGGGCATGCCCGATCCGCTGCTCGAACTCGATGACGTCGATGACGTCGACCCGGTCGAGCTCGACGTTGTGGTTTGTCCTCCCGCACCGCCTTGTCCGCTGCTGGAACTGCTGGACGTCGATGTCGTTTGCGTTCCGCCTTGTCCGCTGCTGGACGTCGTTGGCGCTCCGCCTTGTCCGTTTCCGCCGTCGCCGCCGGACGAGCTCGAATTCGTGGCGCCTCCGGTGTTCGTTCCGCCCGTTGTTGCAAAAACGCCGTCCGTATCGGCGCCGCAAGCAGGAAGCATGCATGCCGACAGAGCGAGCAATCCCCCGACAATGACGACGGACGCAAAGGAAGTTTGTGTTCGGGATTTCATGCAACGACTCCGGGTAACGAGGTCTAAGAACGCGATGTCTCGGATGGATAACCTGAAATGACGGGTTGCGCGAGTCGATTGCCGTATTGTTCAGCATTCGAGAAGAAGTTTGGCGTGGGCGGAGCGAATGGAATTCGCCGTGAGGATTGCACCGATGAATTGAAATCCCATAAGATGGGACGTTCGGCATTTCCGTCTCGGATCGTATCAATGAAGATTTCCGGCCCCACGAATTCTCCATCGATCAGCCTCGTTGCGCCGAGGCCCATGCACGCGAAGTTATGGTTTGCTTGGCGAAACGAGGCCCAAGCGCGGCGAAACATGCCCATCGAGCCTTGGTCGATCAATGCGTTGAAGAAACGCCTCGATGCGGCCAAACCGGATTTGTCCGCTCCCGATCAGCAGGAGCATCGCTGGATTGTGCAAGTCGATGCCGAAAGCGCCGGAATCGTATCGATATTACGTCCCGTCGTTCGTCATGGATATGCCGAGATTTCATATCATTTGGCCGAGGCGTATCAGGGGCGGGGTATTGGCACGGCCGCGGTGGCGCGGCTTATCGATCTTGTTTTCGATCAAACGGAATATCGCCGACTTTTTGCATTGATCAGCGTTCGTAATCAGCCTTCGCGATGCTTGGCGGAGAAGCTCGGATTTGTCCATGAAGGCACGTTGCGAGGTCATTTCGTCATTGGTGGTAAACCCGTGGATCAGTGCGTGTACGGTCTGTTGCGAAAAGAGTGGAAACCGACGGCTAGCCGATGAATGGGTATTTTCGTTCGTCATAAAGTCGATCGAGCGCGGCGCGCATACGGGCGAGCACCACGTCGAAACCGGCCTGAACGATTTTGTCGTCGTCGGCATCTGCCGGCTGCAAGCGGCGGCCAAGGGCTTGGTCGATGTGAATGGGTTCCAGAACTTCCGTTGTGATTTTGGCGGGTATGGGCAATTGCGGGAGAAACGGAATGGCCCAAATACCCCAGGGCAAACCGGCGAGCAGGGGCAGAACATCGGCCGAGCGAACGATATCGGGGATTTTGAGCTTCTGCGCGAGCTTTTGCCCGGACGTCAAAACCACGACGGTTTCGTGGGCTCCGGCGGATACGACCGGCGTGATGGGCAGACCCCAGCGAATGGCTTGAGCCACGAAACCTTTTCGTCCGCCGAGGTCGATATTTCTGCGTTGCCAGAAACTCCGAAATGATTCTCGCGCGGCACCGGGAAACAAGAGCACGGATTCGCCGGTGGCGAGGACGGCGTCCATATTGCGCCGATCGGCGCGCAGCAGGCCCGAATCCGCCATGAGTTTCGAGAATGGGTCCCAAAGGCTGTGCAGCATATCGTGTGTGAGCACATAGAGGGGGCGATCGAAACCGAAGGTGTCGTACCAATGCACGCCGAAGCAAATGCCATTGATGGGCAACATGCCTCCGTCGTGATGCGTAATGACGATCGTTTGCGACGCGGGCATTCGCTCGAGGCCCCGAATTTCGCTGCGAAAATAGGATCTGACGATTCGCGACAAAATGCGATGGGATCGACCCAGGACGTGGAGATCGATCTCGGGCACATCGTGCCCGAAAGAATGTCGCCGTCGTTTCTTTTCCTTCATCTGCCGAACCCCCAAACCACGTATCGCGCGTTTCCCCCCAAATGCTCGATTCTATAGAGCGCGACAGTAGCACTGATTGGATGGGTGGCTACCGATGGTTGCAGCCGGCGAATGGGTTGGGCAGGATCTTGTCGCTGAATGGGCAAGCGAGGTTATTTCGCTTGAAGGTGCATTCGAGAAATCAATGGAGAAAATCTTTCGCCGGACAGCCGAATGAAGACGACTCCACAGCACACGTTCTGGTCGTGCATCTTGGTATTCCGTATCCGACCCGTCGGATCACAAGTGGCATTTTCGTCAAGTAGACCCTTTTCGGGTCTCGACGGCGCGACCATTGCACAGTACATAGGCCGCTCGTCCTACGTATTGACGTCGGTACGAAAGCCAAATGAGCGAATCTCAGAAACAACAAGCAACTTCGGTCGCAACTTCGCAGGCAGCTGCCGATGACTCGCCGATCAGCCGGATGAGTTCGTCGGAGCAGATCTCTTATGCATTCGAGGTTCTTTTTGGCGAGGGGCCGCTGGCAAAAGAACAAGCTGTTCGTCGGGTCGTAGATGCGTTCGTGCTTCTGGGACTGGCCGGTGAAGAATCGGGCAAGCGCGGATCGCCCGTTCGTCAGCTTGTGGAGCAAATTCTCGAAGCCGGGGTCGCAGCCGGTCGTTTCGACAAACCCAAGCGTAATCAATACCGGGCCATTCGACCCGATCCGCGGGATTATTCGTCCGATGATTGGATCATGTGCTTGACGAGCGCGCTCGACCAATCGCCTACGGAACGAGAAGCCGCCTTGCGATTTGCCGCGTATTGGGCGGCTTCGAACACGGGACTGTCGTTTTCGAGGCTTCAACGTGGGGGCGCCATTTTGGGCGGCCTCGACGCGGCGCTCGAATTGGCCCTCCAACGCGGGCGATTCGTCGATGACGGCAACGGCTGCGTGCGCAAAGTTTGATCGTTGAAACGTCGCGACAGCTCCTCCGATCCCCAATGCTCTCAGGTTCGTGCTAGTTTCCGGCCATGTTTGGCCGGATAAGTGCCATCGCGCTCAATACCTATCGGGAATCCGTTCGAGCTCGCATCTTGCTCGGGCTGGCGGGCGTTGCTTTTGCGGTCTCGATCTATTCGCTTATCGTCGGTGCCTACACGCTCAAGAACGCCCCGCGCGTCGTGAGCGACCTTGGGACGGCGTCCATTTCCATCTTCAGCTTGGCTGTCGCCATCATCATCGGCGCCACGTCGCTCCATCGCGAGCTCGAGCAAAAAACGCTGTTTCCCATTCTTGCGCGACCGATTCGCCGTGGCGAGTACCTCGTCGGTAAATACCTGGGCACGTTGCTCACCATCGCCGTGTTTGTCATGGCGGATGCCGGCCTGGTGCTGATGTTGGGAGCTGGTTTGGCGGGACGATCGATCCCGATGCTGCTCGGTGGTGCGCTCGGTTGGTCGGCGCTCGCGGGCGTCGTTGCTTGGCGTGTGCCGGCGTTTCGCACGTATGGGCCGATCCCTTGGGCCGCGGGCATGCTGGTTCTGGGGAGCCTATTTGCACAAGTCGCGGTGGACGAGCGGCAAGTCGTGCTCGTCTCGTGCGCGTTGACGCTCTGCGAGATTGGGATCGTTGCGGCGCTCGTGACTTTGTTCGCGTCCTTTTCGACGCCGTTTTTGTCCTCGCTGTTTGCGCTGGGCATTTTTATCGTCGGACGTAATGCCGACAGTCTCGCGCGTTTGCCTGTCCGAACGTTTGGTCCGTTGAGCCAGTTTTTCGCGGCATTGGCCAAGGTCGTTCCGAATCTCCAAGTCTATGTTCCGCCTCGTCCACTGATGCTCGGCGAGGTTGCGTCGGTAAAACTTTCCGCGTACCTCGGCATGACGTCGCTGATGGCGGTCGCGTGGGCCTTCGGGTTATTGGCGGTTGCGGTGCTGATTTTCAACAAGCGTGACTTCTTGTGACGGAATCCGAGCCGGCACCGAAAGACAAACCCAGCGCGATGTCCCCGGCGCGGGCTCGATCCCTGCATCTGTTGCTTCGGATCTTGTCGGCTCTGGCGCTCGTCGGGGCGTGCATCGGGGCTGTTTCCGCGCGCGTGATTTGGGCGGGTGAGTCGGAGATTTCCGCGAGTACGCAGGCTTTACGAAATGCGGACCTGCATGAAGCGACGACGCGAGCGCGCAGGGCGGCGGGCTGGTACGCGCCCGGTGCGCCGCATGTGCGCGTGGCGTACGAGCGATTGATCGTGATTGCTACGGTTGCCGAAGGCCACGGTGATCGCGATTTGGCGCTCTTGGCTTGGCGAGCCGTACGGACGGCGGCGATCGAGACGCGGTGGATCGTCACGCCGCACGAAAGCGATCTCGAGCGAGCGAACAAGGCGATTGCGCGTATCGAATCGGCGGCGGCGCGACCTCCGGGGACGCGCGTCGAACCGCCGCAACGGATCGAGCAGCGGCAACTCGACGCGCTGCTTCGCGACGAAGCTCCACATGTTCCGTGGGTCGTAACGTTCGTGGCGGCGTTTTTTGCGTGGGCCGGGGGCGCTGCGTGGGGAGTGCGTCAGGGAAAACTCGCGCCCGACGGTCGAGCGTTCGCTCATGCCCGACCCGGATTCGTCGTGGCGCTGTTTGGGATTGCGCTTTGGGTGCTCGCGCTGTTTCGCGCGTGAATCGATCGTCGCGTACGGATCACGCCGAAATTGGCTGGACAAACATCGCGCGGTAATGGGCGAGCTCCTGAATGGATTCGCGAACATCGTCGAGCGCGCGGTGGGTCTCTTTCTTTTTGGGCGCTTCGCGTGATGGACACCAACGGCGCACCAATTCCTTCAGCGTCGAAACATCGATCATCCGATAGTGAAGATGTTCGACGATCCTGGGCATATACGTCTCCAGGAACTCGCGATCCTTCCAGACCGAGTTTCCACAGAGCGGCACGACGCCCGAGGGCACGTGTTTCTTGATGAAGGCGAGCGTCAGGTCCGTCGCCTCGGCGAGCGTCACGTGTGAGGCGCGAATTTGATCGAGCAAACCCGAGCGCGAGTGCAGCGAGCGCACGAAATCATTCATCGTCGCCAGGACGTTTTCGGGTTGATGAATGACGAGGTTCGGTCCCTCTTCGATGATGTCCAAGTTCGAGTTCGTAACGATCGTAGCGATCTCGACGATTGCGCACTTCTTTGGATCGAGCCCGGTCATTTCGAGGTCGACCCAGACCAGCCGGTCCGGTGAAACTTCCGCCATGCGGGCAGCATAATCAACGACGCTCGAGGGTCCGAATTCCTGTCGTTTCACCACTGGTCTTCGGGCATTCTCGGCTTGGAACGAGCGCCGGGGTGGGCACCGACGATGGGGAAGGATCGTCCATCCGCCGCGAATCGACTACGCTGGGCGTGATGGCCCGGGAATCAGATGCGCACGATGATCGGCACGACCACGATCATGCTCACGCGCATGAGCACGAGCACGATCATGAGCACGCGCATGATCACGTGCATGAGGATTCTTCGAAGTCGAAGCATTCGCACGCCGCGTCTTCAGACGGGCACGCGCATCATCACGATCATGACCACGACCATCACGGTCACGCGCATGGTTTGAGCGAGCTGCGCCGAACGCCTTATGGGCGGCTGGTGTTCGCGTTTGTCATCACCGCCGGCTTCATGTTTGTCGAAGCGATCGTCGGGTTTGTCTCGGGCAGCCTGGCGCTCGTGGCCGATGCCGGGCACATGCTGGCGGATGCTGCGGCGTTGGCGCTCGCGATGTTTGCGCAGCGCATCGCTTCGCAGCAGCGAACACGCGCGCGAACGTACGGTCATCGACGTGCCGAAGTGCTGGCCGCGTTTGCCAACGGAGTCGCTCTGGCCCTGACGGCGGTGTGGATTTTCAGCGAAGCGGTGCAGCGATTTCGCGAGCCGCGGACGATCGATGCCGGCGCGATGATCGCTACCGCCGTCGTGGGTCTCGTGGTCAACCTCGTCGCGGCGGCGGTGCTCGCGGCGGGATCTCAAGGGCACAACGTCAACACGCGCGCGGCGCTTGCGCATGTGCTTTCGGATGCGCTCGGGTCCGTCGGAGCCATCACCGGAGGCGTCCTTGTGTTGACGCTCGGGTGGCATCGCGCCGACCCGGTGATCAGCGTGGTGATCGGACTTCTGATCTTGTGGGGCGGGTTCAAACTCGTGCGCGACACGTCGCATGTGTTGATGGAGGGCAGTCCGATCGAGGTCGACATCGCCGACATCGAAAAGACGATCCGCGGCGTGCCGGGTGTCGTCGATTTCCACGACCTACACGTTTGGTCGATCTCGGAAGGCTTCGATGTGCTGACGGTGCACATCATCATTTCGCGAGGGTTTCACGGGACAGACGTGGTGCAAGCCGTGTCCGCACGTATTCGAGAAGTTCATCAATTGGAACACTGTACGATTCAGCCCGAGCCGTTGCCGACGCAGGAGCTGATCACGTTGCGTCGAAAGCCCGCAGCCGTGAAGAATTCGGTGCCTCAATCATCGACGCCGATGCTGTTGGGACAAACCGTGGGTGAGAAGCGAGAACCGGCTTGAGTTCCTAACCGACAAACATTTCCGTCACCCAGTACGCTCCATCGGGACCTTGAACGACGGCAACTCCTACGCGCGTGAACCTTTCCAAGAGGAGGTTTCCGCGATGGGACGGGCTGGCCCAAAGGGCGCGATGTGCGTTTTCGAGCGAGCTTGCGCTGGCCACGTTTTCTCCCGCCACGGCCGAAGTGATGCCTGCTGCTTCGAGCCTGGCGCGAGGATCTCCGCCGCCCACGTCATGCCCGACCAACCGCGCTTTTTTCATCTCTTCCGAGTGGGCGCGAGCGACTGCATCGAGGGCCGGATCGCGCGTCAGTGGTCGGCGACCTTCGGCGACGCGAGCGGCGTTGATCATGCGCAGCATCGCTTCGGCAGGATCCTTTACGCCCGCGCCTGCTTCTTCTCCGGGAACGGGTGCCCGGACAAACTCGCTCGGGGGCTTCTGGCCGGCAAAGATGGTGGCTTCGAGGACCGGTCGAGGGCCGGTGGAAACGGTGGCGAGGACTTGTACGAGCCACGCGCCGGGTTGGTCGACGGAGAACGTGGAACGAATGCGTCCGCCGGACAGCGAGCTGGGGACGGTTTTCGGTGCGGCGCGAGGTCCGAGCAGAACAACTTGAACGCCGGAAGCGGGAACGAGCATGACGCCTTCGAGGTTGATCCACTGGCCGACGCGAGCGGACGTGGGCACGGGTGAGATATCCGCGAGCGCATCGACGGTGATGACGGTGGCGACGGCGGCGTCGCCGGGGCCTTTTTGTCGCGCCACGCCGCAGCGACGTTTGCCGAGCGTGCGGGTGGAGTCCATGAAGGTTTTGAAGCGCGAGGTGATGTCGTTTTCGTCGAGGTTTTCCCCGGAAAGTGACCACGCTTTGGGCCAAACGTGGGGGTCACCGGCGGAACGAAGGGCGAAGGCGAGTTCGTCCGCGGTGAGGTTGTGCGCTCCTTCGAGCTGCCTTTTGGCGACGAGCGAGGCGACGTCCATGAGCGCCGTATCCGCGGGGCCGCAGAGGGCGAGAAGGGCGGACTCTCCGGGGTTTGTCGAAGCCGTTGCCTTGGGGGACGCCAGTTCGTTCTTCCACTGGACGCGTAGGGGTGCGGAGTCGGCGGCGGCGGCGTGAGCCAGCGTCAGGGCCGCGATTGTCGGGACGCACGGGGCGAGGAATCGCCGCAGCAAGTTTGTCGTGCGCCGAGCGGTGGAGAGGCCGAACGTGGCTGGCATCGAGGGCATAGGACGATTCCGACGCGTGGGGCCGGGTAAATGTTCCCCAGGCGCGGGGAGTTCGACGGGCCGCGGGTGATCCTGATGCAACATGGCGTGCACATCGTAGGCCCGAAGATCGTCGTGGGTCATTTCCAAGACGTAGCAAAGCTGCGGTGGGATGCGAGCGACGCGCGACGTCGCCCCACGGTGCGAGAATTGAAAAAGACCGACATTGGTTTGTGCACTTCGTGCTAGCCTCGCGATGCTTGGGCATCGAAGTCAATCGAGCGGCGAAGGTTGGGATCATGACGGTGGCGCTTGCCGCTGCCGCTTATGGCGGATACCGCTTCGTTTCTCGCGATGCGGGGACGGCCGGGGGTTATCGCGTTTGGGCGTATTTGCCCGATGTGACGGGCATCGCGCCATTATCGCGCGTAATGGTGTCGGGCATTCAAGTCGGCACGGTCGATCGAATATGGCTCGACGGGGGCAAAGCGCGCATCGACATTAAGATGTTTCCCACGGCGCCGCTATTTACCGATGCGGCCATCGGGCGGCGCGCCACGAGTTTGATTGGCGAATATTACGTCGTATTGACTCCGGGAACCGAAGGTAATCCGCAAATTCCCGACCAGGGGCAAATCACGAAATACATCGACGAACCGACGATGGAATCGCTGCAAGGTCAAGTTGCAGGCATTCTGCGCGATGTAAAAACCGTGACGGAAACGCTGAAAACGACCGTCGGCAGTGATCGCGGCAAAGATCAGCTCGAAACGATATTGAAAAACCTGGCCGAAGTGACCGAAGCGCTGAACGAAACGGTCAAAGAGAATCGTACGGCGGTCAAAGACACGATTACGAATATCAATAGCATTACGACGCAATCGCAGCCGAACATCAATGCGATCCTCGATAACGTCCGGCAACTCACGAGCGATTTGCGCAAAATGACGGGGGCTCAATCGGGCGAAGGTGGTCGTCCCGGCGATGTTCGCAGCGCAGCATCGCGCCTCGAGCGAGCGACCGGATCGTTGGAATCGGCTCTGGCGCACGCGGACAACGTTGCGGCTCGGATCGACAAAGGCGAAGGGACGCTCGGCAAGCTGACGAAAGACGAGACGCTCATCAACGAAGTCGAGAACGTGGTGGGCGACGTGGGCGAGTTTGTCGGGGGAGTGAATCGTCTGCAAACGATCGTGGGTCTACGCACGGAGTACAACTTCCTCGCGAATACGGTGAAGAGTTACGTCGAGCTGCGTTTGGCGCCGTCGGAAGACAAGTACTACTTGTTCGAGATCGTGAACGATCCGCGCGGTTTGACGACGTTCGAGCAAGTCAACGTCGACACGTCGAACCCGAGCCTTCCACCGCACTACAGCGAGTTTCGTACGGTCACGACGAACGCGTATCGTTTCTCGTTCCAATTCGCCAAACGGGTCGGTCCGTTCACCGGACGCTTCGGCATCCGCGAGTCTTCAGGTGGGCTCGGTCTGGATCTGCACTTGCTCGACGATCGCTTCGAGCTTCGGCAAGACTTGTTCGGGTTCGGCGAGCAGATCTCCCCGAGGTGGCGCGTGGCGCTGGCGTACGAGTTTGTCCGGAAGCTGTGGTTGCTGGGCGGTGTGGACGACATCCTGAACGCTGATCGACGCGACTACTTCGTCGGGTTGCAGCTGCGGTTCAACGACAAGGACCTGAAGACGGTCCTGCCGTTCATGCCTCGCAGCCTGTAGACAGCTGAACATGCGCAACTGAACAGCGATCAGTCCGAAGGCGCCACGGTCGCTCGATGGACGTGCGTTGCGGGCGTGACGCGCTTGCGTGTGGCAAGCAGCCGGACTCGGGCTTCGGCATCTGGGTGTAAGCTAGTTAGCTGCATTTCGAACCGTAAGCTAGGTAGCCGCATTTCGAACCGTGGTCAGGGTTTGTGTAACCAATGTTGCATGTTTGGGCCTGAATTCGAACCGTGGTTAGGGTTTTGGTGATTTGGGTCGCGTTTCTCCCAGGCGGCCTTGCGATCGAAATTCGAACCGTGGTCAGGAAATTGGTGAGATAAATTTCTTGTTCGGTGATGCGCGCGAGCTTGATCCTGTGCAGTGTTGTCTGATAGGGTGTTCAGTATCTGAACGCATGGCGCCCCATGCATTGCCACTGCAACCGCCCATGACTCCATCGCACACCCACGACGTCCTCTGCATCGGCTCTCACGACCCGCACGCACTCGAGTTTCACGCGGCAAACGCTCGAGCCATGCGCGCCCTCTTTTCCGGCGCCCTCGGACCGCCGCGCTCGTTTGTCGAGTGCATCTG
>CAYSYX010000205.1:1878-15813 GCA_964435055.1 uncultured Polyangium sp. | reverse complement strand
CCGTTCGACCACGCCGAGCATTGCCAGAATTCTGCCGCCTGTCGTGGTGATTTCTTCATGAACGGCACGCACGCGAAGTTCCGCCCGATCCAGAAATCGCTCGGCCAATTCACGACGCGCCGGATGCTTTTTTGCTTGCGCCACCAATATTTCCGCAATGGCTTCGTCGGCGCAAAGTCGCGTGAGCCGTTCGGCGTGGAGCATCGCCAACGAAAAATCTCTTTTGGGATCCCATCCCTTTTTTAATGCATTTCGCCAATCGGACAGAGGCAAATCCGATAATGCGCGAAGTTTGCCCGCAGCCGTTCGCGTCAGCAAATGCTGCTGCGCCGAGAGCGACAAACTCTGAATTCGCGCCACACGCCGATCGAGGATCTCCGGCGCGCGTAATGCCGCAAGCCGCGTTTCCGCAATACGCGACAAAAATTCGCTCGGTCGTTTGATCGCCCCCGTGAGCGTATCTTTCATCACCATCAGCGATTGAATCTGACTCGTGCCTTCGTAAATGGGCATCACGACAGCGTCACGCAAGAGTTTTTCCACGCCATACTCTTTCGTATACCCGACGCCGCCGTGGATCTGAATGGCTCGACGCGTGATTTCGACCGCTTTTTCCGCCGCGAGGTATTTCAGTAATGGCGTCAGGCGTCGCGAACGCGCTCGCAAGCGCTGAAGCTCGCGATCCTTGTCGCCCGCGTTGTTGCCGACTCGCCCGAAAATGACCTTCTTTTGCGCCATTTCCTCGCACCACGCCGCATCGACGGCCAACGCCCGAAGGGCTTGCAAGTCCGTCTGCATTTCATCGAGCATGTCGGCGATCATTTCATGCTGCGCGATGGGCTTGCCCATTGAATGCCGCTCCTGGGCATACGCGAGCGCCGTACGATACGCATGTTCCGCAAGCCCGATGCTTTCAAAACCCACGCCGATCCGGGCGTTGTTCATCAGCATCAGCATGTATTTGAAGCCTTCGCCGCGTTTGCCGATCAATTCGGCCGGCACTCGATCAAACGAAAGCGCCGCCGTCACCGATCCATGATGCCCGAGCTTTTCCTCGATGCGATCGATCGTCACGAAACGCTCGCGCCGCCCGTCGGGATGATCTTCATAAGCTTTCACCAAGAACATGGACAAACCGCCGAGCCCGGAGAACGGGTCGTCGGGATCAGTCGCGTCTTCGGTCCTCGCAATGACGAAATGGTATTTTCCATGGCCGGACGTAATGAAGATTTTTTGACCGGTCAGGTAAAACTTGCCGTCGGGACCGAGCTCGGCACGCGTGCGCAACGCCGCCATATCGCTGCCCGCATTGGGTTCGGTGATATCCATGCAGCCCCAAGCATCCCCGCGAGCAATTTCATCGATGTACTTGGAAAAACGAGTCGATGTTATGCGTGGACCATCGAAGGTCGTCGTTCCTTCATGAATCGAGAATGCCAGCATGGCCATGGCCATACCCCCATGAAACGAATGGTGCGTCATGACCGACACGTCCGCTCGACCAATCATTTCTCCGGACAAGAAATACGGAAGCAATGGAACATTGAGGCCCCCGAGTTCGCGCGGAAGGCACATCCGATGAAGTTCGGCGGCTTTGATGGCGTCGAAGATGGCGTCGATCGCGGGTCGCGGAGCAGCTTCACCACCTTCGAGAAACGCGCCTTCGCGATCCACCTGCGCCACTCGCGGCGCAATCTGCGTCGCCGCAAGTTCCCCCACCGACTCGAGAACTTGCCGGTAGAAAGCAACTCCCTCTTCCGCCGTCTTGAAACCGTCTTCGCTACGAAACCCCATTTCGCTGATTTCCACGAGCGGCGCCCAATCGATCGCCTCCTCGAAATGAAACCGCATATCCTGGTTATCCGTGAAGAAATTCGCCATTTCGTCGAACCTCGTTCCCCCCGATTCGAGCCTGCATCGCGCCGTACCAGATGATCCGAAGCCAGTCAAGGAGCATTCAACGCCCCAACGCCGAAGGGCTGCGCAAACTTCCCCGACCAATCGATAAAATTCGTCAAAAATGCGTGATCTGCTGCGCAACCATGGTAACGTCGCGCCCATGCCGATCGACATTCGCCTTGTAGGACCCGAGCACTTCGAAGATTTCATCCGCCCGATCATGACCGCGTTCGGATCATCACCGTCCGTCGAGCGGCTCGAACAGATGAAACGCGTCACCGAGCTCGATACGCGTATCGGAGCATTCGACGGCGACAAACACGTGGCTTCCGCCGGCGTTTTCGCATTCGACATGAGCACCGCGGGGGGAAAGTCCGTCAATACCGCCGGATTGACGATGGTGGCCGTCATGCCGACCCATCGTCGTCGAGGCATCTTGCGGTCGCTCATTCAACGTCATTACGACGAAGCCCGTTCCAAAGGACAACCCATTGCCGCCTTGTGGGCCTCGGAAGCGCAGATCTACGGTCGCTATGGTTATGGCTTGGCGTCGTTCGCCGGAGAAGTATCCATCGAACGAATTCGATCGGCGTTTGTCGGTCCGACACCGCCCATCGATGCCCGGTTTGTCACGGATGAAGAGGCGCTCGCGCTGATGCCGACGCTGTATGATCGAGCGCGACAATCGTCCCCGGGAATGCCGTCTCGATCCGAATCTTGGTGGAAACACCGCCGATTGCTCGATATCGAGGCCGTGCGTATGGGATTCGGCCCATTGCAACGAGTCGTCTTCTATTTCGACGGACAACCGGAAGCTTACGCTTTGTATCGGCTGAAGCTCGGTTTTGAAAGCCCGGATATTCCCGTATCGACGGTGAAGGTATTGGAAGCCGTGGGCGCAACGTCGCGAGGCACCCGCGCCGCTTGGCGCTACTTGTGCGATATCGATTTGGCCGGTCGGATCGAAGCGACGAATCTACCGGTCGACCATCCGCTCCTGTTGCTGCTCGAAGAACCACGCCGCGCCCATTGCTCGATTTATGATGCATTGTGGGTACGTATTCTCGATATCGAAGCGGCGCTCGCCGCCCGCTCGTATGCATCACGCGAATCGCTGGTGATGGAAATCGAAGATGCGATGTGTCCTTGGAACAGCGGCCGATTTCGATTGGATGGCGAAACAGGTCGCGTGACGCGCACGCACGAGCAGGCCGAGGTGCACTTGCCGATTTCGTCGCTCGGTTCGGCGTATTTGGGCGGCCTGACGTTTTCGCGAATGGCGGACGTCGGAGCGGTGGAAGGCAAGAGTGACGATGCCGTGGAAAAAGCGGATCGCCTATTCCATACGGCTCGCGCTCCGTGGTGCCCGGAGATTTTCTGACGGCATTTTGAGGTTTCCACATCCCACGGGCGCGAATTCAATGACGAGGTCGCCTTTCGTGGGCGATGCGCTGCTTGGGTCGCGGAATACCATATCGAACGAGAC
Organism: uncultured Polyangium sp.; assembly: GCA_964435055.1. Lineage (GTDB taxonomy): Bacteria > Myxococcota_A > Polyangia > Polyangiales > Polyangiaceae > Polyangium. The sequence continues at coordinate 12,428 of CAYSYX010000205.1, read as the reverse complement.
GCGAGACGAATGTGCGCAGGGGCATTCCGAGCAACTTCGCCGCACGCGTTTGATTGCCGGCCATTTTCTCGAGCGCCCAACATATTCGTTCACGCTCCGCGGCTTGTTTGGACCTTCGCGAATTGGTATCGCGAGCCAAACCTTGTCGACCTTCGACCATTCGACGCGGAAGGTGTTCGGGACGAACGACGTCGCCGGAACATTGCAAAACAGCAGACAAGAGCGCTTGACGCAACTCGCGAACGTTGCCCGGGTAATGATAATCGAGCAGGCATTCCAGGGTTTCCGGGGCCATACGAGGCACCGGCAAGTCATGCTCGGCGCATTGTGTCGCGAGCAAGTATTCGGCAAGCGCGGGAATGTCGGCTCGTCGTTCACGCAATGCAGGCACGTACATTTCGACGGAATTGAGACGATGAAATAGATCGAGACGGAATGAACCTCGCTCGACGTCATCTTCCAGATGCTTGTTTGTCGCGGCAATGATCCGCACATTGACGATGCGCACCGCGGAATCACCAAGGCGTCGGACGTGGCCATCTTCAATGACCCGCAGGAGTTTGGCTTGCATATCGATGGGCAAATCGCCAAGCTCGTCCAGAAAAAGCGTCCCGCGATGCGCGAGTTCGAAATAGCCCGGTTCGTCGATGACCGCGCCGGTAAACGCACCTCGTTTATGGCCGAAGAATTCACGTTCGAAGAGCGTATCGGCAATGGCGGCGCAATTGACCGGCACGAATGGTTCGTCTCGACGTAACGATGTTTGATGAATACGCCGGGCCAAAAGTTCCTTCCCAACACCGGATTCGCCGAGGAGCAAGACTTTGGCGTGTGACGAACGATGGCTGAGGGTATCGATTCGGGCGAGAATATCGAGCATGGCCGGATCGCGAGATACGGGAACGTCGCGAGACGGCGGCTTGCTTTTCTCGATTTCGGCGGCGGCTTGTCGAACCATGAGACAGGTTTCCTTTCCAATGCGAGCGCACACGTGTGCCTTCGGGAATGACGAGGTCAAGCGCAAGCAGGTCCGTTTTTCCAGGAACGAGTTTTACGGGACCACAAACTTTAATTGTCGGAGCACCGCCGACGCAACGTCTTGCGCTCGACGGTTTCGGGACATGTGTCCGTACCGTTCGGCTTTTCGTTCAAGTAGGCCAAACAAGATTGAGCATCGCCGTGGTGGTTCCAGGTCGCTTGAGCCTTCGAAAATGCCGCGTCACACGATTGCTCGTTCATCGCCTCCGGCTTGGGAATACGTTGGATCGCTATGTTCGGAGGTGGCACGCGCACCGGTTCGGCAGCCAAAACGGCGGAAGCGCGAACATCGATCACGTCCGCTGCAGCCGCAACCGGCGGCGGAGGCGCAGGGTTGCTCTCCTGCGCGACGGGTTTGTCTTTGCGAGGTTTGGTCGAGACTCGTTGACCGATGGGCGGAGGTGTTTTCTTTTCTTCGCCCGTGGGCTCGGCGTTTATTGGAATCGAAGGCGAAGAACGACCTTCGATTGGAGGTGCGGCGGGCGATTCGGCATCGCTCGGTCGACCCATTAGAATTGCAGGTCGCGTTGGAGAAGAAGTTCCTCCGGGGACGAGCCCTCCGACCATGAGACTGATCGAACAGACTCCGACGTGCGGCATGGCATGCATTGCCCGGACAAACGAACGCGACGTGAACGTGAAGATTTTGCGGAGAAACGACGCCACATCCGGAAAGGGCCAGAGAAAGGTGACTCCATATCGAACCTCTTTCAGGCGGCGCTCGACAAAGACGCGAAGGCTCGTCGTGGCTTCGGCAACTCGCCTTTGAAGCGTTCTGGGATTCACCCCCAAGGCCCGCGCAGATTCGCAGGACGAATATTCGAGGATATGGGTTTGACAAACCAGATTCTGTTCTTCCAAACTCAGATGCTCGAGCGCCTTGGCCAACGTGAGGCGATCGTGAATGACATCGGAATGTGGAGGAACATGGTCCGCCTCGAATAGGTGCTGCTCTTCCAACAAGGACGAGGCTTGTTTTCGTTCGCGGGATTTGCGACTTCGATACGTGCGAATGCGCCAATACACGAAATACATCAGCCATTCGCAAAATGCCTGGGGGTCCTGAAGCGACGGTCGTTCACGCTTGGACCGATAGGCATCCCAAAGCGCGTCGTTGGCGACGGCTCGAGCATCGATTTTGCCGACGTGATTCTCGGCATAATGCAGCGCACAATCAAAATGGGCTACCCAAGCATCTCGGTGTTTGCTGAGATGGGCATCGACCTGACATCGCTTTCGACCTTTACCGTCTTTCACGATTGACCTCTCTTCTCGTGTTTGGCAGCCGCCACTCAAACAAGAAGAGCGCGCTCGAACAAAAGCACGTCGGACAAAATCGCTCGCCGCCCCAAAAATTCGGAGACCGTTGAGATGAGCCGGTTAAGAAACGTTTACGCAAGTACAATGAGATGCGTTGCGATCGCTGGAGCAGTATTGAGCGTCGCATTTTTCTCGCGTGAGGCATTTGGCGACAATGCGCACGTGGTCATTGATACGGGGCCGGATTTTCCCGGATGCGGGGGGAAGGAGTTTTTTGAAGAGCAGTTCATAAAGACGCTGGGGGCGAGGGCGTGGACGTATCCGCGGGATCGGGCGCCGAAGATCCAGATTTCGATTCGAAAGGAAGTCGAGGCGTATGCGTTGACATTGAGGCTGTTGATAAGAACGTGGCAAGGGGAGGAGTTTCGGTTCGGGCCGGAAACTCGCAATCCCACCGAATGCTCGCGGCTGCTGGTTCGAGCGGCCGAGGTAACGGCGGAGGTGGTGCCACCGCCGCCGGAGTTGACCAAAACGCTCGGGGTGTCTTGGCTTTGGGGCGTGACGCCTCAACCCTGGATTCCGAGCTTGTATTTCGAGCAAGGGGTGACGGTTCCGTGGCTGACCCGGACCAAGGTGAGCGTGACGTTCGCGTTGTCACCGCCATCCGTATGGACCGCGCCGGACCATCGAGACGTGTACATTCCCTACAACGGCTCGATCACGTTCAAAATCGACCGCAGAATTTGGCGCAATTTGGAGGTTGGCGGAGCCCTTGCCGTGGGCATGACCTATTACGCTCCCCGCAGACTCGACATGCAGCAACTGGACTCGACATTGCCGTACACGCTTGTTGGCCCGACAGTCGGCTACAGGCTGCACTTGGGGCATCTTCCGCCCGTCTACATCGGCGGTACAGCGTTGGTCAACGTGACCCCCCAGCAGCTCCAGTTGAGTCCACGGATCCCAACCCCACTGTTCACAAGCGAACGCGCGGTATTCGGACTCCAAGTCGGCGTCCAATTTCCCTGACCGTTCTCCCAGGTTGATAGAAATTCACTTTTGAAATCCATATCACATTACAAACTACGTAGTTTTGCGAATATCAAACAAGTCAAAAACATGGAATGCGCGAGGCATTTGAATCCGCGGGCGTCATGACAAACGCCTCGCCGGCACTCCATGAACCGTCACGGTGCGTCCACTCCGGCGTCGTCACCGTTGCAAGACGTTTCTTCACCGTTGCAAATCGCCTCGATACGTGGGTCACAGTCCTCGTCGTACATACATACGCAACACACCTGCGACATATCGACAGGGCAGTCATCGCCGACATACGCAACGGATTTTCCGCACCCATTCACAACGAACAACCCCGCTGCCCCCACCCAAAGAACGGACACAATGCCAATGAGTTTTCGACGAATTTTCATAACGCCGTTCATCGCGTTTTTATTCTCGAATCTCCATACAAAAATTCAACATTCGTATGCTCGGGAAAAACGAACCGAATCATCCGGAAAAACCAGGAGCATGGCCATGACCAACCGTTTCATTTTCCAAACACCGTCATACGCGGCGCAACGCTTGAACACGTTTCACTTGCGCGAATCGCGCAAGTCCCCTCCTACGCCAAATTGCACTATCATTTCCATAGGATGTCGCCGAGGTCCGGCATACAAATTGCATGCGGAGTTACGGTTGGTGACCGACATTCGTTTGACGTGCAAAACCCTGTACCATGCGTTCGTTATTGACGCAATGAATTTCGATCCTTGGTTCGCTATTCGAGCAGACGCCGCGCGAATCGAGTAACGACACAATTCGCCAATCACGCAAAGCGCAAATGCGCGAATCGGGAGCCGGTTCACCCCGATTTACTACTGGGACAAACCGAATGCTCTACTGACAAACCGTTCCGACCGCAGGCACCTTCAAGTCCACGAGGTACTCGGTCACGGCCGTGTCGATGCAGGTATTACCTCGAAGATACGAGACATGCCCATGGCCGTCGCGCGTCAACAAAATCCCCGACGCCAGCTGTTTGGCCAGTGAAACTCCCCACGCGTACGGCGTCGCCGGATCGCTCGTGGAGCCCACGACGAGGATCGGCGCCGCGCCCGCCGCAGTCACCGGTCCCGGCGTTCGCCAACTGGAAACCGGCCATTGCCCCGACGGATACGACGTAAATGGGAAATATGCCCCCAATCGCGGGGCTTCCATTTCGAGCTTCTTCGTCAAATCGTCGTACAAGTTCACTTCTTTTGGAAATGGAGTGTCCACCGACAACACGCCGTAATACACCTCCAACGTGCCGCCGTACGACCCATCCGATTTGCGCTCGGTGTACCCATCCGACAAACTCAATAACCCCGAACCGTCACCTTTCGCCGCTTTTGCCAATGCCTCCGCGAGCTTTTTCCACGACGACGGGCGATACAGAGGCGCCGACACGGCATACGCGAATTCCCCCGGACCCACGAATCGATTGCTGCCCTGCGCCGGCATCGGAGACGTTTCAATCGCAGCCGCAATGGCGTCATACGCAGCGCGCGGATCGCCGCCCGAATAAAATGCACACGCCATGTCCGCGGCGCAATCATCCAAAAATGCTTCGAGCTCCGTGTCGAACCCTCGAGCTTGGCCTTCGATGAACGATAACCCGTCCAAAGACGGGTCGAGCGCCGCGTCGAGCACCAAAGCTCGCACGCGATCGGGATACGCGTCCGCGTACATGGTTCCCAAGAACGTTCCATAAGAAAAACCAACGTACGTCAGCTTTTCATCGCCCAATACCTCGCGTAAAAGGTCCATGTCGCGAATGATGTTGTCCGTTCCGACAAACGGTAGGACGTCGGCGCTTCGTTCCGCGCATCCGGCGACAAACGTCTTCGACTCGTTTTCGATTTGTTGCAAATCCGCCACGTCCGCAGGCGTGGCGTCGAGTGATATGAGCGGTCCCAAATCATCCACGCAATCGATCGTCGGCGTGCTCCCCGCCTGACCTCGAGGGTCGAAGCCGACGAGATCGAAGCGATCGGCGATGGCCGGCGGCATTGCAATCCAAGCAGCCTTGACAAACGAAATTCCGGACCCTCCGGGACCTCCGGGGTTAAAAAGCATCGAACCAATTCGAGCATCGGGATTTTTGGCCGGCCTGCGAATCAAAGGCAACGTGAAGACTCGGCCATCCGGCTTTTCATGATTGAATGGAACCTCGAACGAGGCGCATTCGAATCCGCCGCCGCAATCGGCCCATGCAATGGAGGTTTCCAGCGCTTTGGGAGCAACGTCATCGCTGCATCCCAACGAGCCCAGAGAAAACACGAAAACCGAACCGAGTAAGGAAAAAGCGCGCATGGCCCCAAGCTTAGCCGAATTCGCGACGAATTCAAACCTGCTCGGGAGCCCGTAGTCGCGCCTGTTTGGACAATTCGTTGAGGTCGTGGACACGAAGCTCGGCGCCGGCCACGACATCGGCGGCCAATTCGGCCACGCGCGCGTGATGCGTAAAGAAAAGCACCTGCGTTTTGCGCGAAAGCTCGCCCAATGCCGCAAGCGACGCCCGGGAACGAGCGTCGTCGAAGTTGACCAGGATATCGTCCAAGATGAACGGAATGGGTTCGTTGTTTTCAAAATGCCGTTCGAGGCTCGCAATTCGGAGCGCCAAGAACAATTGATCCCGCGTCCCGTCGCTCAAACCGTCCACCGTCACGAGCATTCCGCCGGGACGAACGCATTCCAATACGGGTTTACCTTCGTCGCCCTCGTTATCGCCGCGAATTCCGATAAATGAACCCAACGTGAGGCGTTCGAATAGTTCCGAAGCTCGACGGACGATCGGTCCCTGATTCTTTTCGCGATATTGGCGAATTTCGTCGTCGAGCAGTTTGTGGGCAAGTTTGGCTCGGGCATACTCTTCGACCAATATGGCCATCGACGCCAAGTGTTGCTCGGCTTCCTCCGCAGCTTCGGCAGCCCGGGCGGATCCATCCACCAGCGCGAGCTGTTGCCCAAGCCCGCCAAGCTCGTGATCGGCCGCGCCTTTTTGATCATTCGCCGCAGCCAGTTTGTCTTGCAATACCCGTAATTCGTCGGCGATTTGATCCCCGGACAAACCCGAACATTCCGCGACGAGCGCGTCGAGCGTCAAACCTTCGCCGACATCGAGCAACTGCCGTTCGAGCGTTTCCAGGGTCGAGCGTAATTCACGAATTTGTTTCGAACGTTCTTCCGCGCCCGGCAAATCCGCAGGCGTGGCGACTCGCGCGGAAAGACACAACGCCTCGAGCTCGCTTTGCGCCGCCCGACGTCGCAAACCAAGTTCGGCCAGTTCGCGCCGTTTGTCCTCGAGCTGCACCTGAAGCCCGCGACGAACCCCGGCGTCCCGTTCGGCATTGCGGAATTCATCCACGACGGCGGCGGCAAGACGTTCAATGGTCGATTGTTCCAACGCTTCGGGCGAAGGTTGTGCGATTTCAATCGTCCGGTCGCGAAAAGAGACTTCTTCGCGCTCCATCGAGGCGAGCCGACGTCGTTTGTCCTGAGCATCTTGGACGCGTTTGCCAAGTTCGGCCAGAACCGTGAGCATTTCTTCCACTTCGATGGGACCGGTTTCGAGCGGCAAACCCAATTCGACGAGCGCTTTTTCCCAAAGAACGGCCCAATGGCCGATTTCCGCTTTTTCGCGGTCCAAGATGCGTCGGCGTTCTTGCACTTCCACCGCGGCCTTTTCCAGATCGCGCACGTGCGCGTCGCGTTCTTTGTGAGCCCGGGCTTCACGATCGCACGCAGCCGTGGCGCGTTCGACGAGCCGCGCCAAACCTTCGGAAGCAGATTCGTCGCCGAGCGCAAGCGCCAGAGCTTCGGCATGTTTTGCCGCGCGTTGCCGATCCGCCAGCAAGACCGATTCCGATTCGCGAAAACGGAAGAAATCGTCGGACAAACGTTCGTAGACGCCGAGGAAATCTTTCATTTCCGCCGGAGAAAGCGGCCTGATGTCGCTCGGTTTCCACACGTCGACCCAACGCGCCCAAATTTCATTTCGCTCTTCCTGACAAACCGTACGTCGGTGTTCGAGCGCGGTGATTTCGTGGGCGATTTGCTCTTTTTGGAGCGACAATTCGGAAATGCGGGCGACACGATCGGCTTCGCGAAACATGCGATCGGCCAATTCATCGGCATGGCGAACGGCGGCTTCGTAATCGCTGAGCAGCTCGAAATGCTGCATCATGGCCGATGTGCGAAAGGTCGCGGCGTCCAGGGTGGAGTCCGGTGGAGGCGGAGCAAAGAGGTTACGCCGCAGATTCGACCAAACAGATTGACGATTTTTTCGAGCGGTTTCGAGGTCCTGGGCGGTAGGAATGTCACCACCACGCGTGGCCAAGGCGATATCGCCGGTCAATTTGGAAAAAATGCGTTGCTTTTCGGCGACCATACGATCACCATTACGAAGTTCTTCATCCTTCGCCGCCAATTCACGCTCGAAACGCTCGATGGTTTCCCGTGAAGGCATGGGCAACGTGCCGATACGATCGAATGAAAAGCCGTACAATTCGAGCGACGCATAACGCGCTCGAACGCGCTGCCCAAGCTGCTCGGTGTCCTTGGACCGCTCGCGAATTCGTTTGTCGAGGTCACCTTCGCGCCGGGCGACATCGAGCGCTTCGGTGAGGCGCTGAACGGAGGCCGGAATGGGCAGGGTATCTCCGCGACGTTGTTCCGCGGCGTGCTTTTCTTCGGCGGCGTGGAGCGTTTTCGAGGCTTCACGAATACGAGCATCGATTTCGACGCGTTGTTTGATCAAATTGCGCACGCGTTTTTCCAAAGCAACCGATACGGCGGCGGACGAATCTTTGCCCTGGAGGTAATCGACCGGATCCCGCTGCAATCGTTTGCATTTGGCGCGGATATCCTCTTCGATGTGCTCGAGCGCCGTACGCAGCTGAGCGGCTTCGGCGAGGGCTTTGCGATGACTGCCCAAGTCTTCGGCCAATTGGCGAATGCTGTTCGATTTGTCGAGTAATTTGTCCGGGATAGCCAATGCGGCGATCTTCGTCTCGATTTCAACGATATCCGCTTCGAGTTGCTCTTGACGCGGTCCGGCTTCGCGAATGGTTTTTTCTGCGGAACGTCGGTCTTCCGCGGAGGAATCGGGTAAAATGACGTCCTCGCGGCGTTGTTCGAGCGCGGCGAGGATCTCCGCGCGTTCGGCAATCGGGCGAAGGGCACGTTTGACACGTTGTAATCGGCGTTGATCGCGCCCCAACGATTCGATTTCCGAAATAAGAGCGCGTTTTTTGACTTCGAGCGCGGTCTTTTGCTTGCTCAGATCTTCCCAAGCGCGCATCGATTTCGAGGCTTCTTTTTGGTCTTCTTTGGCTTTTTTGAATTTGCCGATGGCCACATTGAGTTTTCGCGTGCGGGCTTGCGGCGTGAAGATATCTTCGGCGCGTTTTCCCAGTTTTTGCAGGAGCGCCGACATGCCGGATTGGCCAAGCCCCGCCCCGAAAAGGCTCTCGCCCAGGTCCCCTTTGCCCTGAACGAGCGCGTGTCCGCCTTCAATGAGACGCTCGTGGGACAAACCAAACATCATTTTGAATTGGGCTTCGTCGAGGTTACCCAGGAATTTGCGCAATCGATCTTCGTCGATGACTTGGTCGCTCGAGTCCTTGAGCGTATTCTTGCGACCTTTGCGGCGAACAAAGCTCAGTTCGGTACCGTCTTCGGCGGCGATTTTGGCCCCGAGACGCAATTCGTCTTTTTTGTGGCGATGATCATCCGTCGTGCGATCGGGAATGCCGAAAAACAATCCCGTAATGGCGCGAAGCGTGGTGCTTTTGCCGGCTTCGTTGGAACCGACGACGACATGTAAGGCGCGCGAAGGTGCGGAAAAATCAAGGTGTAGGTCGGAAAAAGGTCCCCACCGCAACAAATCGAGCGTGAGAATCTTCACGGGGATTCGCCCTCGCTCACGAGTTCGGGGAGCAGATAATGCGCCATTTCAGAAACCATACGACGCATGATGTCGAGGTTTTTCGGATCGAACGAAGTGCCGTGTTGCGCGTATTCCGTGGGCAATTTGCTCATGATGTCGTCGAATGTGCCCGCCAATTTGCCAAGTTGCGCGTCGTCCGTTTCAATGGTGCGAAGGTGAACCAATAGCGCGCCGAGAGGGTCGTCGCGCCGAGCGAGTTTGTCAAGGTCAGCCATCGTGCGCGTACGAACGTTGGCCTTTTCAATCCAAACGTCACCGATATCGGAAGCCGCCGAGCACAATTCGATGCGGAATTTATCGGGATCGCGCGTGAGCGCCGCGTGCGCTCGAGACGCGCCCGTGACGACGACTCGGGCACACAAGGCGCGCTGTCCAGCGGCATCCAATTCGCGCAGCAGTGCATTGCGGCACAAATCCACGACGTCGGCAGGCGTCGAAGCTGACGAGGCATCGACTTGACAAACGGCCCAACGCGCGACATCGAGCGTGCGATGTTCGACGGATTCGATACGGCCGTCTTCGACGGTGACGAGAGTGGCGCCTTTGGGGCCCGTTTCCCGAGCATGGCGACCTTGCAAATTGCCGGGAAAAACAATCCAGGGGCGTTCGAGTAATACTTCGCGCTTGTGTATGTGCCCCAGGGCCCAGTAGTCGTACCCCTTGTTCGCAAGAGCCGAGGGCGTACACGGAGCATAATCGGCATGACCTTCGCGCCCACCCGCCGCAGTATGCAAAAGGCCAATGTTGAATTGTCCGCGCCGTGGAGCCGGATACGTCAAAGAGAGATCCTCCTTGGTCTCGACACGCGCGTACCCTCGGCCGTGAATGCAAACGCCAATGTCTTCGAGAGAAATCGATTCGGCGCGTGAAGTGGAGAGTTCGGTGACTCCGTCGGGCAAGTTGAGGATTTTGCTCTTGGCGTCGTGATTGCCCCGAACAATGAAGACGCGAATGCCGACGTCGCGCAATCGAGCCATTTGGCGAATGAAGAAAATGCCGGTGTTGTAATCGGTCCAGTCGCCGTCGTAGAGGTCTCCCGCAATGAGGAGAAAATCGACTCGTTCGGAAATGCATTCGTCCACCAGCGTTTCCAAAGCCCGCCGGGTGGCTCCGCGAAGTTTGTCCACGGGTGCGCCGTCATACCGGTCGAGGCCACAAAGTGGGCTATCGAGATGAACGTCAGCGGTGTGGAAAAACTTCATGCTCGGATGAGCAGGTATAGGTCGGTCGGGGTCAGGTGCCAACCAATTTTATGGGG
>CAYSYX010000205.1:0-1868 GCA_964435055.1 uncultured Polyangium sp. | reverse complement strand
GGGTGGCGGGTTTCACCCGGACCGACGTTGGAACGGTACCGACCGTAACGAAGCTACCATTTGGTGATTGAGGCGGTTTCGGATGATGCGCCACTCACATTCGCGTCTGGCGGGTGAAACCGGTGGGAAGCATAACCGACCGACCGTAACAACGCCAACACTCGGTCAATCACGCGGTTTCGGATGAAACACCGTTCACTTTCGCGTCCGGTGCGTCACACGGCTGGTCAGTCGACGGATTGCGCCGATTCGATCGCGTCGGCACGGCGCTCGCGGCGGTTGGTCGCGAGTTCTTTCTTACGGACACGTACGGCGTCGGGGGTGACTTCCACGAGTTCGTCCGCATCGATCCATTCCATCGCCGTCTCAATTGTGAGCAGCCGCGGACTGGCCAGCAGAACGTTTTCGTCCTTGCCGTGGTTGCGGATGTTGCTGAGCTTCTTTTCCTTGATGACGTTGCAGTCGGTGTCGTTCGGGCGGTTGTGTTCGCCGACAATCATGCCTTCGTACACTTCGATGCCCGGAACGATGAAGAACGTCCCGCGCGGTTGAAGATGATGGAGCGCATAAGGCGTCGACACGCCCGCGCGATCGGCAACGATGGCGCCCGTCGGGCGACGCATCATCGGACCGCCCCACGCCGTCCAGCCGTCGAACATCGTGTTGAGAAGCCCGGTGCCACGCGTCGACGTGAGGAACTCGCCACGGAAGCCGATCAACCCGCGCGAAGGAACTCGGAACTCGAGGCGTGCCCGGCCAAACCCGGGGTTGGTCATCTTCACCATGCGCCCGCGCCGCGTGGACAAACGCTCGGTCACGATACCGACGTACGTTTCCGGAACGTCGATGACGACGAGCTCGACAGGTTCGCGCACTTCGTCATCGATGGTTCGAGTGACGACCTCGGGGTTCGACAGCTGCATCTCGTAGCCTTCTCGACGCATTGTTTCGACGAGGATCGCGAGCTGCAATTCGCCGCGCCCGAGCACGAGGAACGTGTCCGGCGACTCCGTAGGTTCGACACGAATCGCCAGGTTGCGACGAGCTTCGCGTTCGAGACGATCTTTGAGATGGCGGCTGGTCAAAAACTTCGACGTCTTCGCTTTGCCGGCGAACGGCGACGTGTTGACGCCGATCTTCATTTTGATCGTCGGTTCTTCAACCACGATCCGCGGCAACGCTTCCGGATTTTGCGGGTCCGTGAGCGTATCGCCGATGTTGGCATGTTCGAGGCCCGCGATGGCCACGACTTCACCCGCCGCGGCGCTGTCCGCAGGCGTGCGCTTGAGTCCCTCGAACGTGAACAGCGCCTTGACGTTGCCCTTCGTGACGGCGCCGTTTTCCCCGACAACCGCGAGCTCGTTGTTTGCCTTGACCGACCCGCGCGCGATACGTCCGACGACGAGCTTGCCGACGTAGTCATCGTGGGTCGTGTTGCAGACGATGATCTGGAGAGGTTCGTCCGGGTTACCCGACGGCGCAGGCACACGCGTGAGGATCGTCTCGAAGAGCGGAACGAGGTTCGTCAGTTCATGTTCGAGTTCGCGTTTGCACTGACCAAGTTTTCCGATGGCGTAGACGGTGGGAAAATCCGTTTGGGCATCGCTTGCTCCGAGGTCGCAAAACAAGTCGAAAACCTCGGACAAAACTTCGTGCGGACGAGCATCGCCGCGATCGATTTTGTTGACGACGACGATGAGCGGAAAGCCTCGTTCGAGACATTTTGAAAGGACAAACCGCGTTTGCGGCAGCGGTCCTTCGGCCGCATCGACGAGCAAGAGCGCTCCGTCGGCCATCATGAGCGTACGTTCGACTTCACCGCCGAAGTCCGAGTGACCAGGCGTGTCGACGATGTTGATCTTGACGCC
>CAYSYX010000204.1:0-15842 GCA_964435055.1 uncultured Polyangium sp. | reverse complement strand
GTCCAGCGCTCGCTGGTCCGGGTCGAGGGGCGGATAGCCCCTCGTCGGGTCTGGGGTGAAACCCCAGTAAGTAAAGCGCTTTCAGCCGGGCTCGACGGGCGCGAGCTCGAGTTCGAAGAGCGTGTGGTGGGCGTATTTGGAAATATCGCGCAAGGATTCGAGGTCCACCTTCGTGACGCGCGGCAGCTTGGCGAACCATTGCTTCCATTCGTCGTGGGTCAGAAACATCGCTTCACTGCCGGGTGAAGCGTAGGCTCCGGATTCTCCACCATATTGCAGATCGGCTTCGATGCGGTGAAATCGATTGCGCATGCGATAGGAGAACGACCATTCGGGCATGCTGTCTTCGAGGACCAGGATTTTGCGTTTGGCCACGCGAACGATTTCGTTCATCAGTTTCTCCGCGTGATCGGGCGTCAGGTGATGCAGCACATAACAAATGGTCACGACGTCGAACGATTGATCCGGAAATGGAATGGTATGGCCGTCGTACGTGTGCATTTCCACGCCCGCAGGCGCGCCGCGCACGTGAATATCCACGCCGTGCCGTTCGATACGCCGGAACATGCCGAGTTCCGTGAGTCGTCGGCCGCTGCCCGATCCCACATCGAGGAGTTTTTCGCCGTCGATGATTCGTTCGGCCATACGTTGTGACTTGAGCAAGTCCCACGTGGTGTATTTTTCGTATTCGCGTTCGCCCATCTGCGGGCGATTGGCGGCGACGACGGAAGCCAACTGCAAGCCTTGAAGAACGCCGCGAGCAATCGCGCGCGTGATGTTTCCGAACATGTTTCTTTATGGGCTCAATCGAGCCGTGACGTCAAGGAAAAGTCTCGACGAAGCGCGCCAAGGCGAAGATCGGGAAACCTCGTGGTACGACCGACGTCGTGAGGGCGAAGTTTGACCGGGCTCAGGCTTCGATATCGCTCTCGGGTATTTCAGCGTTTTCGGTGATTTTCGTCCATAGAGCGCTTTGTTCGCCTTGATAACAAATGTCGCCTTCGTGTCGGAATTCGAATGAATACTTGACGAAATGCCGCGTCGTCCCGCGTCGCGCTTTGATCTCGCGACAGCTCGCGATGATGGGTTCGCCCGGAGGAACCAATTTGCGAAAAACCACTTGGTAAATATGCGTGCCGTACCCGATCCACCCATCGGCATGACGCAATCCGTGCAAATAATACGCGTGGACAAACCCAAGCATACCCGATGCGTGCACCAATGTTCCTCCCGCAACGTGCCGCGGATGCCGAATCGGATGCGCTCTTTGCGAAATGGTGAAGGGCAGGGGACGATCGGTCGGCATACGACAAACCACGAGGTTTTGCTCGCGATCCAATTCGATGATTTCGTCGAAGAGCAAGACTTCGGGGTCGTAAGGGAGATCCGCCAAGAAAGCTTCGTCGAAAGGCTGAGGCATGAGTCGTTTGATACCAAGCATGCTCGACGCCGGCAATCGTCGAATCATCGTCGGCAAAGGTTTGTCCGGCGCTCCTTTTGCATCGCGACGCGATGTGGTCGAGGGACCGCACGGAGGAGATCATGGCTGAAAAGAAACACGAACCGGCGAAAAAAGAAAAAGAACACGGCACGATGACCGTTGAAGAAGCCGGACGCCTCGGGGGACACAAGGGCGGTCAACGCGAGAAAGAACTCGTGGAAAAAGGCCATCAAGTCGAGGAGCAGCGGCAACCGGGATCGACAGGCAAGTCGTCCGGTCAGCAAAGCAAGAATTGATGCGTGCCGAAAGGGCCGGTGTCTTACGCGCCGGCCCTTTCGTTTGAGTACAAACAAAGACGCGGAAACGACGTCCTTCGATCCCGCGCCTTTTTCGAGTTTGTCCTTACGGCTGCTTGGGCATCGAGTGCAGCTGGATCTGTACCCGCACCTGCTCGCCCTCGCTCATGTTTTGCACCTGCGCCGGCGTCAGCTTGAACTCGAGCTGCCCATGTTGCTGCGTGTCGACGCTCAACGTGCCCTTGCTCTTGTCAACCGACACGACCTTTCCCTCGATTTGCTCTTGCGCCAATGCGTGCGACTGAACCTGACGCTGCTCACGTTGCTGCGCCTTGTTCTGCGTGCCTTGTTGCTGTTGCGTGCCTTGTTGCGGCGTCCCCTGCTGCGTGCCTTGGGCCAGGGCCGAACCGGTTGTCGCGGCAAACGCGGCTGCTGTCAACATCCCGAGCACCGTTGTACTTTTCATCGTGCAGTCTCCTTGAGCACCTCGCGAATGCCGCAGGCGCGGACGAGCCACCCCCACGATCGCGAGGCATCCGACCGGCACGTCTCGCAACCGCAGTGCCGCGACGAACCGAGACGGAACGTGGACGCTCGTTCGTCATGACGCTCGTTCGTCTGGGAGAAAAGGTGCCGGCGACTTCAGACGAGCAGGAGAAAAGGTACCAACCCGTTTTGTGTAGGTGAGGTTGCTTTCTTCGTGTTGGTGCCAATCACTTTTGTTTGCCCGCGAGTTGACGACTCCGCTTCCTTCGCGTAAGTCCCCCCGCATGTCTGGCGCTCCTCGTCGCTGGCCCTCCATCGTTGCCCTTGTTGCGTCGCTTCTCGGGCTGACATTTGGGAGTTTGTCGACGATTGATTACTCGAAGCACCTCGATCGGCAGGTGCATGGCATCCACTGCTCGTTCATCCCCGGCATGCCCGTCGATTCAGGCGGTGAAAGTGCGTGTCGCGCGGCGATGTACAGCCCGTATGCGGCGCTTTTTCGCGACAAGTATTGGGGTGGCGTGCCCATCTCTTTGTTCGCCGTCGGGGCATTCGCGTTTTTCGCGGCGTTCGCGTTGTACCTCGTCGTTTCAGGCCCGCTGGCTCCGCGCAAAGCGACCAAGTTTTTCGGGATCATCAGCTTCTCGCCCCTGCTCGCATCCGCGCTCATGTTCGCGATCTCGGCGATCGAGCTCGGTCAATTCTGCAAGACCTGCGTCGGCATCTACATCTCGTCCGTTCTGCTCGTGGTCGGCGGTATCGGCGTGCTCCTTGAAAGCAACCGCAAAGGCCCGGTCGTCGTTTCGGGAGACAAACCCGAAGCGGGGGATCCGAGCGTCGCGACAAACAAGCCGTCCGTCGCGATTCCCGAAGGTGCGTTGTGGATGGTCCCGATTTGGCTCGGGGTCCTCGGCATTTTCGCCATCACGCCCGCGCTTTTGTACGTGAGTGCATTACCGAGCTACGCGAACTACATCTCGGATTGCGGAAAACTCACGAAGTCCGGGGAAGACAATCCGATTCTGTTGCACCACAAACCCGCCGGAGCAACACAAGCGGCCACGCTTTTCGTCGATCCGTTGTGTCCGACGTGCAAAGCCTTCCACAAGCGCCTCATTGCGGAGAAAGTCATCGATCAGCTCGACACGACCCTCGTGCTTTTCCCGCTCGACAACGAATGCAACTGGATGCTCGATCGCCCGCTTCATCCGGGATCTTGTTTGGTGTCCAAAGCAGTTTTGTGTGCCGATCGTCGCGCCATGGATGTGCTCGAATGGGCGTACGACAACCAGGACAAGATTCTCGAAGGGGCCAAAGCCGCGGCGGGCCAAGCGAACGTTCGGGCGATGATTCGCGAAAAATGGAGCACGTACGACGCGTGTATCGATTCCAAAGAGACGAAGGTTCGTCTGGAAAAAATGCTCCACTACATCGTCGACAACAAGCTTCCCGTTTCGACGCCGCAGCTCTTTTTGGGCGACACGCGTCTGTGCGATGAAGACAGCGACATTGGACTGGCATATACGTTGAAGAAACTCGCACCGAATTTGAGGCAGCCATGAAGTACGCAGGCATCATCGGCATCATTGCGGGGTGTGTGCTTTTGGGTGGATCGGCATTTCAGGTCCATGCGGAGGTTCGGGCCAGTGCTGAGCGGCTGAAGACGGGGGCGACGCTTCAGGAAAAACCGGCCGTAGCGATTGCGAACCACGCCGAAGCGCCGTATTGCACGCCCAAGTTCAAGGAAGTGCTCGCGCGGGTCATTCACGCGTGTGGTCTCGATGGCGGCGATTCGCGGCGCGGGTGCCAACCGGCGGACGTCAAAACGCTCGCTTCGATCAACGATGACGATTTCAACAATTTGTTCATTCCGTTGAAAGAACGCGGCGGTGTCGTCATGTACGACGACGGTTCGGAAAAACTCGACGACGATGCCAAGAAGATGCTGGAGGATTTGTGGATTGACCGCAAAGGAGCCCGGTATTTCTTCATTTTGGCTCGAGCATCCAAGACGGGTGCACCGGACTTCAATCGATCGCTTTCGCACAAACGAGCGAACAGCGCCTTGTTCCATATCGGCGACAAATTCAAAGAACCGGACCTCGACAAACAGGTTGGTTTGCTTTGGCTCGGCAATGAATTCGCGCAGCTGGGACAAGATTATTGCAAATGGAACGTTTCCCGTAAAAACAAAGCTTGCACGGCGGAAGCCATCAATCGGAGCGCGTTTGTCTCATGGGTCGACTGTCAGCTTTGAGCTTGGTCCTTTTGGGCCTTGGATGTGACAATACCGGCAAAGAAGCGGCTCCGGTACCGGGACGCAGCAATGCGGTGACCGCACAAAGCAATGCGGCGACGACGGCTGCGTCGACGGTTCCATCGGCCAAACCCGCGGTGCCGGCGGCTCCGAAAAAACTCTGCGCGGATCAACCTCCGCATTCGGCGCCCAAAGGAGCAGTCAAGACCGCGAGCGCTCCCGGGGCGGAGGCATTACCCGCCAATATTTCGTTTGGCGTGGGCAAATGGGTGTGGGTGAATTTGTGGGCGGCTTGGTGCGGTCCGTGCAAAGAAGAATTGCCCCGCATCATCAATTTTCACAGCCGCTTACGTACGGCGGGCGTCATGGTCGACGTCGCGTTTGTCTCTCTGGACGACGACGAACGACAATTGCAACGTTTCCTCGAAGGACAGCCCGAAAAAGGCCTTCGGGCGTCGTATTGGTTGCCCGAAGGTGGCGGTCGTGACACCTGGATTCAGGCGCTTGGCGCGAAAAACTCCAATGAGCTCCCCGTGCACGCGCTCGTGGCGCCCAGCGGTCAAGTTGCTTGCTTGATTCAAGGCGCCGTCGAAGATTCCGATTACGCTGCGATTGCGAAAATCATGGGCGCCAATCCCTGACGTATTCTCCTCGCCAAAATTAACCTACTCCGCATCAGATCCGCGGCTGCGAATCAAATGCGCGGGCGGAGCGATGCATCGTTCGAGATTTGCTCCGCCTTGCGTTACGACGTCGGCTTCGGGTAGGGTATGGCGCCGGTCTTGGGAGTTCATTCATGCAGGTGCAGGACGTCGTTACGATAAGTCGGCATAAGGTCTGGATTGAAGAACCTTATGCGATCAGGGTCATCGCCTGTGGCGACCTGACAGAGGCGGATACGGACCAGCTTGCAGTGGTCATGGACCGCGTCGGGGGTGGTAACGGCCCCATCATCTTCGTCCAAGACATGTCCAATGCCGGAGGATTCACGGTGTCGATGCGGCATCGCTTCATAGGTGATCCACGCGTCCAGCGTATTACGGACATCATCTCGTACGGAACGAATTTCTCGATACGCGTCTTCATGGGGCTTGTCATTCGAGCCCTCAAAGCCTTCAATCGCACGGTTCCTACGATTCATTTCGTCGAAGACGAAGCCGCCGCCCGCCAGGTGCTGACCGCCCGGCGGCAACGATTGCAACGGGAAAATCACTGAACGCCAATGATGTCGGTTCGAACTCCGAAAACAGCCCGGATTCACCGAGGAATTGGGCCATGGTCGAGCGTGTTCGGGTCGATGTTTTGGGTGTGGGGATGCGCGGATGCGCCGAACGAAAACCCGTCGATGACGAAAGAGGCACCGGCTCGATCTGCGGCGCCTGTGGTTTCAATGGCGCAAACAGCGATTGCGGCACCGCGAGTTTCCGCGGAACCCACTGATTTTGCAGGCCGTGAAAAAACGTGGGATACGCTTTTTTCGCATATTGCGGCGCGTTGTTACGTGGACGAACTGGCTCCGACGAATTATGCCGTGCAATGGTTGAATCATCACTTGCCTCGCGATCAGGCGCCGACGGGTGCGCCGTGGCCGGTGTTGGAGGATCAGGTTTTTCCGGCGCCCGGCACTCCGAAAGCCCGTGCGCGGGCCCTGGATTTGCGCAAGGATTGGCTCGGTACGCCGCGAAGTCACGTGGTGGATTGTTTTTTTGAAGTGCCGCAGCGGGACGATCCGGCGGTCGTTCCAAACACCAAAGACGCGCATTATGCGGCATATCTACCCGCAGAATTGTTTGTCGCTCCGGAACGAGTGCGCACGGCGCTCGTGTATTCGCCCGGGGGCGGGCGAGGGGGTCACAGTCGGCCATTTTTGACGGAGATTCCGGGAAAAACCATTTATGATATCGCTGCGGGGGGTTTGAGCACCAAACACCGCATGGATGAATGGCACGCGAACCATCCGGCGCAATCGGTCCCGATTTTTTTTGCGTTGCATTCGAATGGTGAAGAATACGGTAACGACGGAACGACATTTCTCACCGAAGATGTTCCCAATCACATTGCATCGCAGTTGCTTGGTGGAATGGATACCAAACAGCTCGTGATGGGCGTCGAAGGCGTCAGCTCCGGCGCTCGTACACTCGTGCTTGCATTACGTGCGCGACCTCAGGCTTTTGCGACGGTGGGTTTGTCTTGCATGGCTTGTGGGGGCGTCGATGCACGGCGTGGCCGCATTGGTTCATCGGACAAAGTCAATGCGTGGGCAACGACGTTGAGTGATCGCGCCAAACGGGGCGAGTTGCGCATGCGTTTCGCCATCGGTTCGCGTGACAATCAGCTGCCGTGCAACAAAGCCTTGCACGATATGTTGGGAAATACCGGCATGTTCGATATGTCGCGATCGCCGACGTTTCACGAATGCAAAGCAGGCGAGCCGCAAAGCGAAAAAACGTGCGACCATGAGGTGGACGGGTTTCGCGTGTATCGAGGGGAATTACACGATTACCATTTCTTGTCCCGGTCCTGGCAGCACCAACTGGAATTTCACTTGGAAGCATTGGCGGAGCGTTTTTCTAAGTCCACGGCGTCAAACGACCCCGCCGCTCCATGACGCGTCGTTGAAGATGAGATCCGTGGACCGGTTGGTTCAACGGTACCGCAAGTAAAGCTGTTCGCGGGGCACTTCGACGAGTTTGCCCGAGTCGACCTCGCGCACGCGCACGCGCTGATCGGGTAGCTCCGTGACAAACTCGGCGGGCACCGGGCTGCCACTGAAGAGCCCTTTCTTCACGATGAAGAGAGGTTCATGGTAGGCCAAGTGCGTCTTGGGCAGGATCTGCGGCCCCATTTTGCCTGCGCCGGCTGTTTGGGATGTCGACGCCGAAGAGCCCGCGTTTCGATTCGAATCGAAAAGAAACTTGAGCGGCACGACCACGCCGAGGCTGATGGTAATGCCCAGAATACGAACGTGTTTCCCCACGAAGAGGCGCGGAAACCAGTCGAAGTTCATGCACCCAGCCTATTGCGTCGCCCGACGGCTTGGCGAGAGGAAAATGCGCTGGAGCGTCATTTCTTTCGCTTGGTCGCCGCCTCGAGGACCCCGGGCGCAAACAAGTAACCAAAACCGGCGCGATCCAAGCGAACCATCAAGTCAGCCGTGGCCATGCGTAATGCGCGTGCGGTCACGTCCAAATTCCATTGATGCGCGGCGAGCATTTTCAGCAGATAGGCTCGACGAGTTTGTCCTGCCGACAACCGGTATGTCTTGGCATATTCGAGCGTTCCGTCGTTGCGCACGATCATCTCGCCGATGTGATTTTCGTCGCTCGGGTGGAGGTTCGTCTGAAAACGTTGCAATGAAAATGGGCCCGCTCGGTACACCTGCTCGGATGTGATGGGACGGCCGAGCAAACCTTGTGTCGTGGCAACATGGAACGACCCAGCTTCCCGTTGGACAGCGCGGCGGATGTCATCCAAGGAATGAATTCGCTTTTCGTCGAATCGCGCGCTGATGAACGGACTTGGACCGTTCCACTTCGCGGCATAAAGGAGCAATTCGCAATAACCGTCTTCGAGCACGGTGCGATGCAGCCGTCGATAATCATCCGGATGCGAGACGACGAACACGGCGGCGAGCAGTTCACCCACGAACAATAAAACTCCGCATTGGTTGTCATGAATTTCGAACATCCGCAATGCATCTTCGAGCGCCGGAATGGACCTGCCTGACAAACTCGTTTCGGACCTCGGGCTGAGCCCGCGCGAAAGGGCGCGATGCGAATACTCGCTCCAGGCGATTTCGGGACCATTGAAATGATTGGCCAGGAATCCCTCGAATGCCAAATGTTGCGGCAAAAGACGCAGCTCGTTTTCACCGTGTTTTCGTTTTACCATGCGATGCAAGAGCTGCACGCCGCGGAGCTTCTTCGAGATCGGTTGACCGTCGGAAGCTCCGGCCAGCGCCGTGCCAAATGAGGCTACGGGCGAACCATCGTCGGTCCAACCCACGACCAAAGCGTGGGGCACATACGTGGACACATACGTCGCGTAACCCAAATCCACAATCGCCAGAGGATCCTCGTAGACGCGCGTCGCAATGCGCAAATCGTCTTTCGGTGCTTTTCGAATGAGCGGCACGAGGCGAATACTGCCCAACACCTGAGAAGGCGCGGTGTGCAGCCCCTTGAGCCCCATTTCATCCGCCAATGGGATTTTCTTGCTCACGGTTCCTCGTCTGATTCGTTAGGACGCACCAATCGCTGATTTCTCCGGCGAGCATCACGTCCGAGCAATTGGGAAACCCGCGTCGCGAGGTATTTTTCGAGCTCCGCGAGGGCGGCGGAGCCCTCGGCAAAACGAGCAAAACCCAGCATCGTCAACAAATCCTCGGCGTCGCGTAATCCCACGGTCGCAATGGCCGGCCCGAGTCCCCGGGGGGCAAAACGTTCGCTGTCGAAGACAGGATTCAGGTGCACGATCGACACTTTCTTTTCCCGATCGAATGCGTGCCGATAACATCGGGCCACTTCGGAAGCGGCTCCGGTCGGGTCGTTTTCATAACCATCGGAAATGATGACCACGACATCCGGAGACCATGCCAAAGCATCGACGAGCGGCATGGCCAAATTGGTTTGTCCCTTCGGCATCACCATGATCTCGTCCTCCGAAGGTTGCGTCCAGAAGCCATGGTATTCACGCGCTGCAGCGCGCAACAAATAAGACGCGCCCAGCGCCACCGCCAAGGGACGCCGCCGTTTTTCTCCCGAACCCGACGCGGAAAAACTCCGGTCGAGCACCGCCGCAACTCGACCCAGCTTCATGGGCGTTTTTTGAAGCGCACGAAGCGCCGAGCGCTCCAGGACGGCGTGCAGCTCGTCCCGCCGCGCCGTCCGCTCTTCGTCCGATAACGAAAGGATATAGAGTGCAAGTCGCGTGAGCGGCGCTCGTCCCAAATCGATCGTCAAATCGACGTCATCGTGTTTCTCCGCCGCTTGCTGAAAACGGAGTTTTTCGCCTTGGGTCATGCGCGGCGCAATACGTTCGAGGAATTCGGCTTGCGAAATGCCTTTCTTTGCAGCATATCCCGCGGCGACGGTCATTGGTAAATCAAAAATGGCGCGCTTCGAATGCCGAGCTTGGCGCACGGTTTCGAAGAGCGGTGTGACAAACGCTTCCCGGCGCCGACGCTGAAAAAGAAATGATCCCATTTCACCCGGGAGCGACAAATGCGCGTGCGTCGCCAATGAACGCACGTGCAAGCGATACTTGACCGCATCGAACACCGGATCGGAACGTGAAGCCAAATAATCACGAATCACCGCTCGAGCGCGGCGATTGTTGATGCGTTCTTCGCGTAAAACACATAACGCCTTGAATGCCCGTTGCGGCGGCAGCGATCGTAGAGCTGCTCCGATGAGCGCTCCTTCTTCGGCCCGATCGGCAGCAGGAACGTCTTTGCCCGTGCGCAACAAGTTCACGATGATGAGACGTTGATTGAAATGATTGATGCCTGCCGCCAAAGTACGAGCGTACAATTTTCGATAATTAACGAGAATGTATTCGTGCAAAAATTCAATCGCTACTTCCTGGCCTCCTGCAGGACCATAAAATTCGGCCTGCCCCGTACATGCGAAACAGGCGTTGATGAACATGACCAAATCTTCGCGCTCGACACGTTCGGTCTGAAATGGGTTTTTCGTTGTGCCGGTCATACGAACGCCGCCCAGGGAATGATGAGGCGATCAACTAAGAACAGCTTCATGGACTGACGTTCGGAAATCGCCTCGAAGTCCCATGGGCGGCCCGTGGAGCGTAAATGCGTCCGGGCGCAGATGCAACGAAAATAGTGCCGGTTCGGGATTGACATCCCGCTCGAATCATTCGCCCGCGTCGACTTTGGTCACGAACTTGGCGAGCAGCTTGCGCGTCAATCCATCCTCGAATCGAATCTCGAGTTTTGCTTCGTCACCGGTGCCCGAACGATTCACCAAAATGCCCATACCGAATTTCGGATGCCGATAACGTTCCACGGGACCGAATTGCGCATGAATGACATCCGCTCCCGAGCCGCTCGAGTCCTTCGTGTCGGTGTTTCGGCCGGGAATTTTGATGGGCTTCGATTCCAAGAGATCGAACGCCGCCTGTACGCGACGAACGTATTTCCACCAAAACCCGCGCTCCGATTTGGTCGCTTTGTCGATGATCGCAAAATGCTCTCGCCATTGCTCGACGCGCGCCGCAGCCGGCTGATAAAACCCCGCGACAGCCAATTCCACGAGCACGCCCAGCGTCGCCAAAGCCCCGGCGATTTCATACAAACCCGTGCGGCCGTTCGGCTTCAACGTCTCGTCCAGCTCTTTCGCCATTTGTTCGCCGAACGCGTCGATGACCGGCTTGGCTCCCGGAAATCGCAACAATGCATCGATGAGCGGTCCATCGGAATAACCACCGATCACATACGCCGCCTCGGCTTTGCGCGAGCCTTGTTTCGTAGCCGAATCGGGATCTTCGAGCAACTCTTCCAGCGCATTGACCGTTTCTTGCGGAAGTCGATCGAAATCCTTGGAAAGAGCTTCGAATCGCTCGTTCAATTCTTCATTCGTATAACACACCGCGACGGGATTGAGCCACGCTGCAAGGCCGATTCGCGCCGTCAAGGCCCCGATGTCCTTCACATCATCGTCGATTTGTAGAAGATCACCCAGACAATCGAGTGCACTGTCATTGTCGTAAAGACCTTCTCCCCAAGTTCCCATCGCGCGTTTCTTTCTTCCATCGATCGAGAAAAATACGTCGTTTGCCGAATAATACGATTATCGAGCCACGTCAACGATGATCTTCATCACAGTCGGCCATTGTGCGGACGACGGCGTAATCACATCGAAATGATCGGCTCCGTCAATGACATCCAGTGTGACTCCGGCGTCTCCCGCGGCTTTGGCCGCTTCGAGATAATGCTGACTCATGACGAGCGGTACGAGCGTGTCGGCGTTTCCGTGAATCAAATGCTGCGGAATGGAAATCGGTAGAAGTTCTTTCGGGGACGCTTCCGCATAATGCGCAGGCACTTCGGCGGGCGTTCCCTGCATGAGTTTCCCCGCCGTTCCATTGCAAACGCCGAGATTCAATGATTCGGCCAAGTCCAATACGCCGGCCAAAGCCACGCTTCCGCGAATAGGCAATGGATCCGATCCTCGTAATGGATTTTGCGCGTCCAGTTTCGATCGCGCCGCGACCCATACGCCCAGATGACCCCCCGCCGAATGACCGACGGTCGTGACCTTGGACAAATCCAAATGGTGTTCCACAGCGATTTTTCGGAGATGATCCACGGCCGAGCCCACATCGAGAAGCGTATTCGGGTAATTGCTCTCGGCATCTCCAAGGCGCCGGTATTCAATGTTCCATGTCGCCAAACCTTGCGCCGTCAAGGCATCCGACATGTCGTGCATGAGGTCGAGGCCATAAAAATTGACCCAACAGCCGCCGTGAATCACGACCACGACCGGAAAGGGCCCGTTTCCTTGGGGCAAACGCAATTCGCCGAATTGTTCGGGGCGAGCGCCATAAGCAATGCGCACAGGCCCCGCGGGCAAAACATCGCCGGTCGAAGATGAAGCAGACGACGAAGACGACGATGAAAGCTTGGTGTTTTCCGACGTCGCGCACGCGGACAACCCACCGAGCGTCGACGTGAGCAACAAAATCCGACAAACTCGACGGAACATCGCGCTCAGTATCCTCGTGAAGCGATTGCGATGTCAATGATTTTTTGGAAATGACCGAGGTCTCGTCGAGCAGCGTCACGAAAAGGAAACGTTGCGTAATGACCCAATCGTTGCATGGGCCCATTCGCATTTTTATTTGGCGCCGTCGAGGTTTTTGCTATCATCGGGCCCATGCGTGCAACCATTCTTTGCTCCTGTTTGCCCCTGGGATTGGCCTTCGTCGGGTTTACCGCGTGCTCGTCGACCAATCCTCCACCCGCTGGAGAAGGTGGCACGGGGACCATGGAATCCTCCGGCGCCGCCGGATCCGGGGCCGGGAATGGTTCGGGAGGAACAACAGCGACAAGCTCGTCCACCGGTTCGAGCAATGGTTCGTCCAGTGGAGTCAATCCGGCGCTTCCTTGTGATCCGGGCTTTGCTTTCGATAGCAATCCCATCACCGCGCCGATCATCAATGCGTCGTACACCAACAACGTCGGTTACGCGTACGTCGATATGGAAGTCACCGGCCCCGGCATGCCGTCGTCGCAATGGGGCGGCGTCGTCGGATCGAGCCCCTTTACGTGGACGTACACCATTTATGGGTATGCGCCGGGCATTTTGACCTTCAAGTTTGTCGAAGGCAAAAACAATGGCAATCCGGGCAATGTCGTCGCCACCTGCCAGGTCGAAGCGCAGGTCAATGGTTCGCCACCCAATTCATCCAGCAGCAGCAGCAGCGGCGGCCAGGCCACCTGCGCGCAGTTGGCTCAAGCCAATGGTTGGCCCGGTGGAACCTATACGTGCGACGACGGTTCCAAGAATTGGTGCGCGGGCACGGGCACGCCCACGAGCGACTGTGCGCGCTGTTGCGGTCCGTCGTGCGGCATCATTGCGAATTTATATGGTTCGTCCGCGAAATGCGACAATGGCGCCAACGGCGTCTGTAATGGCTCGGGCCTGGTGACGTGGGATTGTCCGGGCGGATGTTGCGGCCCCGGAATTCCCAATTCCATGCCCCCGACGGGCGGAAAATTCGGATATCCCGTCGGCGATAAATCGACGAGCCCCGCCGGCGGATGGCAATTATGGCAAGTTCTCGGCGATTATTGGGATACTTATGGCGGAGCACACTTGGCGGAAGATATCGGGAAATCAGGCGCCGCCAATCAACCCGTGTATAGCGTCGCCGATGGCACCGTATTGGTTTCTTCGCCCAATTCCAGCTCCTACGTCAACGTCATTTTGGTTCAACATCCAACGGCCGATGGTTCGTACGTCTGCTCCTTCTATGGTCATTTGGCGACACGTACCGTGCAGGCGGGACAAACTGTCGCGCGCGGGGATCAAATCGCCACGCTCCTCGATCAAGGGACGAATTCCCATCTGCATTACTTCATCGCGCCCAAAAACCTTTGCGATAAAATTGCGGGACTCAATGGCGCAGGCGCATGCGGTTACGACGGTTCCATGGGCGTCCCTGGCTTGGGTCACGCCGACATCGCCAATGAACCGCCTTCCTACACGGCGCAAGGCACGAACAACGGCTGCAGTTTGAACGGGTATACCATTCTCGCCCCGCATCATTACATTGATGCCAATCACTTTTGACCGCGCGTAAGGAGCGCGATACCCAAGCCATGAACAACCCCAGCCTTCTTTTGACCGGCATTCGTGGAAACACCGGGCGGGTCATTGCCGAGGAGCTGCTTGCCCGGAACATCCCGTTTCGAGCCATGACCCACAGTCGCCGGTATTTGGCCGAATATCAATCTCGCGGCATGCACGGTGTTTTCGGCGACTTCGACGCCCCGGAATCGCTCGGGCGGGCACTCGAAGGCGTCGAAAAGGCGTATTTGGTCTGCACACCCGATGAAAAATTGGTCCGGCGCGAAACCGCATTCATTGCCGCCGCCAAAAAAGCGGGCGTCAAACACGTCGTCATGTGTTCGGCGTTCATGTCCGGGGAAAATGCCCCGACCCAGAACTTGCGTTCGCACGGGGTCATTGAAAAAGCTCTCGTCGAATCAGGCATCACGTACACGATCATTCGTCCCATCGGTTTCATGCAGACATTCACGATGTTCTTATGGGACATGGTCGAGAAGGCCGACGTGATTTCAATGCCCACGGGTGACGGCGGAATGGCGTACGTCGACGTGCGCAACGTCGCTCAAGTCGGGATCAAAGCTCTGCTCGAACCGGGACACGAAAACAAAACGTACGATCTCACGGGTCCGCAAAGTTTGTCGAATTATGACCTGGCGGAGATTCTGAGCGGTGTATTGGGGCGGGAAATCATCTGTCTGCCGGGCAATGAAAAGGACCTCTTGCGCGTGATGGCCGTTCTGGGCGTTCCGGAAACGCCCACGGAACACGTAGTGAAGATATTCCGGTTGCAACGCGAGAAGAAAATCGAAATGGTCCTCCCGACGTTGCAGGAACTGGGCATTCGACCCATCCCGTACCGGGAATTCGCCGAAGACTACGTCGCCGGACGAACGACGGGCGGCAATTCTTTTGCCGTTCCCGATACGCTCGGCATTCGCGCGTTCAACTTCATCGGCGTCCAGCTCATGCGGCTCCGAGTTGCTCTGGCCAAACGAAAAATGCGCTCCATGTAAGGTTGGGCCGGGCAAAACAGCTTCCAGGGCCACAAAAGCGAAACGGCCGAACCATTTGGCCCGGCCGTTTCGTTCAACTGCAAGCGTCAATCACTCGGCTGCAATTCGTTCTTCTTCGACGAACTGCGAGGTGCGAACTTCGGGATTGTTCTCGAAAATCGCTTTTCCGAGGAGTTTCTGGAGCATCGGCTGCATACGCTCCATGGCTTTGCCTTGGAGAAGTTCGCGCAAGACTTCGGCATCTTCCTTGACGCGGGCGATGTTCTCCGGATCGGTCACGACTTTCATGACCGTATTCATCGTTTCCGGAGCATTTTGCGCTGCTTTGCGCACGATGCCGGCCACGTGTTTGGCCCGATGAACCGTTCGCTCGGCCAAGGATTGCTTGATGAGCGGGGCGAGTTCATACACCATATTGGCTGCGGTTCCGGCACCATGGTGCGGCGGGTAATACAAGGCGCTCTTGTATTTGGGATTCTTGTCCATATAGGCACGGACCTGATCCACCGTGACGCCCGAATCTTTCAGCGCTTTCTCGAATTCTTGTTCCGCCGCGATACGCGCCTTGAACATGTACATCTGAATGCGCGAATAGAAGTTTGCCGCGCCGTCGCCGCTCGTTTCCACGGCGCAGAAAATCGTCCCGGGATAACGACCCGTTATCAACGATTGCACACCGTCGGAAACGCCCGAAGAAGGCATGCATCCGAAGGGTTTGACGCTGACCGTGATGTGCGCCTTGTTCTTGATTGCATTGACGATCAGCTTGCCCACTTCCATGTGGCCTTCGCCGCCGCGGAGGTCATTGGAGTAATAATCCTCCGACACCTTCGCGACCAGATCCATGTCCGGCAAGTGATAATCGTGCAAACCGACCGGTTGCGCAAACGCTTGGAAACCAACACGCAATGCCGCTTCCGCCATTCGCATCGTCGCAATGCGTTTGGTCGCGTCGAATTCGCCTTTGTGCTCTTTCAGACTGTAATAACCGTCGTCGATGCCGCGCAGGTCCGAACGATCCGCCGTGTCATGACG
>CAYSYX010000203.1:0-15927 GCA_964435055.1 uncultured Polyangium sp. | reverse complement strand
AGGGCTTCGGCTCCCGGCACATCGACGGCATCGTTTTTCCTTACGTCACACCGCGCGCCTAAAATTTCGAGGTATTGAACGAGGTTGTACGTAAACGAGTCGTAATTATCGACGACGAGCAAGCGCATCGGTATCCCCCGAAGGAGCGAGCGTAGCAGTTTGGAATGGCCCGGCCGGTGGTCGTGATGCTTTTTTTATCGGTAAATCAAGGGAAAACGTGACATCGACGGAGGATCGATCCGGGAATGGCGGAAGGGTCGGGCAAGTCGATGAAGCGCGATCCGTCGCGGAAAGCTTTCTCGTGCGCATTGCACGAATGCCCCGGCCGATTGGTTGACATCGGATGCTCATGGCCGCTAACTTGCGCTCTGGGCGCTTCCCCCGAGCACCCGAGATGCCGCGGCTGACCGAGAAATTCCAATCCGGCAGTGCGATTGGTGTCTGTTCCCTTCGCAGTCGCAACGAATGGCGGAACGCGTCTCGCTACGAGGAGCCGATGGCTGACGACAAGAGCAAGAAACCGAAGATCAACCTGAAAGACCGGCTCGGAAAAACCAACATCGGTACGCAATCCGTGCCGTTGCCCGTGCCGGGGTCGTCGCCCGGAGCCCCTCAAGGGATCGCGCCTCCTCCGGGCATTACACCGGGAATTCCGGTTCCGCCGTTTGCCCAACCGAAAGCTGCAGCGGCTGAAGCAGCGCCTCCGCCGAAGCCCACGGTCGTTCAACAAACGATCAAGGTCGAAGTCGGCGAAGAGATCATCAAGGAACGCGAGAAGGCCAAGAAGCAAATGATCGGCGCGGCGATTGCCACGGCGTTCTTGGGCATTGGCATCGGTTACGCGGTCGGTGGTCAGGCAGCAAAAGCCGATCGTGGCAAGGCCGTCATTCAAAACGCCAAGTCACTCATGGGCGACATCAAAGCCGCCAATGAGAAGATGAAAGAGCTCGAAACGCTCCTTGGTGAAGCCGCGGAAAAACTCGGCAAGAAAGACTACCCGGCCGACTTGGAAGGCAAACTCGGCGCGCTCAACATCCCGTTTGACGCGACAAAGGTCGACGGCGGCGCGATCGCTGGCCTCAAGCCCAGCGCGCTCAAGCAGCTCCTGAACTTTACGTCGTCCTGCGAAGATCTGAACGACAAGAAGGACAAACTCAAGAGCCTCATCGGATTTGCCAAGGATCCGATCCTCAAGTCGTGGAAAGAGGAAAAGGAACCGGTCGTGAACTTCTCGATCATGTTCCGCGGCGATCAAAAAGGCGTCATCGCCGAGTTTGTCCCGAACAAGGATCCGTTCGACATCGGCAAAGATTGGCCCGCGAACTACTCCGTCATGAAGAGCGAACGGGGCAAAGCAGCGGAGAAGAAGGTCAATCGTTACACGAAGGGCGACCTTCCCGGCACCGACCTCGTCATTCCGATCGATCCTTCCACGACGGCGATCTTCACGAGCCAAGAAGGCATCCGCAACTTGTCCAAGGCATTCCTCGAGCTTCGTAAGGAACTCAAGGGCGAACACGATGATCCCACTGCGGAAAAAGCGGGCACCATCGAACTTGGCGATGGTCTGCTGACCGAATTGCAAAAGATCACTGCGGGTAGCTGAACAAGCTTCACGACAAACCCACGACCCTCGCCCGCGCGTCCTCGAGACCGCGGGCGAAGTCGTTTCTGGGGACAAACTCGGTCGACAACTGCGCCAACAACGTCAACTACGTCGTCGTACCTGCCGCCGATGTGCGACGAATGATCTCCACGCGCCCGATATGCTGTTCATCGCAGTCCTGCACGATGAACCGCATCCCGAACTTGCTCAGGCTCGTGCCCTTCTCGGGAATCTTGCCAAGGTGCTCCGTGATCATGCCTTCGAGCGTGTGTTCATCATCCGCAGGCTGCATGTCCGTACCCAAGTACGTCGACAGCTCCCGCAAACTCACCGCGGCATCCGCAAGAATGCGCCCGTTGCCCAAGTCCTGAATCGGCGGCGCTTCCTCCGTGTCGTGTTCGTCCCGGATATCTCCGACGATCTCTTCGAGCACGTCTTCCAGCGTCACGATGCCGCTGACCCCGCCAAACTCGTCCACGACCACCGCCAAGTGCTGACGACGCGAACGCATGTCCCGAAGCAGCGAGGCCAACGGTTGCGACTCGACCACGAAGTTCGCCGGACTGCGCACGATCTCGCGAAGCGATGTGTTCTTCGGCCGATGTTCCTCGAGGTGCTTGAACAAATCCTTTGCGTACAAAAGACCCACGATGTTGTCGAGTTGTTCTCGATAAACCGGGTAACGCGAGTGCCCACTTTCACTCACGAAAAGAAGCACTTTTTCGATCGGCGTCGTCACGTCGATCGCTTCCACGCGCGATCGCGGAACCATCACGTCCTTGGCCGTACGCTCCTGAAATTCGAGCACGTTGCGAATCATCTCCGCCGGCTCGGGATCCAAAAGCCCGCTGCGTTCGCCCTCTTCGATCAGATTTTCGACTTCGGCTTCCGCCAACTTCGGATCGGGTTGTTCGTTGACGACGTCTTTGCGCGAGATCGCTTGTCCCAACCACCCGAGCGGAATCGCCAACGGGAACATGGCGATCTCGAGCGGGCGCAAATACCGAGCAGCCATCGGAGCAACGAGATCGGCGTACTTGCGCCCCATCGTCGTGCTGACTTCGTACAGCAGCCCCGTGAACGCGACCGTGATGCCAAACGCAACCCACGCCGCGCCTTGCGAGATCCGCGGCAGCAGCACGAGCAGCGTGAGGATCGATGTCGCCGTCGAACTGACGATGCGCCCGAGCAAATACCTCGACCGCAGCTTCGCATCCGCCGTTCGGATTCGCTCGAAGGCCTGTTTGTCCGGTCCTTCCGCCTGGTCGATGAGCGCGCTCAAGCGCGGACCGGTAAGCGTCGTCAGTGCGGTATCCGCCGCTGCGAACAATGCGCCCACGAATGCTGACACCAAGGCAACGGCCAAGAGCGCCAGTGGAACATCATTTGGACTCAAACCGAACAACTCCCCTTTGCCTCGCTGAACCTTTGGAGCTTCAGGCCGCTTCGCAGCGTTCTTTGCGCCAAACCTCAAATCGTGTCGAACCGCCGTTCCGGCAACGAGTTATCCGGGACCGTCGGATTCAGTGAGACGTAGCTCGCATCATACACGAGATTCATCGAGAAGAGGAGTTCGTCCTAACGGAAATCCTCGGCGCACGACGAACCCGTCCTGCTCGGCTTCGCCGATCGCTACGAGCGCGCCTTCCGGCGACAACCACGCAAATGGTTCGGGAGAAGATGCAGGCAACGCCGAAAAATCCAGCGTGCTCAAGAGTTTGCCCTGGGACGCTCGAACCACTCCGCTCGGCGTCAACGTGGCAATCGCCATGCACCGCTCGACCGCTTGCGCCATCGGCACCACACGGGCGGCCAAATCAGCTCGCGAGGCGTCGAGTTTGACCGATTCTTCAAGTTCGAACGGACCGCTTCGAGTGCGACGAAGTGCACCAAGAGAACTTGGAACACCAAGGGTTTGTCCAAGGTCCCGAGCCCACGAACGAACGTAATAACCTTTGCTCACATCGAGCGACACATCGAGGAACCCGACGCGCTCTTCCTCGACAAACCCCGCCCCGATCACGTCGATCGACTTCACATCGACGGGGCGATCTTCGAGCACGACCTCTTCACCGCGACGCGCTCGGTCGTAGCTGCGTTGTCCGTCCACCTTGATGGCCGAATACGCCGGCGGCGTTTGCGCCTTGCGCGCTCGTTCGTGCTCGAGCGCGGCGCGAATGCGCGGAGTTGCGGTGGTGGATGGATCCGCCGCCAACTGAGCGATTTCCTGCTTCAACCAGGCCGGGACTTCGGCCTCGGCGACGATCGTTCCTTGGACGTCCAACGAATCCGTTTGGCGTCCAAACAGCACGCGTGCGTCGTACCGTTTGTCATGGAGCGTCAGGTACGGACCGAGCTTCGTCGCTTGACCGAGGAGCATGACGAGCACGCCCGAGGCCATCGGATCCAGCGTTCCGGCGTGGCCGATCCGCTTCATGCGCAACGTGCGGCGAAGTTTGCCCACGACATCGTGACTCGTGGGACCCGTGGGTTTGTCGATGACGAGGACCCCTTCGATGGAGTCTTCCGCGTCGTCTTTTGCGGTCATGTTCAACCGAACCAGATCGATCGCCGTTGGTGGACCATTTGATCGAGCATCGTTTGGATCGACGTACGCACGCGCTCCGACAAACGGCCCACGAGGATGTCGTCATCAGCGGACTCGGTGCCGTAGCCGCTCCAAGTGAAGGGTTCGCCGAAGCGGATCTTCCACTTGGTCGGTGCGGGCATGAGACCGAGCGGACCCAGGGCGGGGAAGGTGGGCGTGACCGGGAAGTACGGGATGCCCAGCGCTTTCGTCATGTATTCGAAGCGGTAGAGCATCGGATTGGCTTCTTCGGCACCGACGATGGCGCAAGGAACGATCGGCGTTCGCGTGCGCAAACACAGCCGGATGAACCCTCCGCGGCCAAACCGTTGGAGCTTGTAACGATCTCGATAAAGCTTGCCGATACCTTTGGCGCCTTCGGGAAACACCGCCACGAGCTCACCTTTGTTGAGCAACCGTTCGGCGTTTTCTTGGCATGCGCGGACAGCTCCGATGCGGTTCATGAACGTCCCGACAAACGGCAGGTAGTAGACGAAATCTTCGGCGAGCCAACGCAATTCGCGCTGCGAGATGTGTTCGCGACGAACCGCGGTCCGCAACATCGCGCCGTCATAAGGCAACGGGCCTCCGGAATGATTCGCGACGATGAGGCAACGACCCTCCGGCGGAATGTGATGCACGCCTTCGACCGCGACGCGGAAGTACCGGTCGTACAAAAAATCGAGCGTCGGCAGGAGGCGGTTTTCAAAGGTCGGATCGAGTCCGAATTCGTCGACCTCTTCCGAGCGACTGCGCATGCCTGCGCGTCCGTATTGGCGCGCGTAAAACTCGGGCGAAAGAACTTCGTGCGCCGTTGCCGGTCCGGGGTCGGAAGGACGTTCGGGGGCGGGCGTGGGTGAGGGCGTCGAAGCGTTGTTTTCGCCAAGATCCGCAGGCGGTTTGTCCGAACCTTCCCGGGTCTTGCCGAACATCAAATCCAAGCGCGCCTCGAGCTCGCGCATTTGTCGTTCGATCTCGTCGGCCGACGCGGAGGTCGAAGCGGACGTCGACGTGCCTGCCGTAGACATCGAAGGAACGGGCGGCATGCCGAATCGTTCCGCCGCTTGTGCGTCCTCGGCGTCCTGGCCAAACCCCGCCGACAAACCCGGCTCGGTAGGACCTACGGGGGCGATATCGGCGGCGTTGTCCGCGTCCACGTCGTAGGCATCGAAGAGGTCATCGTCGACTGCGGAGGTGTCTGCGGTTGTCGCCGATGGTGCCGCAGGCGCGGGAACGTCGAGGGATTCGTTTGCGTTGGAAGGGTTGGGCATGGCTACGTCCGCGCGGGCTGCGGCGACGGGATCGGTTGAGACAAACGCGAGATTGGCCTTGGGCGAAGGGACCTCGCGCTTCGGTGCCGGAGGGAGGTCGCTACGCGCGGACTTGTGTTTCCGTTTGTCTTTCTTTCCCATGGCCCGTTCACGCTTGTGGCGGCGTTTCCTGGAGGAGATTCGCTTCGCGAAGTCGCTCCGCATTCACATAGTCGAGCAACGCTTCGCGGGTGGTGTACGCCGGACGAAAACCCATGCTCGTGGCCTTCTCACCGTCCGCGACACACAGGTATCGCAGGTACCGCAAGAAGCTCGCCGGGAACGGCGCGGCTTGCGCGATCCACATCGCGGAGACGATCGGACCGGCCAGCGGATGCATCAGCGGCCTCGGTTTGCGCCCGGACAAACGAATGATCGTCGACAGCGGCAAGACGCCTTCGCCGACGATGTTGTACGTGCCCGGATGATCGCGATCGATCGCGAGCTTGAACGCCGCGAGCACATCGACTTCGTGCACGAGCTGCCACAAGGGATCGAAACCCAAGAGCGTGATGACCTTTTCCTCCGCCAGATATCGCGTCACCCAATTGCGAACGGTCGGCCCGACGATGGGCGCCGTGCGTAACACGGTCACGACGGTGCCTTTGGACTTGGCCGCAAACGCGTTGATCTCGCGCTCGGCAGCGATCTTGTCCGCGAAAAAAGGTTCGTCCGCGTCGGCGCGCAACGGATGGCGCTCGGTCAAAAAGTTCGGGTTTGTCGGGTGCGCACCGTAGAGCAACGTCTGGCTCCACTGAATGAACTTGCGCAGTCCCGTTTGTCGCGCCGCATTGATGAGGTGCATCGTGCCGACGGATTCGAGTTCGTGAGACCAAACCGTCTTGTGCGTGGGCGACGGCAAAAACCCGAGATGCACGAGCGTGTCGACGCCTTCGGTCGCCAAAATGCCGGCCACGCGTTCTTCCGCGGAAGATGCCGTCAAGTCGAGCGGAAAGTGCTTCGTTTTCTCGCGCGCCGTGCTCGATGCCGCAATGTCGATCGTGATGATGCGTTCGGTTTGCGGATCATCTTCGAGGAGCCCGACGAGGTTTCTCCCGAGAAACGACGCTGCTCCCGTGACGGCGACGACGCGGCGCCCAGGCTTGTTTCGCGAAGCGGAACTGACGTTTTCCGGGGGAGATTCCATGCAGAGCGGGCTCGACACTACTCATTCGTGCGGCTTGTGCAAGATGTGCGTGGACGCGCGCCCGTTTCAAAGCGCTGACGAATTTATGACATACCGAGGCTGTTACGACGTTCCCGTTCGTCCCGATGGTCCATGCAAACGAAATTCCCTGCCTGCCACGAGTGAACCGGCCGATTCGCACGGGCACCGATGTTTTTCCGCAATGGTTTGACCGAGGCAAACATGAGATGCCGTATGCGGCACGAAATGGTTTGCCCTGGTATCTCAGACCGGCGGGGCGATTCATCGTTGCGTACGAAACCATCAACGTGGGAAACGTTCACTGTGGAGGCTTGGCATTTCTCGTCGACGAAATCGGGTTATCACTCAAATGCCCATACGCCCATCACCGCGACGCCTCCGGCAAACGGCGTTGGCTCGTCCATTACGCCCAATACCTGCGCAAACTGTCGCGGCGCAATGTGCAGCCGTCCAAAAATGTCGGCACGAATCGCGAAGGACCCGTGGCGGAACAATTCGGTGCCCAATCTGAGGTTTCCGCCGAGCATGAACTGCAATTCGTCACGGGTGAATGATTGATTCGTAAACAAGAACGTTGTGGACAAACCGCCGCAAAATTGAACAATCCCTCGGATCCAGCACAAGGAAGTGTCGAGCGGGATTGAATGTAGGCGAATCGATTGCGACGTTTGCGAGGTCCACGCGGCGTGAAGCTCTATGTGCATTTGGGACAAACGGGTCGAGGGACTGAAGCCGAGCAGCACAGAGGGACCACCGGCCATTTCGGAAAAAATGCCGGAGCCAACGAAACCACCGAGGCCGATAAAGGAGCGATAGGGGGTGGGCACCACCGTCGGCGTGGGCGTTGTTCGGCGTAATGACGAGACGGTGAAACATGGCCTGGGAGGCGGACATGATGCACAGGCTGGGGACGCGGGGCACACGACGGGTTCCTTCGGCGGCGGTGGTTCGAACGCGCCCAACATTTTTGCAGCGTCACGGGCCACGGCCCAAAGTACCTTGTAACACTCGTGCGTTGTCGCATACGGGGTGTGCCGTTCTGCAACAGTGACACCTCGCTCATCCACAAGCGACACGTCGGCTCGCTTGCTTCCTCGTGCAGACGACTGGATACTCACGATCAACCGACGTTCGGCATCATCACGCAGCACGTCCACCGGTACCCAAGAGCCCAGGATCGAACGAAACCCATCCTGGTCATTACAGTTTTTGGAAGCTTGCGATGCGTCGAAGTCGAGGCGCGTGGGAAGGATCACGGGCGGGTCATGCGCAAACGCTGATTGTGCCCCAAATGCGAGGCTCAGGACGACAGCGATGAACAGTTTCAAAAAAAGGAATTTATTTTGCGTGATGGCGATAGGCTGGTGCCCTTGCCCCGCATGAGCCAACGACGTTCGGACAAGCCGTCGCCCGGGCCTGTCGACAAATCGGTTGAACCGCCGAAGCCAAAGCCTGACCGCGCTACGTCGGATGGTCCTCCTTTTGAATTGTCGCCCGCGCAACACGCCGAAGTGACGCGAGCGATGCTGGCCGTGGTCCGATTGGTGGGTCGTCATGCGCTTGTGTCTCCTCGGGATGCCGTCCAACAGGCGTGGGTCAAGGCGCTATCCAATCCCGAAACGAAAAGACCGTCAATTCATGACTTCGAGAAGTTTGTCACGTATATGTGCACGTTGGCGCGTTATGAAGCGATGACGAACCGGCAATCCTCGCGCCGCCGGCAACAACGCGAGGTTGCAGCGGAGACCGATATCGTCGAATGCCTTGCCGGTTCGACGGCAATCGATGCGTTGGAAGCACGATTGATCTTGGAACGCCCATTGGCAGCGCTCGAACCGGAAGAACAGGAACTGCTGCACGCCCTGTATCATGACGGAAAAACCATTCACGAGATGAAAGAGGAACAAGAACTCGCCTGGACAACGTTGGATTCACGAAAGCATCGGCTGTTGAAACTGCTCTATGCCGCGATTCAAGCCATGGTGGCCGCGCTGATGTTGTTGCCGAAAAGGGCTCGGGCGTTTGTCGCAAATGCCAAGCAGCAGGCTGCGCATATCGGTGGAACTGTCGCGATGACCGGAGCTTGCGGCGTGCTCGTGCCCACGGGTTCGTCCTTCATGAGCGAGCCCTCGATACCGTTGGGTTTGACGTGGTCCGATACCAGCCGAACAAACACAGCAAAACCGGCTGGTTTGCCACCGTTGTTTGTCCCCGAGGTTGCTCCGGAAGAACTGAAAGCGATTGACGCCGCGACAAACGAGTGCTCGGCTGGGGACATGAAGTTCACCAAAACCGCACTTTCCGTCGCAGAAAACATGATCCCCATGACGTTCGTGCTCGGCGTCGCGTTGAGCCACGTCGCATGCGCGGGTACGGCACAACAAACCCCACGTCAAGAAGAACCCGACGAGGAGCCGGATGGCATGCCGGATCCTTATGAGGTGGCGTGTGACCAAGAACGAGCACGTGGCAATCCGTGTCCACCGAAGGAAGTGTGGCAAAAGCTTGGCTCCGGCTCGCTCAAGTAGCCTGATTGCTGAGAAGTGTTTGCGCCGCACGACGACTCGTCGAAGGGAGTATCGTGCGGCCGTGACAATCGTTCGCTTGTAAGCAAGAGCGTCCCAGAAAAACCGGCGGTTCAAAAAGAATCGTCTTGGCATACGGTTTCATTGGGACGCTCCTTCATGCTTGTGAATTGATTCGCAACATAGGAGGACGTGATGAATCGGTGTGAACTCTCCATCGAAGGAATCGCATTGAAAGGCCCTCGCTCGCTCATGCTGTGCGCGCTGTTGTTGGGTTTCGGCTCGGGAGCGTGCGCGGGGGACGAATCCGACGAGTCTGTGACTCCGCCCCTACCTACGGCACGCCCGCGGGCGCCAGACGTGGGGCGGGTCCCTTCTCCTCCCGTGCCGCCAGTCGACAGTGCGGGGCAATGCGCCGCGGAGGTTGAAAAACCGTGCAAACGTTTAAGCATTCCGCTGGATGGAAACCCGAAAGATGATCCAGCGCTGCGTGCCAAGTACATGGCTGCGTTCGATCCTGCTTGTTACCTGTCTGAGGAGGGCAGTTTTGGCTGTTTCTACCGATTCATCAAAAAAGCGTGTGCTGACGCCAAACAGATCGGCACGGTATCTGGAAATGCGCCGTACGACCCGAAATACGAGTGCCAACCGGTCGGCAATGGAGACTATACGCTGCAAATTGGCCCGGATAGCGCGAACAAACTCTTCATCTACCTGGTGGACGCGCCGCGACAATCACCGCTTATCGATATCAATGGCGTACCGACGGCGGTCAATGGGCCGTATCGGAATTTGCCGGAGCCGCAAGTGCTAGGACCGGGGGAAGACTTCTACGAAGATACCGTCGATAAAAATGGCTCAAAGATCCAGCAAAAGCAGCTAATCCTCACGGTCAACAGCGACGCGCACGGCGGCGAGACTCACTCTGATCTTGCGGGCTTTGAGTATCCATGCGACGGACCTGACAAACCGCTATGCAAAGAGCCACTCGTTCTTCAAGTGGCGCGTCCGTACGACGACGATGCTGCCCAGGTGCACCACGTGATTCGTAAGAAGGACCAACGCTGTTGTGCATGGGGGACAAACTCGAATACCAATGCGGCAGTCATCTCGCGGAGGCTCAACAGATATCTATACTACTACTACCCGACCGCTACCGAAGTGCTGCAAATAAACCAGGCAACTGCCTACTCGCCGTGAGACAATGAACCCGTTCGTCACGTGCATGTTGACACCCTGACACGCGTGGCATACGCACGAGACATGCTCGAGCGACAGCATTATTTGGGGCGCCTCGTTTTCGACCGCGACGCCATCATTCGAGCCGCGCTACGCGCGTACGTCGAACTCATGCTTGCGACTCTCGACCCGCTCAAGCGCCATCGGTTCACAAGCTTGTATGGAGCTGCATGGGAGGGCGATCTTCAAAGTGGCGCTCTCAACAATGACAACGGATGCGGCGACTACGAAGTCGTCGCGTGGAACGAGTTTGGCGTCGTTGGTCTCGCATGTGATCTTGGATGCGGTCCGATCGAGCAGCTTGAGCTTGAGATTAACGCGGTGACGGGGGGGCCAGACGACGTACGCGCCGCCGTGCCAGAGTTGCCTTCCGAACTTGAATCGGCATTCGTGATGGCCGTCGGCATGCTCGAGGTCGGAGCGCACCACGGGGAAAAACAGGCAGGCGTTGGTTTCTGGCTGCACGCAGATCGTGTTGGAGGCACCTTTTTTCTCATCGACGATCTTACGCTCGCTTGGGGCGCCCCACGCCTTGCCGCGTGGGGTTTGCTTCGCAATAATCGCCTCCCGCTTGCGCACAGTCGACGTGTCGAACCTGTCACCTTGGAACCCGTAGCCGCCCCCATTCACGCGATCATCGACGCCGTGACCGCTCGCGCTTTGGTTGGCCCCACCGAACTGACGCCCGACGAACTCGCCACGCTTTGTCCAACGCCCCCCGATTCGAAGCAATTGTTGCACGCGCAGCGCA
Organism: uncultured Polyangium sp.; assembly: GCA_964435055.1. Classification (GTDB taxonomy): domain Bacteria; phylum Myxococcota_A; class Polyangia; order Polyangiales; family Polyangiaceae; genus Polyangium. The sequence continues at coordinate 4,741 of CAYSYX010000203.1, read as the reverse complement.
TGCTCCAAAAAGTGGGCATTACCTGGCCCGGTTCGCCCGAAATCCCGCCGGAATCACCGCGACCAAAACGCAATTGACCCCGGGCTCATCAGCCCCCCAGGCGAGAATGAATCATTGTGGAATTGGTGTGGGTGGGACAAACAGAGTCAGTCCATCCCGTTCGGCGTGACGTCGCTCAGGTTTCGCTTTTGCCGCCTTCAGCCTCGCCCTCGGCGTTCTTCTTGCGCGTCTTCGCCGCCTTTTCGGCAATCTGTGAGCGGTATTTGATTGTTCGCTCGAAATGGACCAGCAATTCGCCTTTTTTGCCCCGCGTCCCCTTGTCCGCCGCTCGCGCCCCAATATCCGCAATGTCCTCTTCGCGATTGTTGACGAGACGCACCAACGACTCTTTCGCCACTTCCAGCAGCTTCTCCAATTGCTTGACCTGCGTCGTCAATGCGGGAATCGCCGCGTTTGCCGCGACAATGCGCGGATAAATGTCGGGGTGAATCTCGAGGTCGTTCGCATATTGCGGAATCGCCGTAGACAATTCCTCCAATACGCCCTCAATGTTGGGCTGCTCCCCACGCGCGCCTTGCATCGCATGCGGCGCAAGGTCGAATAGGTGATCTTTTACCAATGTAAGATCAATCACGTGGGGACCAATGTACTTGGGACCCTCAATGTGCGCCATGATTCCTCCTCGGTTGTCGTTGACACAACGGTCGTCTGCTTACCATTGCTCGGAACATAAGCGAAAAGCAAGCGATTTTTGAGCCGGCGGTGGCAAATACGTGCTCTGGGTTCGTGATGCGAACGACCGGACGTCGGGAGTTCAAGTCACGATGTCGGGACCTCAGGGATACGACATCGTATCCCAAACATCACGAGCACGGGGGTTGGAATCGCGATGTCGGGACCTCAGGGATACGACATCGTATCCCTGGCATCACGAGCACGGATGTTGGAAACGCGAGGTCGGATGTCGGAAGCGCGATGTCGGGACCGCTGGGACACGACATCGTATCTCGAGCGTCATGAGCACGGGGTTTGAAAACGCGAGGTCACGACTTCGGAGATACGACATCGTATCTCCGACATCACGAGGTCGGGTGTTGGAACCGCGAAATCGGGTTTTGGCATCGCGAGGTCGGGATTGATATCCCCCTGCTCGGGGATTCAATGAGGCACGTCGTAAGGTTCGGAGCGCGATGTCGTGGTGTTCTTTGCGGCCGTCGCCCAAGCGTTTTGACCGAAGTCAGCCGACTCGTCCGCGCGGATGATCCTACGGCCACGTTCAACGCAACGGCGGAAGCTTGCCCATTTTTCGCTGTAATGAACGTCGATGCATTCGTAATCGCCGCGCCGCTTCGGAAACATTACCGCCGCAATCCGTGAGCACTCGATTCAGGTATTCCCATTCCACGCGATCGAGTGACGGGACGTCTTCCGGCGCGTTCGTCGCCGGACTGAGCCCCAACAAGGCTCGGGCGCAAACTTCCGCATTCGTGGGTTTCGTCAGGTAATCAATCGCCCCGGAGCGCATGGCTTCGACCGCATTGGCGATCGTTCCATACCCCGTCAATACGACGATCCGCGTGCCTTCATCCAGCGTTCGGAGCGCCTTGACGAGATCCAAACCGCTTCCTCCGGGCATCCGAACATCGACGAGCGCATATTCGAATACTTTTTGCCGAGCCAATTCGAGCGCGGACGTCGGTTCCGCAGCCGCGGAGACCGCGAATCCACGGCGTTCGAGCGCCGCGCCCAAGGCTGTGCGAAATGCGTCGTCGTCATCGACGATGAGCAGCGTCGGCAATTCCGTCGTATTCACTTGCTGTTCTCCGGCAAACGCATGATCACGCGTGTCCCGCGCGGAACTCCGGCTTGAATTTCGAGTTTTCCGCCCACTTCTTCAATCATGCGGCGCACGAGCCACAATCCAAGCCCCATCCCTTCGCCAGGTTCTTTCGTGGTCACGAATGGTTCGCCCACGCGCGGAAGGAGCTCTTGCGTTATGCCCGTTCCGGCGTCGTCGACCGCAATGAATGGCCCCGCTTCATCCAGATCGATCCGCACCGAAATGGGTTCGTCCGTCTTCACCGCATTGCTTGCAAACCAGGCATTATCGAGTAACGCACCCACGGCGGCTTCGACGTCGTCGGCGCTCAAGGGAACGTGAATGGTTTGTCGAGGTGCGGCGTCGGTCTTGATCTGCGCCTGAGGATGCGCCGCCAACCAATGCGTAATTGCTTTCTGCACCGCGGCTTTGGCGTCCGTCGGTTCGTCGTGCGTTTGACGCGATCCGCCGCCCTGCAATCGAGTAATGACCGCCCGACACCGATCCACTTGCGATCCAATCGCCGACGCATGTTCCTTGATGGCCCCCAGATCGGCGCCTTGGCTGAGCTCATGCGCGATCACCGCAATGGTTCCGAGCGGCGTATTCAGTTCGTGGGCCGTTCCTGCGGCGAGCGTCGCCAGCGCTCGAAATCGCGTATTGTCCGCAGCTTCGCGACGCAGCCGGGCAATCTCGCGTCCGCGTTCTTCCAGCGCTGCGCGCACACCCGTCACAAACAAAGCAATGATGGTCGCCGACAAAGCAAAAGCGAACCACATGCCATAAAGATGCGTCGAAAATGCCCCGTCGGACGGATGATTCGCGCAACAAGCTCCCGAAGGCATCGCAAACAATCCCAAAAAGAGGATCGCCGCAAATGCCGAGAGCGCCAAGGTCGTTTGTCTTGGCAAAATCGCCGCCGCCAGGGCGATGTGCACCAAGAACAGCGCGCTCAGAGGATTCGCCGCTCCGCCCGATGCCGCAAGAACCGCAAAGATGCCCAGCAAATCAATCGCCAAACTGAGCGCCAAGGCCCAAGGCGTTTGTCGTTGCGATCGGGTCCAACCGGCGAGCCCCACGTTGCTCGCCAATACCAACAACGCGGGGATCGCAATCTCGTACCGAACGTGGAACCCCTGCACATATTCGCTTATCGGGAGCGTCAGAAAAAGCAGCGCTCCCACGACGAGACGCAGCCCTGTGAGTCCGCGTAAAACCAGCTGCAGATCACCGTTTTCATCCGGCGACACAGGTGCCGAATCGTGTTCGCTCATCATGTTTCTCGACATCGGCCCCGGTTGATTTCGTTGCGGCATGCACTCTCGCCGCGACGTTCTAGCAGCAGCCGCGCGAGACGAGGTGCGACGGATCGTCGCAGGGGACATCCGCGACAACATGTCGCATGGACCGCGCCCGCTGGCGGGCCCATAACGCGGCCACTTCGTATGTTTCGTTCGGTGTACCTCCTCCCAGCTGTTTGTCTCGTCCTCGGGCTCCTTTTTTCTCGCCAGGCGTACGGTTCGGCCTGTTGCGGAAGTGGTCACGGGCTTGGGCAACGCTTGAATCGAGGTGAAAACGCAGCATTGGCCATGTCGATCCGCGCTGCGAATCGTTTTGGTTCGTATGACCCGACCGCCGGGTTTTTCCGGGCTCCGTCCGCCACGGTGGACGACGAAATTCGAGCGGATCTGTCAGGCTTGTACGCTCCAGTGCGTGGATTGCAGTTTGGGATTTCCGTGCCGTTTGTCTTCAATGTCCGAACGTTGGGTGCCAATTCGGCTTGGAATGGGGGCATCGGGGATGTTTCCGCGTCCGCTCGATTCGACATATTGCCGGTGGAAACGTCGCGCTCGTGGCCGGCTCTGGCCGTCACGATGGGATTGACCGTTCCCACGGGCCGACCGATCGCGGACGCTCGGGACAAACTCGCTACGGACGCGACGGGGCAGGGCATCTTCGAAGTTCGTCCGGGCATTTTTATGGAGAAATCGTTTTCCAGCTCCGTCGTGGCTTTTTTGGTGGCTTCATTGGGATTCAGGAGTTCGCAAACGGACATCGAAGGGCACCGAATACAACGCGCACCGCGCTTGTTCCTGCTCGCTGCGGCCGGACCGGTATTTCACAATGGTTTGTCGTTGTCGATGGGCCTGATTCACGAACATGAATGGGCCCCCTCGATTGATTCGATCGCCGTGCCGAATGGGGATCGCTACCGGACAGCATTGATGGCTTTTGCCGGTTACGATTTGCCTCGGCAACTTACTTTGTTTGGTTCCTGCGAATTGGATTTGCCATGGTCGTACTTGGGACAAAACGAGCTTGCGGCGATTGCCGTATCGATTGGCGTTCGCCGATCATTTCCCTGGGAGAAGTGAAACGATGAAATGGGATGTCTTCAGGTGTTTAGCGATATTGGCGCTAGGCGCATTCGTTGCGGGCTGTGGTGAAACCGATTCCGTGGTGGATGCATATCGCGAAAGCGACGGAGATTTGCGTCTTGTGCATTTCGTCGTCGATGCCGATACTCCGCTGGTTCAAGGGACGAATGATTTGCGTATTTCCCTGCACGAAGTAGCCTCCGATGCGCCAATCACGGGAGCCAATCCAACCATCATGGCCATGATGCCCGCGATGGCGCATGGCAATTCCGAATCTCCAGCAATCAAAGAGCTCGGCGAAGGCGCGTATCTCGCGCCAGGTTTGTCGTTACCGATGGCCGGTCGATGGGAAATTCACCTCGGCGCGATGCTCGCGGACAAACACGACTCGGTGAAGTTCACCTACGATGTGCGTTAGCTGCTGGGCTTCGCCCCGACCCGGCAGGGGCTCCGCGCCCCTGCACCCGCGCAAGGGCCCAGGCCCTTGACCCTTGTATTGGTTTGTCCGCTACGCGGTCAAACCAAACAGGTTTCAGGAGGCTAT
>CAYSYX010000202.1:0-15959 GCA_964435055.1 uncultured Polyangium sp. | reverse complement strand
CCAGAAAACCGCCCGTCAACGCCGCCCCAATCACGCCAAGTCCACCCGCGCCGAACGCGGCGATGATCGCTATTCGCTTGGGACCCAAGTCCTTGAATCGTACTTGTGCGGGGGGATCCGGCAATCGGGCGCCGATCGAAATCGTCTTGGTTTCTTTCTTGAATTCCTCGATCTCGAATTCCACGACGCCGTCCGCATATTTCGGCGCCAATGCCCGCAGCTCGTGCTTTCCGGGATTCACCGCGAATTCTTTGCCAATCACCTCGATCTCCCGGCCGTCGAGCGTCACGCGACCGTTCGCAGGCAACGCCCCTTGGATCGTGACCGTCAAATAGGGCATTCGCGGCTCGATGTTCGCCAATTGCTTTTTCGACGGAGCCAATCGCGGATCCCCGGGCTCCAAGACGACAATGCCTTCTTTGTAATACTGCACCGCCGTGACGAGACGCCCTTCATGCTCCTCGCATTGCGCCAAGTTGAACAATGTGCCCGCTCGACGCGCCAGTTTCAGGCTGGCTTCGAACTTCGGACACGCCGTCTTGTAATCCTCCGCTTTGACCGCCGCCCGCCCTTCATTGAACAATCGTTCCGCTTCTTTTCGATCGTCGTCTGTTTCATCGGCCAAACCCGGGGTTGGAATCATGACGACGAGGGCAACGAACGACAACGAAATCGCCCGAAAGGCTCGGTTCTTCCATGACCGCAGTTCGTCTCGGGCTACCATTGGCTGAAAATATCTTTCGACCCGCCGGTCGTGCTCGTGGGCTTCGTGGTTTTGGTGTTCGGTTTGGTCGTTCCCTGAGCCGCCGGTTTCGAATTGCCTTGTCCGGACGTACCTTGCGGCACCGGCGCCGCCACTGTGGTCGATGCCGATGCCGTTGCCGATGCCGTCGCCGGCGTCGCCGGTTTCGCCACGCTGGTCGCGCTCGCCGGAGCTGCGGGGACAGGCGCGGCGGAGGGCATATTTTCGGACAAACTCGGTGCGGGAGGACGCGTCGACATGAACACGACGCCCCCCGTGACGATCGCCACGACCAGCAATCCACCGACCGCCATCAGGACCCGACGTCCCGCACGTGCCGAAGGCTCGATCGCATCGTGCGCGATCGCCACGTTGCTCGTTACGGGCTGACGTCCGACGGCCGTCGTCCGACTCATCGGCAAAAATGGCGACGTAGCCGGTAGAGACTGACGAACCGTGCGCAACGCTCGCTGCATCGTCGCCGCATCGGGCCAACGTTTGTCTCGGTGAAACACGAGCGCACGGTCGACGACTTCGCACAAGTCTCGCGGCACATCCGGCGCGACCGCTCCGACCGGCGGAGCTTGTTGCGTCATCGCCGATAAAAGCACCTTGTTCAGCGTCTCGGCGTTGTGAATGAGTTTTCCTGTGAGCACGTAGAACATGATCGCGCCGAGCGCCCAAAGATCCGTTCGACCGTCGACCTCGGCATTGTGTCCGAGCGCTTGTTCGGGCGGCATGAACGCGGGCGTGCCCATGATGTGCCCGACTTCCGTCATCCGTCCGGTGTTTGTCCCTTCGAGCACTCGCGCGGTTCCAAAATCGAGGATCTTCGCTTGACCATCGAGCGTCAGAAAAATGTTTTCAGGTTTGAGATCCCGATGAACGATGCCCTTTTTGTGCGCGGCATGGAGCACGTCGAGCAGTTTGTCCGCGATGAGCGCCGTGTCGCTCGGTGAAACGCGCATGCCCGGACAAGCTCGGGCGTAATCCTCGAGCGTTTGTCCTTCCAAAAGCTCCATCACGAGAAAAACGGATCCGTCCTCCGCGGTGTCGTCATCGAGCACGGCTACGGCGCCGGGATGTTCGATGCGATTGGCGACGTATCCTTCACGAAGAAATCGCCGCTTGGCTTCTTCGTTCGTACACAATTCCGGGCGCAAGAGTTTTACCGCGCCACGTTTGCCATTGCGATGCGTCGCCGCAAAAACACACGCCGAACCACCAACGCCGAGCAGCGCATCGAGTCGCCACTTGCCGCGCAAGATTTGACCGACACGCGCCGCGGCCAATTCATGGATATCGACGGCATTGGCGGACATCGTCGTGATCGAACTGTTTTATTCGTGGAAAGTCAAGGTCGGCGGCGATGAATCGTTCCCGGACTCAAGGCTTTTTTGCGCGTTCGAGCGATTCCTGCAAAGCGAGGAAACGTTCGCACTTCTTGCCCAGCTCGAGTTTCCAATCGACACGCGCTTGACACGACTTCTTGGCCCGTTCGACCGATTCGGGATCACCTTTGCCCAGCGCTTTGCTCGCCACCGCTTCGGCCTCTTTGCCGATGTTTTCCTTGTACGCCGTCTCGTTCTCGAACTCTTTGGCTCCCAGCGCCTTGCGGAGTTCGTCCGAAATCATCGGCGTCTCGGTCCAAGCGTCTTTCGAGCGGACAGCTGTCTTCACATACGCAGTCCAAAGCCGATCTTTGGCCTTCGTATCCCCACACGGCATGTCGGCGGGTTTGGCGAGAAGATCTTCCGGCTGGAGTTTGCCCGTAGCGGCTCGGACCAACCTCGCCGCCGCGGTTTTCGCTGTCGCTTCGTCCTCCGGCGTCAACTTACCCGCCTCGAAGTCCTTCGCCAACGTCTCGCAGGACGTCAGGTAACGTTCCTTCGCGCGTTTTTCTTCACAAACCTTCTTCTTGTCGTCGATCGCCGCAAAGTGCTCCGGAAGCGCATGGCGTTGCTCTTCGTCGGAAAGCTCGATCGGTGTGCAAGGATCCTTGATGGCGGCGATGCGCGAAGCAACACGTTGACGCGCGTTGGCGATGCGTCGTTCGCGGATCTGAAACGCAACGACGACCGAAATCACGGCGAAGATCAAGAACGCGAGCGAAACGCGAAACATGGTTCGCCGCTGGAGCACGCGACGTACGAGGTTGCTCTTGTCGATCGTCTCGGCCGCTTTCTCGATGCCCTCTTCCCAGATCTCGAGCTCGGCGGAGAGGTGTTTCAAAGGACCAACCAAATCGCGTTCTCGGGAAAACCTGCGCGAGACGTTCATCAACGCTTGCGCTGCGCTCTTGCGGCGTGGATCCACTTCGATCGTCGCGCCGGCTAGGCCCGTCAGCAGACCGCCGACGGCGAGCGAGTAGCGTTCGAATGTTGCTTGGGCGTCGACGCGCGCCGCCTCGATTTTGTCGAGGTGCGCGATCATTTCGGTCCAAGGCAAGATCGCTTGGATCTCCCTCGGCGCAAGTCCAAACCGTCTGGCGGTCAGTTGCACACCCTGATCGAGCGCCGCGTAGAGTTTGTCTTTCGTGACTTCGTTCAGCCCGGGGATGACCCGGACTTCGCGCCATTGTTCGAATGCAAGCACGATCGGGGCGAAAGCCGCCTCGCTCAGCGTGTTTCCGAATTCGATTCTTTGGGCTGTCACGTGGTTTCCTCGGGGTTTGCCGGGGGCATGGTACGAACAATCGATGCCGGCTGCAATGCTCCCGCTCATGACATGTTGCTGACGCGAGGTTGTACCCTTTTTTGCGCACTACGAGTACGATGCTCGTCGATGTCGACACGAACGCTCATTTCCGGTGTTGCTTTTTCCCTTGCGATCACGGTCGTTGTTGCTTGCGACGAACCGAAGCCCGACACCAAGGCGGCCAAACCCAGTGCTACGCCTTCGGTTGTCGCAGCTCCTCCGACACCCACGCCGACCGCGACCGAAGCGGCTGCTCCGCCGAAGAAAAAAGACGTCGTGTGCTCGAAGGAAAACACCGTCACGTTGTCCGATCCGAAGTTCGAAGCGGAAGTGCGGGTGCAAGCGCAAAAGCCCGATGGCCCGTTGACCAAAGCGGATCTCGGCAAGGTGAAGACGTTGAAGTTGCAGGAAGCCAAACTCGACGAGCTGGATCCGTGCATTTTCCCGCTGTTCACCTCCGTCAAGGGCCTCTACTTGCCGCCGGGAAAAATCGACGATCTCACGCCGCTCAAGACGCTCACGACGCTCGAGTCGCTGCGCGTGTCGGCGACGGCGGTCAAAGATCTCACGCCGCTATCGGGTTTGGCGAAGCTGGATCGCCTCGACATCGGTCGTACGCCGGTGAAGGATTTGTCGCCGTTGTCTGGACTGACAAACATGACCGAATTGCAGATCGACGAAACGGAAGTGACGGATTTGGCGCCCATCGCCAAACTGACGAAACTCGAAATGCTGCAGATGAAGCGAACTCGCATTTCGGACTTGTCGCCGCTGCGGGGGCTCAAGTCGCTGAAGACGTTGTACATCGAAGGATCGGCGGCGAGCGGCAAGGCCGGGGGACTTGGAATTCCCGGCCTCAAAGTGCACGACGAATGATCGTCAATGCGCGGGTAGTTCGGGGCAGGTGAGCAGACGCGGGGCGTAACGGTTATCGCGCATCGCTTGATTGTGCGGTGCGTGATAATCGATTTGCGCTCGGAATTGCGCGGCGACCATGCGCGACAAGGCGCGGGCGACAGCGGGTTTGTCCGTTGCCAGATTTCGGTTTTCCTCGGGATCGTCGTCCAAGTGAAATAGACGCACGACATTGCCGTCCGTACGATCAATCCACATCTTCCACGGATAACAAATGACGCCTTCGGTCATTTGATATCCTTGGGTATTCAGGAAAATGCCGATATTTTTCGCCGCATGGGCGGCGGGATTCGCAAAACTGTGGCCTTGGAAGGCCGGATGCGGAGCGATGCCCGCCAAGTCCAAGATCGTGGGCAGAACGTCGAGGTGTGAGACGGGAACGGTCACGTCGGCGGGTTTGACTTTGGGCGGGTAATGCACGATCAACGGAATGCGCGCTTCGCCTTCGAAGAGGGATTTGCCGTGCGTGACGACGTCGTGTTCCCCCATCATTTCGCCATGATCCGCGGTAATCACGAGAATCGTGTCGTTCAAAAGACCGGCCTGTTCGAGGTACGCTTCGATTTTGCCGACTTGGGCGTCGACATAAGCGATGGCATTGTCGTAACGGTTCGAAAGGAGCGGCTTTTCTTTCTCGCCATACCGCACGAAATTCGCCGTGAACGGGTAATATGCAGGCGTATACGTCGGTTCGACGCCCTCGGGCAAACCATAAGGGAAGTGAGCGATCTGGAAATTGACGTACAGCGAAAATGGTTTGTCTTTATGATCCTCGAGCCACGTGATCGCGCGTTTGGCGGTCATTTCATCGGGAACGACCTTTTCGCTGATGATGTCGACGCGCGGACCGTCGTAATCGGGCGCATGCCAAAGAAATACCGGGGCCGTGGTTTCCTCGAATCGGGCGATGCCTTGCCAATTCTGATCCTGGCTCGATATCGTCGCGAGCGCATGGCCGGCGTGGTGGAAAACGTCGTGCAACAAGACGCGGGGGTAATCGAGGCGCGTGTATTGATCGAGCCACGGAATACGGCGGGGAAAGAGCGACGAAATGATGGCGGGCTGCGCGTAATTCGAATGCGTCGCGGCGGCCCAAGCGCGCAAAAGACGCATGCTTCGCCCGGCAATACGATCGATGTTCGGCGTGACCGGATGCGAATAACCCAAATAACCCATGCGCCGCGTCGTGAGCGAATCGATGACGATGAGCAACACATTCGGATGCTTCGCCGTATCCCGGGCCAGCGCCTCTTCCCATTCGGTTCCGAGGAACCGGGGGGCGCCTTCCATCACTTGTCGCGGGCGCGTTCCAGCAGGTTCGTCCGGGGAAACCTCTTCGGTCCAAGCGGGAATCGTGCGCAAAGAACTGAGCAGCGCCATTTCCGGTGTCGTTCGAGACAAACCGCTGGCCATTGCCGTTCGGGCCGGTAAAACCAGGACAATCACCCCGTGCAGGACGACGAAACCCGTGGCGATACCCAAATGACGAAACGCTTTTTGTGCGTTTCCTTCATTGCGTAAACCGCGGAAAAGGTACGTCGCATAAAAGGCGGCGATCGTCAGACCAATCAGGCCCACCACGGTTACGTGCAGCGCATACGTCGTGCGTAGCGCACGCACGACGCTTTCTTGCCCATTCAGGAAAAACTCGAGCGCACCTCGCGTCAAAAATGAGCCCGAGACAAGCCGTACGGCCACGCCAATCACATGCGCCGCGACCAACCCCATCACGATCAACGTCGTCAACGTCACGGAGACGGCTCGACCAATCGCCCAGCGCATCGTCGGCGCCGTCATCACGCTCGTGATCAGAAGAACTGCGGCATATCCCGCGGCGGTGAGCAATATGCTGCCCAGACGCGCTCCAAGCCCCGGCGCAATGCCTCCCGACGGCGCACAACCGAAAAATAGGATTGCCGCTTGTCCGACAAACGCGAGGATCGCTCCGAGCGCCGCTCCAAACAAAACGTTTCGCGTGCACCACAACACGCCTCGGGCGGAAAGTCCGCGCGTCAGAGTTTTCGTCACGATAGGATCATGGGAACGCAAAGTGACCCGAACGTGCAACATTTCTGTGACGTTTTCGTCACGCACGGAATTTCTGCCGTCCGCGATCGCGTGCGTTGATACATTCGTGGCGGGTCGATGTGGGCGTCGTCCAGGTTTCTTGACGCCGGCGAATCGATGCTTCTAACATGCGCGCCGCGATCGGAAAACATCATGAGCACCGCTGCCGAAGCTGTTTCGAAGGACAAAACCACGCGCGCCGTACGTTTGGCCATCCTCGTTGCGGCTCTTGGGTACTTCGTTGATATTTATGATCTCGTGCTCTTCAGCATCGTGCGCGTGAAGAGCTTGCAAGGGATTGGCATTACCGAGCCCGGTGCGCTCCTCGATCAAGGCGTATTGCTCATCAACATGCAGATGGGCGGAATGCTGATCGGCGGCATTTTGTGGGGAATCATCGGCGACAAACGCGGTCGATTGTCGGTCCTTTTCGGGTCGATTCTCTTGTATTCGTTGGCGAATATCGGCAACGGATTGATCCAATCGATCGAGGCTTACGCGGCATTACGCTTCATTGCCGGAATTGGTTTGGCCGGAGAACTCGGCGCGGGAATCACGCTCGTCAGCGAGATCATGCACAAGCAATCGCGCGGGTACGGGACGACGATTGTCGCGACAATCGGCATATGCGGCGCGGTCGTGGCGGCGCTCGTGGGCGGGAAGTTCTCGTGGCGCACGGCGTATTTCGTAGGTGGGGCGCTCGGCCTGATGCTGCTTGTTTTGCGAATCGGCGTGTATGAATCGGGGATGTTCGAGGCGACGAAGGCCAAATCGGTCGAACGGGGCAATTTCTTGAAATTGTTCTCGACCGGGGAACGCGCGCGTCGTTATATCGGCATCGTGCTGATCGGCGTGCCGATTTGGTACGTCGTGGGGATTCTCGTGACGTTTTCTCCGGAAATCGGAGCTGCCATGGGCATGACGCCGGCGCCGAATGCGGGGCAAGCCATTCTGTTTACGTACGTCGGCCTGGCGCTCGGGGATTTGTCGAGCGGTGCATTGAGTCAAATCATCAAGAGCCGCAAACGCGCGGTGATGGCGTTTCTCGGGATTACCGCGTTCGGAATTGTGTTGTACTTTCTCCTTGCCGCGCAATCCATTACGACGTTTTACGGCGTCTGCGTGGCCATGGGGTTCGGCGCCGGTTATTGGGCCGTGTTCGTGACGGTGGCTTCCGAGCAATTCGGGACAAACCTGCGGGCGACGGCGACGACGAGCGCCCCGAACCTCGTGCGGGGAGCCGTGGTGTTGTTGACGTCCGGATTCAACGCCATGAAAGCGCTCGTCGGCGTCAAAGAAAGCGCTATGATCGTCGGAGCTTTTACGCTCCTCGGCGCCTTCGTCGCGTTGCGGGCGATGGAAGAGACGTACGGAAAAGACCTCGATTACTTGGAAGAGTAGTCTCGACTTCGCCGCCCGAATTCGCGTCGTTTTTCGCCAAGCCAAACCCGCGCTTCCGCTTCGGTAGGCCAAAAACGAACGTGCACTTGCGCTCGGGTGAGCGTACGAATGGCCCGCACGAGCAAATCGATGAATGTGCGCGTGCGAAATGGTGCGCCGACCATCGCCACCGCGTGGGTGGGCAAATCCCGCGGACGAGATTGCCAGGCGTTTTTGGCGCCGCGTTCCATTCCTGCGGCTTTCGAGACATCCACGAGGGTAAAAAGGACGCCGGTCGCGAGCAATCGCTCGTCGTGTTCTCGAAAAAGCGAAAGCATTTCATCGGAGCGCAGAGGACCGTGAATTTCCAAGTACAGGAAATCGGGCTCTTCTACGCGCAACAAATGGGCGCCGAAACGTTTTTCTTCCCGCATGCCGAAGTCTCCGCCTTGGAACGATTCGCATTCATGAGTGTTCGCGTCGCTTTTCGACTTCTGCGAGCGCGTCGGCTTCCGTGGCCATGAAAACCACCTCGACCCCGTCGCGCATCCCCATGATTCGACGGGCTCGACTCATCATTTCCATTGCGATTCGCAATCCAAAAGATGCGCCGTAAGCGATCGTGATCACTTGCGTGGTCGTCGAACCGTTCAGCTGGGTCGCATATTGACGAGCTTCGCGCGAAACGGAACGTAATTGGCGCACGTCGCAGACGATGAAAAAGCGCGGCTTCTGCTTTCCCCATTCCACTTGCCAATCGATGATCTTTTTGAGATCGGCGGCCTCGAGCGTTCCGGTGAGGCATATATGAAAAATGTCCGGCTCTTGGATCCACGTGAGTTGTTCACCGAATCGTCGAATGCCCGTCGCGTTCGAAAGCCGAAGGAATCCCCTGCCAAGCGTTGCCATTATGTATGGACGTTACCACGATGCCCCGCTTGTTTACAAGGGCGGGTTGCTTCGTGGCGAGCTTGGCGAGAAGACGCGAAAATTCGGTCGATTTTGTCACCAACTGCGACCGTCGATTTTCTGGAATGTGAGCGATTCGAGGTCGATATCGTCGAGGCAACGCAAATTGATCGCGCGCATGTCCTTGCCATCCGGCGATGTGCCATGGCTGAACGAATGAATTCCGCACGTCGAACAAAAGACGTGGTGAGCTACTTTCTTATGGAATTGGTAGTCGCGTAAAACCTCTTCCCCCGACAAAAGCTTGAATTGGTTCGCCGGGACAAAGGCCAAGAGATACCCGGCCTTCGTGCATATCGAACAATTGCACAATACCGTAAATTGAAGGCTCATGGTCACTTCGTAGCGAACCGCGCCGCAATGGCAACCGCCGGTTCGCGTCTTGATTTCGTTTGGATCCGTTACGACAAACCCTTTGATTTCTTCGGTCTTCATGGGCCGAGTTCGTCGCATGAGAACGGGTGTTCGTCAAGGTCATACACGGGCGCGGGCAAATTTTTCTGGACATCGGCGAAAAATCGAGGGATGATGCGCTGCATGGGAGAAGCGGCAGCCAAGCTACGCATGACGGCGCAGGAATACTTGGCGTTCGAGCGGGCGTCGGACGAGAAGCACGAGTTTGCCGACGGCGAGATTTTCGCCATGTCCGGAGGGACCTACGAGCACAGCGTCATCGCTCAGGCGATCGGTGCCGTTCTGCGGAACGCGTTCGTGGGCCGCAAATGTGCGGTCCAGAACTCGGACATGAAGGTACACATACCTATCACCGGACGTTACGTATATCCAGACGTTGCCGTTGTTTGCGGTCGACCCGAATTCGTCGACGACAGCCGAGATACGCTCCTCAATCCTCGCATCATCGTCGAAGTGCTGTCTCCTTCGAGCGAAGCCTATGATCGCGGCGATAAATTCACCAATTATCGTAAGCTCGCATCAATGAATCACTATATCCTGGCTGCTCAGGACAAACCGTTCGTCGAAGTTTATACGCGCTCGGAAAATGGCGTTTGGGAACTGCGCGAATATGGTCCGGGGTCGACGATCGTGCTCACGTCACCGGAATGCACGCTCGACGTCGATCAAATCTACGCCGGCGTTTTCGACGCTTACGACGTCGCCTGATTTGCAGCAATTCCCGCGATCGTTCGTCTGAACGCTCATGCTGCAATCTCTTCGCTTCGTTCCTCTCTTCGCTTTCGGCCTTCTCCTTGGTTGTCTCGAACCGGACGCCGAAGTATTCGGTGAACCCTATACGGTCACCGGGCCCAATGGCCCGGCGCCCGATGCGGACGTTGTGCAATGCGCGTCGTCCACGGGTTCGTCATGTCCACCCCCGCGTGCGCGTATCTGGATGCCCGATTGGTCCGTGTCGTACGTGGCTGCGCGAGGCACCAAAGCCGCATTCATCGCGCGGCCGGTGGCGCCTTCCGAGCCAAATGGTTTGGCGTCGCCAATGTACGTTGGAAAATTGAATCTCGGCACGGGGCAACTCGAATGGGTCACACGCCTGGGCGATGATCTGGATGATGTGGCTACCGTTTACGCAATCGCAATGACGCCGAGCGGCCACGTTATCGTCGTGGCTCAAGGGTATGGTGCACAATACCTTGGCGACGGAGGCGGGCAATACGATGGGTTTTTGATTTCCCTCCACTCGGAAAATGGGCAAACCAATTTCGCTCGGCGCTTCGAATCCTGGGACACTCCACCTCTTCCCAACGAGAGGCCGCGCTTCGTCGGCGTAGATCTCATCATTGACGACGACTCGATTCGCGCGTGCGTCAATTTTCAACAACTGAATGCACAGAAACAGGATGACCAAGCCGCGTATCTTTTCTCATTTGCATACGACGGAACGCAGCGGTATCGTGAACGATTACCCGATATCCAGACGAATTCGTATTGGTGGATGCGGCCTTCTTCCGACGGTTCATCGTGGGTATTGGGATATCCGTACTCGATGGCCCATTATTCGAAGGAAGCAAAACTCCTCGATTCGTTCGATTTGCCCATGGTCGATCCATTTACGATTCGCGGGTTTCTTCCCGTTGGATCCACGTCCCTCTTCGTCAACTTCATGGATAACTCCGACATCAATACCGTGCAGCGTTATCAGGGCGGCGGCATGCCCATGCAAGTCGCGAGTTTTTTGCGTACGGACGGTTATGGCGCGGGTACGTTCATGCAAAACGTGAGTCTTACGCAATCGTACGTGTACGAAATGGGGAATTTCATTACGTCACATCGGCTCAGGACCATCGACACCAATGGAGAGCTCGGTCCGACGACGACCATCGACGGCGTGGGATATCCTTTCGTGATTCTCGAATATGGGATTGGGGTTTTTGTTCGGGAAGCCCATCCCGGTTCGGAATGGATTGTCCAAGCATTGTGATTCCCTGATGATGCCGGCGATGTGGCAACAACGGTCCGCCCAAATGTCGCGTGTAAGCTTTGGCCGAGTCTCCCGTTGATACGTAATGCTTCGTCTGCGACTTGCTTCGTTGCTTGTTCTCGCCGCATTGTCGAGTGCCTGTCTCGATCCCAATGCCTTGGCGTTTCCGGCACCGGCCAATCCGAGCACCTACCACTGCACGACATCCACGGGTTCGGCGTGCCAACCTCCACGCGCTCGATACTGGTTTCCGCAGTGGATTGTGACGGCAATGGCGGCTCGAGGGGACAAGGTGGCGTTTACGGCGTATCCACCTCCTCTGCCGGAAGGACCCCAATTCCCTTCGCCACGTTACTTGGGGCAAATCGATCTCACTACGGGCCTCTTGGATTGGTCGATCAAAATGGGGTCCACGTACGACGATTACAACACCACCTACGATCTCACCATCGCGCCAAACGGCGACGTAATCGTTGTCGGACGAGGTTACAGCGAACTCGTGCTCGGCGAGAATTCCCGTGAATGGGATGGGTTTGTTGCGGCATTTGATTCCCGTGGCCACAAGCGTTTTGCTCGGCAGCTCGTGTATTACCCTGACAAACTTCCACCCGGAGTCTCCACGACGCTCGTGAATGCCAAGATCGTTGCCGACGACATCCTTCGCGTGCAAACCGCATTTTATTATACCGATAACGGATTTACCACCGCGCCGGTTCACCTCTTTTCGTTCTCGCCGGACGGGACGCAGCTCGGGCTTCTGGAAGTACCGATTTCTCCCGGAAGTTACAGCGGTCATGCTTGGCCGGTTGTCGATGGTTCAATATGGATCAGGACGTTTCCCGGGCCATTTCGGCGTTATTCGAAAGACGGCGTCGTCTTGGATACCATCAGCCTTCAGCCGGATGCCGATGTGCGTGGGTTTGGCCCGGCCGGTCCAACCACCGCGCTCATCAATTTGACGCACAAGGGAGTCACGAATGAAATGTACCGCTACGATACGGGTTTGCCCTTGACGGCCTTGTTTGCCGAAGCGACCATTGCCGAATTTCACGCGGGCGCCATCATCCCGACGTTGAGTCTGGCCACGAATTACTTTCATGAAATGAAATATGACGGATTGACCCAGCGTTTGTCGAGAATCGATGCAAAAGGTAATCGCGGGCCGACGACGATACTGCACCAAGTCTCGCACCGGGTCACCCTATTCGACAACGGTGAAGGTGTTTTTTGCGGCGTCTACGATACCGGAACCGAATTCATCGTCCAGTCGCTCCAGTAACGCCGGCGTAATGGCCCGGACATCGGTTCCTTATGCCGAACGGCCGAGATTCGTTGGAACGAACCCCGATTTTTCTCTTCCCAACGCGCATGGGTTTGGACTACCATGCTGAACTTATGTACGTACCCGTCGATGTTCGTCGCGCTTTGTCGTCGCTTGCCGTCCAAGTTGCCACTCATCCGGACCTCGAAGAAACAGCCTACTTGCGTTTTCGATCCAATGCCGATCGAGCGGCGCTGGAAAAACCATTGCCCGATGAAATGCGCGTCTCGGCGGCCCTTTTGGCGCGTGAACTTCCTCCGCTGACCAAATCGCTCGATGCCTGTAATGAACTCGCCACGCTCTTCGGCGAACCGGCCGGCGACATACTTCTTTCGTGGTGCGCTGCAAGTACGTGGCGGCGAGATGCTCAGATTGCTCCGATTCTTTACGGCGGCCTCGAAACCTCCGTTGCGTCACGTATTCCCGCCGTTGCACGAGCGCGCGTGGTCGAAGGCCCGCTGTACGATGCGCTCGCGTGCGCGCCGCTTCTCGGGACAAACGACGAATTGGTTCGTCCCGTCAATGCCGAAGCTCGAGCGCGTCTCGAAATCCTGATTTGGGAAGCCGGCGCAAGTGCGCTCGAAGTTCCCATGCTCGGGCAATGGTTGTGGAGCACGCCAGATGTTTTCGATGCAATGATTCATCGTCCGGCGCACGGGGCATTACGAGGTCGAGTTTTGGCGGCGCGATGTTTGGAAATCAGCGTTCGCGGAATGCCGCCGGATACGAATCCGGAATTGGTCGGACGAACCTTGCAGATCCTCCAACCGTTGCTTTTGCATCCCGAACCGCTCGTTTGGGTGCACGCGGCGCGGGCTCTCGGCCGCTTGACGGGCGTGATGGAGCCGCTCGAAGGCACGCTGCTGGATTGGGTCTTTGGTTCGTCGCAGGTATTGCGGCAACGAGCGACCACGGCATTTGCGTCATTGCCTGCGGATCGATTGGCGTTTTTATGGAGTCAGTTGCAAGCCATTTTGGATTCTCCCGCCGAGGAAGATTGGGTTTTGGCCGCTGTGGCGGCGGCGACGCCGTATTTGTATTTCGAGCGGAAAAAAATGTGGGACCGTTTGGCCCATCGGATTCTGTCCGGCGACGGCGGAGCGATTGCGGCGCGGGCATTGTCGCGAGGTTTGGCGACGTTGCTTCGCCGGGGCGTTTCCATGCCGGAAGTCGAAGAAACTCTGCGAAGCTTGCGGGAAAAGGCGCGGTTTGTCGAGCCTGCATCGACGGAAGAAACAAGGCGCTGGATTGAAGTGACGGCCATGAGCGATATCGTGGATCGGGCGGAACGTGATCCCCTCGACCTCGAATTGGGTTTGGAAAACCTGATGCGTTTGGCGGCCCAATACGACGACGAAGAAGCCGACGCGCGGGCGGCTCGTTTTGCGACGGCTCTTTTGCCGACATTTTCCGAAGCGCGGCGCATTGCGTTGGGCAATGGTTCGTTGCGCCAACGAGCTGCGGCGCTGAATGCACTCGAAGGCAATGCCCGGGCATTTGCATTGCGATTGTGGCGGCCTTTGTTGTCGACGCGTCCGGCGGGTGAACCCGTCGAAGAACCGGACCTCGAAGATACGTGGAAAACCATGGCGCGAGCTCCCGCGGAGATCCTCGATATCGTCGCCGAACGTCGAGCCAATGAAGGCGTTTCGATGGACGCGGATGTGCCGCTCGAAGCCTTGGCCATTCGTCTGGGCGGTTATGCGCTCGATGCTTGCGGTGAAGATGGCGATTTGGGTCCCGGTCGAGGACAAACCGCTCACGATACGTGTTTGTGGTTGCGGAAATTGGCGGGTTTGGCGGATGGAACGCGTGACTTTCCGGGCTCGTTGAAGAGTGCTTTGAGCGCTTTGTTTTGGCGTATCGTCGACACGACGCGCGGGACGGCGCTCGGGGAAATCGACGATATCACTTGGCTTGGGCCATTTGCGGCGTGGTGGGCGCTGGTCATCGACCGGCCGGCGATGCTTTTGCAATTGACGACGGCGCTGCCGATGATGGCGGAGTCGGCATTGAAGCATTGTTGCGAACACGCGGAAGCGTTGCGTACGGCGGTCAATTCGGCCGAACAGGATCCGGGTTGGGCATTTCCCGCCGAAGAAGCTCTGATTGCGCTGCATGCGCAAGAGACGGAATTGGCGCACGCGATTACGGAATTGTGTGTGGCGCTCGAAGACTTCAATGAAATGTCGGGCCTGAAGCCGCAGCTCGAAGCACAATGCCAAAAATTGGTATTGGCGGGCGATCGATTGCAAGCGGCATTGGCCGATCCGGTGAAAGCGTTGCACCCCGTGGATGAAACAGCGTCGGAGATCGTTCCGGCCGATATGAAGCAGAATGCTCCGCGTGTGGCGGCGCTCGTGGCTCGCGCGATACGAGCGCGCGAAGTGTCGATGCTCGAGGTTTGGTTTGCATCGCTCGGTCCCGTGGCTTCGGCATTGCTCGAAGGTGCTGTGCGCGGTGCCATCAAGCGTACGCCGCCTCCGCCGCCGTCGGCGAAGAAGCAAGAGCAAAAAGTCATTGAAGGGTACGAGCTGGTCAAACCCTTGGGTGAAGGTGGAATCGGTTCGGTTTGGCTCGTCCGTAAACCCGGCGCGGATCGATATTTCGTGCTCAAAATACCGAAGGCCGAAGCCTTGGCGCAAGCAAACGATGTCGAGCGCGAAGGCATTTTGGCGTCCTTCGTTGAAGAGGCGAAGGCGCTTGCGGGTCTTTATCACCCGAACGTCGCGAATATCATCGATCGGGGCGTATCGGACGGCGCGCCGTTTTTGGTGCTCGAATACTTGATTGGCGCAGACCTGAAGCAATATGCGTGGGCGCAAGCGATGACGTTATTCGAATTGCGGCGGGTCATTTTGGAGACGTGTGCGGGTTTGACGGCATTGCATGGAGCGGGCCTTGTGCATCGCGATATCAAGCCGGCGAATTTGTGGCTGCGTTTGCCATTGCAAGGAGGCGTGGCGTTCGATCCGAAGCAGCATCGAGATCCCGCGCGCGTGCCGCCGTTGGCGACCGTCGTTATCGACTTCGGTATGGTGCGAGCGATCAAAGTGCCGGCGGATGTCGGCGGTAAGTTTGTCGCGGGCACACCCGGGTACATCGCGCCCGAGCAAGTCTTGGATCCGGTCGAATTGGATCCGCGCGCGGACGTGTACGCATTGGCGGGAACGATTTACAACGTGACGACGGGGCGGTCTTTCTTTGACGATCTGGCACCACGGGAACGAATCATTGCGCACATGCGTCGCGATCCGTTTGAAGATGCGGAACGGTTGCGAGGTTATCCGGCGGCGGTGGCGAAATTGTTGCGAGCCGCTACGGCGCGAACGGCGGCGGAAAGGCCGACCCCGATGGAGTTTGGCCGAGAATTCGCCGCGGCGATTTGACCGCTCGTTATGTGGGGCGTTGCCCCACGCCCCACGAGGGCTCCTCGCCCTCGACCCGCGCAAGGGCCCAGGCCCTTGACCCTT
>CAYSYX010000201.1:0-15997 GCA_964435055.1 uncultured Polyangium sp. | reverse complement strand
ATCGGGCAGAGCTCCATTGGAATCTCGTTTGGCGAGGTACTTTCATTCACGACGCCTGCCGCGCCGCCGAGCATCGTGACGGTGGCGGCATCGGGCATTACCGCGACGGGCGCGACACTGAATGCAACGGCGAATCCGAACGGGAGTACGACGACGGGGTGGTTCCGCTACAGCACGTCGCATCCCGGCACGTGTAATGACATGTTCGGTACGCGTATTCCCGCGGCGGGCGGCACCGATGTCGGCGGCGGCAACATGGTCGTTCCGTTCTCCGAGGTCCTTTCGGGCCTCACGGCGGGCACGACCTATTATTACTGCGCTCTTGGAAACAGCGCGATTGGCTCTTCGGTGGGTTCGGTCCTTTCGTTCACCACCGCGGACATTCCGATCGTCACGACATCCGCCGCCACGCTCGTGGCCAGCACGACGGCGACGCTCAATGGTTCCGCCACGCCAAACGCTTCGGCGACCACGGGTTACTTCCGTTATGCCACGACGAACCCCGGAACGTGTGACGATGTATTCGGTACGCGAGCGCCTGCGGCGGGCGGCACGTCGCTCGGTTCGGGTTCGAGCGCGGTGGCGTATTCCCAAGGGCTGACGGGTTTGACACCTGGAACGACGTATTACTTCTGCGCGGTTGCGGAGAATGCGGTCGGTAAAGGGTTTGGCACGGTATTGTCCTTTACGACGACGGCGGTGCCCGCGGTGGTCACGACGGCGGCGACGGTCATTGCGGCGACGAGCGCGACGCTCAATGGTACGGCCAATCCCAACATGGCGGCGACGACGGGCTGGTTCCGCTTCAGCGCGACGGATCCCGGCACCTGCAACGACGCTTTCGGCACGCGCGCACCCACGAGCGGCGGTTCGGCGCTTGGGTCGGGCACGACGCCGGTTGCGTACGCGCAAAGCATCACGGGCCTGACCGCGGGCACGACGTATTACTACTGCGCCATTGCTTCGAATGCGGCAGGCACGGCGTTTGGCGCAGTCATGTCGTTTACCACGGCAAACGCTCCTTCGGTGACGACGGATCCCGCGTCGGCGGTCACCACGACCGGCGCCACGCTGAACGGTTCAGCCAATCCAAACCAACTGACCGCGACCGGGTGGTTCCGTTACAGCACGACAAACCCCGGCACATGCAGCGATGCATTCGGGACGCGGGCTCCGGCGGCAGGCGGTACGGCGCTCGGCGCCGGGTCGACGCCGGTCGCGTACTCGCAAGCGATCACCGGTCTCGTTTCGGGCACGACGTACTACTACTGCGCGATCGCCTCGAATGCGCAAGGCACACGATTTGGCGCGGTCTTGTCCTTCACGACATCGGCGCTTCCCATCGTGACGACGTCGGCGGCGACGGCGGTGACCAGCACCGGCGCGACGTTGAACGGTTCCGCGAATCCCAAAGGCACTTCGTCGACGGGTTGGTACCGTTACAGCACGACAAACCCCGGCACGTGCAACGACATGTTCGGCACGCGCGCACCGGCATCGGGCGGAACGGCGCTCGGCTCGGGCAACGCCGCTGTGGCGTACTCCGAAGTGCTCACGGGTCTGACGCCCGCAACGACGTATTTCTTCTGCGCCATCGCCGACAACGCGATCGGAACGGGCGTCGGGTCCGTCTTGTCCTTCACGACGACCGCGCAACCCACCGTGACGACCGTTGCCGCCACCGCGGTGACGGCCTCCGGCGCGACGATCAACGGTTCGGCCAATCCGCGTTTGTCCGCGACGACCGGGTGGTTCCGTTACAGCACGACAAACCCGGGCACGTGTGATGATTCGTTCGGTACCCGCGCGCCTGCGGCGGGCGGTACGGCGCTCGGTTCCGGCTCGACCGCGGTGGCGTACTCGCAAGCGCTCACGGGTCTGGCGTCGGCCACGACGTACTACTTCTGCGCGATCGCGAGCAACGCGGAAGGCACAGGGTTCGGCTCGGTCTTGTCGTTCACGACCGCTGCGGCCCCGACCGTGACGACGGTCGCGGCGAGTGCGGTGACGGCAACCGGCGCCACGGTGAACGGTTTGGCCAACCCGAACTTGCTCACGGCGACAGGCTGGTTCCGTTACAGTGCGACGAACCCGGGCACATGCAACGACGCGTTCGGAACACGCTTGCCGACGTCGGGTGGTACAGCGCTCGGTGCGGGATCGAGCGACGTCGCGTACTCGCAAGCGATCACCGGATTGGTCGCGGGCGCGACGTACTACTACTGCGCGATCGCCTCGAACTCGGCGGGCACCGGGTTTGGCACGGTCATGTCGTTTACGACGGCGGCTGCTCCGACCGTGACGACGGAAGTCGCGACGGGCATCTCGACGACGGGCGCGACGCTCAACGGAACGGCGAATCCGAACCAGTTGGCGACGACGGGCTGGTTCCGTTACAGCACGACAAACCCGGGCACGTGCAGCGATGCTTTCGGCACGCGCGCTCCTGCCGCAGGTGGCACGGCGCTCGGCAGCGGAACGACGGCTGCGCCGTACTCGCAAGCGCTCACCGGCCTGGTGACGGGCACGACGTATTACTACTGCGCGATCGCCTCGAACACGCAAGGCACGCGGTTCGGTACGGTCCTTTCGTTCACGACGGCCGCCGTGCCGCTCGTCACGACCGCTGCGGCGAGTTCGGTCACCGCCACCGGCGCAACGCTGAATGGTTCGGCCAATCCAAACGCGACGGCGACGACGGGCTGGTTCCGTTACAGCACGACAAACCCCGGCGTGTGCACCGATTCGTTCGGCACACGAGCTCCGACATCGGGCGGAACATCGCTCGGTTCCGGCACGACATCGGTGGCGTACTCCGAGCCGATCACGGGTCTCACCTCAGGCACGACGTACTACTTCTGTGCCATCGCAAGCAACTCGGCAGGCACCGGCGTCGGCAGCGTCTTGTCGTTCACGACGCCTGCTGCACCGAGCGTCACGACGGTGTCGTCGAGCTCCGTCACGAGCTCCTCCGCAACGTTGAATGGTTCGGCGAACCCGAACGGTTCGACGGCGACGGGTTGGTTCCGTTACAGCACGACAAACCCCGGTGCGTGCGACGATTCGTTCGGCACGCGTGCACCGACATCGGGCGGCACGTTGCTCGGCAGCGGAACGTCTGCGGTTGCGTACTCGCAAGCGGTTTCCGGTTTGAGTTCCGGAACGACGTACTACTTCTGCGCGATCGCCTCGAACGGTGTCGGCACCGCATTCGGCGCCGTCATGTCGTTCACGACGCCGGCTGCTCCGACGGTGACGACCGATGCGGCGACGACGATCACGAGCACGGGCGCAACGCTCAACGGTACGGTCAATCCAAACCTTCTCGCGGCGAGCGGCTGGTTCCGGTACAGCGCGACCGATCCGGGCGTGTGCAACGATGCGTTCGGCACACGTGCTCCGACCAGCGGTGGAACGGCCATCCCGGCGGGCTCGAACCCCGTTGCGTACTCACGCGCCGTGACGGGCCTCATGCCGGCGACGACGTATTACTACTGCGCCATCGCCTCGAACTCGGCGGGCACCGGGTTTGGCTCGGTCATGTCGTTCACGACGCCTGCGGCTCCCACCGTCTCGACGGATCCCGCGACCGACGTGACCGGTACGACGGCCACGTTGAACGGTTCGGCCAATCCAAACCTCGATGCGGCGACGGGTTGGTACCGTTACAGCACGACAAACCCGGGCACCTGCAACGATGTGTTCGGCACGCGCGTACCGGCCGCCGGTGGAACGGCGCTCGGCGCAGGCTCGTTTGCGGTGGCGTACTCCGAAGCGATCTCGGGTCTGACGCCGGGAGCGACGTATTACTTCTGCGCGATCGCCTCCAACGCCTTTGGAACTCGGTACGGCGCGGTCATGTCGTTCTCGACGATGGCGCCGCCGGTGGTCGTGACGGAAGCGGCACTTGGCATCACGGATGTCGAAGCCATTTTGAACGCTTCGGCCAATCCCAACGGCTCCGATGCCACGGGTTGGTTCCGTTATGACACGACCGATCCCGGCACGTGCGACGACAGCTTCGGCACGGCGGTTGGCGGGTCAAACCTTGGCAACGGTTCCATGTCGGTCCCGTACGCGCATCTGCTGACGGGTCTGATGCCGTCGACGACGTACTACTACTGCGCCATCGCTTCGAACTCGGTGGGCAAAGGGTTTGGCATGGTCATGTCGTTCACGACATCCGGTGCGCCCGATGTCACGACGGAATCCGCGATGGTCATGTCGAGTTCGACCGCAACGATCAACGGATCGGCTGATCCCAACGCGTCCGACACGACGGGTTGGTTCCGTTATGACACGGTGGATCCAGGGAGCTGCGACGACACGTTCGGCACACGCGCGCCCGCTGCCGGCGGAACGATGCTCGGCGCGGGCTCGACCCCGGTGGCCTTCTCGCAAGGTTTGGCCGGGCTGATGCCGCTGACGACGTACTACTACTGCGCCATCGCCGAAAATACGTATGGCAAGAAGTTTGGTGCGATCTTGTCGTTCACGACGTCCGATGGTCCGACCGTCGTGACGGAAGCGGCGACGGATCTCATGGGCACGACCGCGACGCTCAACGGTACGGCCACGCCAAACTTTGCCGCGACAAACGTGTGGTTCCGTTATGACACGACGGATCCGGGCGCATGCGACGATGCCTTTGGAACACGCGCTCCGAGCATGGGCGGAACGGACGTTGGTGCAGGCGGTGCGCCGGTGCCGGTCACGCAAGCCATCACGGGCCTAGTGCCGGTCACGACGTACTACTACTGCGCGATCGCTGCGAACGACAACGGCACGAGCTTCGGCGCGATCCTGTCGTTCACCACGGGCGCCGGAGCTCCGACCGTGATCACGTCGCCGCCGACGAACGTCACGTCGACGTCGGCCGAACTGAATGGGTCTGTCGATCCAAACGGTGCGGCGACCACCGCGTGGTTCCGTTATGACACGACGGATCCGGGCGCATGCGACGATACCTTCGGCACACGCGCACCGGGCTCCGGCGGCACGATGGCCGGTTCGGGTACGGATCCGGTGCCGTTCACCGAAGCCGTCACGGGCCTCGTCCCCGAAACGACCTATTATTACTGCGCCATTGCTGAAAATTCCTTCGGCAAACAGTTTGGCGAAGTGGTGGCGTTCAAGCCCGGCACGACGGCACCGACGGTCACGACTGAAATGGCCACGGACGTCTTGGCGGACAGTGCGACGCTCCAGGGTACGGTCAATCCAAACGGGACTGACTCGGTCGGTTGGTTCCGTCTTGGCGACGTGGATCCAGGCACGGGCGCATGCGACGACACGTATGGAAAGCGCGTTCCCGAAATGGGCGGAAGCATGGTCGGTGCAGGCGCGATGCCGGTGCCGTTCTCACAAGCCGCCACGGGGCTCGAGCCGAACAAGACGTATTACTACTGCGCAGCCGCAAGCAATTTGGGTGGCGCATCGTTTGGCGCGGTCATGTCATTCACGACGGCTGCTGCTCCGCCGATTGTGACGACGTTGGCTCCTGAAGTGACCGGTGCCGGCGAAGCAACGCTCAATGGTTCGGCCAATCCAAACGGGTCCAAGACCTCCGTTTGGTTCCGGTTTGACGTGACCGACCCTGGAGCTTGCAATGACACGTTCGGCGCACGCGTTCCGGATCCGGATGGCAAAGACATCGGAGAAGATCGTCTGGACGTGACTTTCTCCGAGACTCTCTCGGGGCTTGCGGCGGGCACGTATTACGTCTGCGCGATTGGTTCGAACAGCGCCGGTCTTGGATTCGGTGAAGTGATGACCTTTGAAATGAAGGAAGGCGGAACGACGCCTCCGCCTCCGCCCGCTGAAGATTGCGGCTGCCGAATGGTTTCGAATCGCAATGGTTCGGGCGTGGTCGCCGTGATTGCGGTTGCCCTGCTCGCGTTGCGTCGTCGTCGCCGAGCGGCGTGACAAACCCACGGGGTCGGGTTATCGCCCGGCCCCAACTTCCCCTTGCCGAAGGACAAACCGATCGTGTTGATTTGTCCGAAGGACAAACCGATCGTGTTGATTTGTCCGAAGGACAAACCGATCGTGTTGATTTGTCCGAAGGACAAACCAGTCCTGTTGATTTGTCCTTTGGACAAATCAATGTCCGGTCCAGGGCAGGCCCTGGCGCGGGTCCCGGGGCGCGGAGCCCCGGGTGGGGTTCGGGGTGAAACCCCGCCAAACCGTTCAACAACGAGCGACGCGAAACTTGTTTATCGAATGGCTCCGCCGGCGATCACCGCGGCGCTTTGCTTGGGCCCGAACAGCTTGGCAGTTTCTTCCAGCTGCTCTTTCGTCACGGATTCGAGCGCCTTCGTGACTTCCGCGGTATTCATTTTCATTTGCGCGCCGCGCGCCCGCGCAATCGCAAACGCGCGAGCGTCTTTGGCGCACGTATCCGGATGCAATTCCCGCGGTTTCAGCAGCCAATGAAAACGCTCTTTGGTTGCGGCAATTTCGGTCGCGGCCAGAGGCGCGGCGAGAATTTTCGCCATTTCATCGCGCATTCGTCCGGCCGCGGGTTCCGGTTGTTCGGTTTGTCCCACTGGACCCGTCACGAGAAGCACGTCGGGGCGCCGAATGGGATCATATTGCGTCAGCCATGTTCGCGGCTCGGCCGGTTGGTCCAAAAGTCGCGAAGCCAAGACCAAAAACGGCGCATACGTTGCGTCCGTAAATGCCGGTACGGGAATGGCAATTGCGACGGCCGTGGGTTTGTCCCCCATGACCAGCGTGCCTTTGACGGTTGCTTCTCCCGGGTCGCGTAATACGGGAGGCGTGCCCGCCGCCAATGAAGTAAAACCCGTTTCGATGCGAGCGCGCACTTTTTCTCCGTCGTATTTACCCGCAATGACCATGCGCGTATTGCCGGGTTTGATATTCCCTTGCCAATACGTCTGCAACTCTCCCACCGTAATGGCTTCGACTTCCGCCGCAATTCCCCGGTGTTTGCCATTGCCGCGTGAAGGTCGCACCGCTTCTTCCGCCAATTGAACAGCGGTTTTTTGCGCGTCGTCACCCTGAAGTTTGCCCAGTTCTTCGAGCATTCGCTTTTTTTCACGCGTCAAATCCGCTTCCGTCGGCGTCCGTTGCGCCATCCAAGAAGCCATATCGTCAATTTCCAATAGAACTTGCTCTTCCGTACCGACGACCGACATCATGAGGTAATCATTGCCGACCTCAACCGTGCGTTCGGGGCGTCCCTGAGGCGCCGACGTTGCAAGCAATCGACCGACAAGTTGCGCCATACCCGAACGACCTGCCGGATCATGATCAATACCCACGTGGATCAAAACGACGAACGCCGCTGATTCACCGCAAGGGCCCGTGACGAGATCCACGTCGAGCCCGTTGCCCAATTTCAAAGGCAGCTCGACGAGCTTGGGTTCCGGCGGCGCTTCCGTGGTGCGTTCTCGAGGCGTACGCGAACACTGACAAGAAGCCAACGGCGCGGTCAGCAATGCCAGCGCCAATGCGACGAATGCGGGGCGATTCAACATCGGGCGCGGATTGTCGCGCGCAACCCTTGGTCTGTCCATACATTTCGCACGGTAAACGTAACGGGCTCATTCCGTTTGCCGTGCAAACGTGCGACGAACTACGTCTCCTCGAAATAGTCGTTATCGACGCGAGGCACCGTGAACTGTCGATGCGTGACGCCGACGCCGTGCTCGATCATCAATGCGGTCAAACGGGCGCCGTCCACGAGAATGACGCTTTCCACACGTGCGGCGAACTCTTGCGCTTCGCGGGTGAATGTCGACGAAGTAATGAATACGCCTTTGCTTGCGCGGCGGCTGGCAAGAGCCCCGTAAAACGCCTGAATATCGGGTCGTCCCACGGAGCTGGCCCAACGTTTGGCCTGGATATACACTTTTTCAAGGCCCAAACGATCCAACGAAATCATGCCGTCAATGCCCCCATCGCCCGAGCCGCCCACGTGATGCAAATCCGCGCGGCTCATTCCGTAACCCAAGGCATGCAGCAAATCGAGCACCAGTTTTTCGAAGAATCGCGGTGACGATTCGGCGATCGCGCTCAGCAGATCATGCGCCACGCTCTCCCGCAATTCATGTAATGCGCTCTCGATGCGCTCTTCGGGGGCATGGCTTGCCGCCAAACCATCGTTTGTCACAGAGGAACGATTACCATCTTCCGACGATCGACTGCCGCTTCTATCACCTTCGACGCGAGCCAGCGCTTGAATTTCTTGTGCCGTCAGAGGTCGCGGGTGACTCACCATGTAACGGACGCCCGCATCCGTAATTTTCCATAACCCACGCCGCGGACTGGATGAATATCCCCGGCGCTTGATACGATCGTGGGCCCAACCAATTCGGTTCTGATACACCGCCTGCATGCCGCTCGGCAGCAATTCCGCCCGCTCGAGCTCGCTCAACTGAAAATGTTCGGCGAGTTTTTCATACACCTCCGCCGTGCGTAACCCGTCGGGGTACTTCACGAGCAGCCGGAGCAGCGGTTCGATGCAGGTATCGTAGGTCGGAATGGCCATGGCGAGGAAATCCGGAAGGGTGCGCCGAAGCTACTACAGATGGTGTGGAGAAGGGAAGGGCTCATCGACGCGATTTTTTTCCGTCTGCACTTACAACAGGGCTTCGCTCGCCACCAGGTCGCGAATCGCGTCCATCATTTCCGGCGGCAAACCTTCGGCGGCATCTTTACCGCCCGGCAAAGATAGATCTTGGCCGAGAAAATCCATGAGCACCCGCAAGTCGAGGCCCGAACCTTTTCCCGACAAACGCAACCCCAAATGCCCCAAATGACAGCCCGCTTTGAACATGGCGAGCGGCAGAACCGCGACGGGTCTTCGTACGTGCATGCACCTTAGAATTTCTTTGATCCACGCCGACCATTCGATTCCGTACGTCTCGAGAGGCACATACACGGAGCTCGGGGGACGCGTGAGCGCAATTCGCGTCGCGCGTGCTACATCCTGTGCCGTAATCAAGACGGTTTTTCCAGGAAAAACGAAAAAGACCGGCATGCGTCGTAACGATTGCACGAGCGGTGCAAATAAGCTCGGATGTCCGGGCGTTGCGCCCATGACAAACGGAATCTCCAAAATACCGAAACTCACGCCCGGCCAATCTGCCGCATACTTTTCGATCAAACGCACTTGGGCCACTCGGCTGGCAATGTAGGGGTGTTTTTCGGTCAGCCTCCATTCGGGATGCAGTCGTGCGTGCGTCGCAAAGTAAGAATTGTACAAGACAAACGACTGAATACGTCGACCCATGGATGCGGTCAAGACGCGTTCGAGAAGACCGACATTTTGCTCGTGAAAATAGGCGGCGGGCGATGCGTACTTTTCGAGGTTCACCAGGCGGCGATCGTCGGCTCCGGCCGCGTACACGATTTCATCGTAAACTTCGACCAATTCGCGTAATTCCGAGGCGGTCATACCTCCGATGTCCCCGCGTTGCACGCGAACGTTGTCCGGCAATTGCGTTTTCGCGGCCGTCGAGAATGTTCCCCGCCCGAAGAGGACCACTTCCTCGCGATGCGAGGCCAACTCCTGCGCAAGGTAATACCCCAAAAAGCCCGTCCCGCCGAAAACCAATGTGCGCCGGGATTTTTCCTGTATGGAATTCACGCTCGTCCCCCGTTATTTTTATGCCACTCGAGCGCCACGCGCACGGATTCTTCCAATGGTCGAGGTTTGTGGCCGAGTTTGTCGGCGGCTTTGCGGCCGTCAAAACGATGCTCCATGCCGACCGTGTGCATCGAATACTTCGTCATCATCGGGCGACGCCCCAAGAACGTCCGCATGAGCGGCGCATACAGCGGTTCGAATGCGGCCAAAAACTTGCACAGCCACATCGGCATGAAGAAGTTTGGCGCGGGAACGCCCGCGACGCGAGCGCATAGTGGCATTAAATCGCGAAACCTCACCGTATGCCCCGGGAGCAAGAATACCTCGCCCATGAATTCGCCGCCTCGAATTCGCATCATGGCCTCGATGACGTCGTGAATGTCCACGAAATCATAACTTGCGTCGATTCCTATGGCCATCCCGCCATTGGCGATGAGATTGATCATCACGCCGAAGTCCGAACCTCGATAATCATGCGGCCCCATGATTCCCGTCGGACAAAGGATCGTCGCGCGAAGCCCGCGGTTTTTGATCGCTTCGAGCACCGAACGTGCCGCCAGCGCCTTGCTGATTCCATACGCCCCATAAACGCGTTCCGGGTCAAACCCACACGCCTCGGAAATCGTTCCGCCCGCCGGTGGCTCGCTCAATGCATGCACCGTACTCACGTATGTCAAATGCCCGACCTGATGTTGGAGGCATGCTTCAATCACGTTTTTGGCGCCTTCCGCATTGACCTTCAGCGCCAGCGCACTCAGGGCCGAATCGGCGTGAATGCAAATCACGGCCGCCAAATGAAACACTTCACTCGCCCCTTCGAATGCCCGACTCACCGCGGCCGCATCCGTAATATCCCCGCGAAAAACCTCGATATGCGGGTTTTCTTGCAATACGTCGGCCAACGCGGGCGCCGGGTCGCGCTCCTCTAAAAAAAGCCTCAGCCTCGGCGTACCCAAATCGACGAGCCGCCGTACGAATACATTCCCAACATGTCCGCTTGCACCGGTTACGACAATCACGAGATGCGCCAAGTATCCGAAGTACGCGCGAGTTGCAAGAAGAAACGTATTTCTCGATAGATGCGTCGTTTTGCGGATTCTTCGTCGGAATCGGCGTCGCCGGCAAGAAATCAGCAGAGGCTCGTCCTTGTTCGATAAGCCAACGCTGAATCCTGCATTCGTTACGTTAGGCGAGTTTGGTTCGCCGGTGCGTGAGTCGGATATCTCAATCCAGTATTTCATTGCCGTGAACGAATCTTCGTGATCGTTCGACGTTCGTCTTAACGACTGTCATGCCGCTCGAGAGAGGGAATTTCTTTGTTGTTCCTTGGGCGTCCAGCATGAGCTCGCAGCCTGTGGCGTCACTTCCCCACACGATTGTCCTGTACGTACCGCTGGGCAGCGAAAAGGTAATTCCGGCAAAACCCGGTCCGGTCGGGGCTTGCGTCGGAGTCCACGGCGATATCACCGCTCCCACGTGATTGATAATGATCAAATGCGGCAAGGTCGCCCCATTGGATGCCGAACACGTCACGGCGGCTTTGAGCAAATGCCCTCCAGGCCAAGGCGTAAACGCTGGAGTACTGCTTTTTTCCAGTTCTTCGATGATTTTCTTGACGCGCGGACCGGGTTTTTCCAGGGCTTTGGCATCGCGTAAGGCCGCCTCGCGCCCATCGAATACGCGCGCTCGACAACGAAACACCTCGGAAAGCACGTCATCCGATTTCGGATCGAGCTCCGCGGCGGAACGCCAATGCGCACAAGCTCGTCGTTCATCTCCCGCGGCCTCGAATGCGCGGGCCGCCAACGTATGCGAAAGGGTTCGTCGGGGTCGAAGTTCGGCCTGCGTATCCATTTCGAGCGTCGCGTGCTGCATATCGCCTCGCGCCGCAGCGGCGTGCCCAACGAGCTCATGGGCGTCCGAGGAATCGGGATCGGCTTCGGCAAATCGTTGCGCCTCCGCCATTGCATCTTCGAATCGACCTCGCTGCAACAATCCCCGAATGAGCGCCGTGCGTGCCCGTCGGCTTTGTGGCGAATTTGCCAGAGCGTTGCGCAGCTTCTGCAATTCCTCTTCGCCTGCGCGGTTCCATTCCGCAGTTTCCAGGCTGTGCTGCGTGTTATTGAATTCCACCCAATGCCCCCAGCCTCGGCCCATGGGTTTCGATCGCGGAGCGGGACCGTCCAAATCAGAAGGATCAAATGACTTTCGAGGTGCACTCATGGGCGGCGGCGGTCCTGCGTTTCCGCCTCCGGCCGTCGTTGCGGCCGGCGGGGCACTTGCCACTGCATCAGGTGCCGCGCCAAAACTCGCATCGCTTTGGTCGTCGGCTTTTCGCGTGGTTCGTTGTACCCCGAATTCCGCGAACATTCTTTCATTTTCGAGGACCAAAAATGCTGTATGCCGCGACATGACATGAAATCGTTTGGAGAGATCAACCGCTTCTTTGATCAACGAGGGCTCGTCCGATGTCTCCGCTTCGCGAATACGAGCCTCCGCCCAAAGTCGGGGTACCAGAGGGTTTGCCTTGTCCGACGTCCCGTTTGTCGCGGCTTTACCGCCGTCGATGGCTCGGCGAAGCTCGTACTTTCCTCCCGCAAATTCACCTTGAAGGACGATGTCGCCCGCGGCGTTTCCGTCCATCTTTCCAAACAGCATGATTTCCTGGCCGAGACGCACATTCGGCAATTGCCTTGGAAAAACCTCTTTCATCGACACGGGCAATGTCGCCGTCATCCAACGGACGACCGGAGCGCGAAGACCCATTCCAATTTCGGCAATACGTTGTTCGAGGTGATCACCCGTGTGCACCTGTTCGAACGTGCCCCCGAGCGTGCGCGCGAGGCCCGCGAGCGTGATTGCGTCGACGGTTCGTCCGGTCCCCAAAAATCGCAGGTCAACTTTTTGCGGATCGAGTTTGGCGCGGACACGCGTGGCGATCGTTTCCGCGCTGAGTTCTCCCGCGGTCGGCGAACCATCGCCGAGATAGATGATTTGGCCCGAACCGCCGGGAGCGAGCCGTTCCATGGCCGTGAGCAAAGAGCCGGAGATGTCGGACGATCCCCCGGGGGTTTTTCCTTGCAACCACTTTTCGGCGGCCGTCATTTCCGCCTCGGTCGATACGGAAAATCCTTTTTCGGGATAGGACGTGCACGCGCTGTCACAAGCCAGAAGCACAAATTGTTCGTCCGGGTCCATTTGTCGCAAGACCCCACGCACCAATTGAATCGTTCGGTCCAACGTTTCCCGCGATTGGCTGTGGCTCGTATCGACGGTCAAAACCACATCACGACGAATTCGCTGCGGAATGGGCGCTCCCTCGGGCAACGCTGCTTCGAGGCGCACGGCGAAATAGTTTGTCGGAGCAGCGACGGGCGTATCCGTCTTTGGGGTGTTTGTCGGAGTCGTCGTGGAGGGTTTTGCGGCGACCTGAAACTCGCCTTCTTTTGGCGTATATGCAGCGGTTCGAATTGCACCGCTGTTGCCCGAGCGAAAATGGACGACGAAGTCGTCGTTCGGGACGAAGTCTTTGGCGCTGTAATCCACTTGCGCTTTTCCGTCGCTCGTCGCAATGGCCGCCGCATAACCCGGCGTCATGATATCCCCAACGGAACCTTCGGTCGTGGATGCTCGAATCGAAAGCGAAAAATCGCTGATTTTCGTTGCTCGATCCGCGCCGAGCGAAAGTGGATACACGTAGTGCACGCGCCCTCCTTCCGCAGGCAAAATTTGGTTGTAAGCGAGGACGACTTTGCGACTTCCTTTGGCCGGAATGGGAAAAATACGTAATGAAAATTCACTTCCGGCGACCCATTCGAGAAGCGCCGGATCCCGCGGACGAACGGTGTCGTCGACAATTTGTTGAAAAATCGTTTTCGCCCGATCTCGTTCCAAAACTTCGCCTTCCACGAGGTCATTGCCGACCCATAACGCCAGGCGCGAAATGCTTGCATCCGAAGGCAAGGGGAACATGTAGCGACCTTCGAGCACGCGGTCCGTTTCATTCGTGAATTCTTCTTCGATTTCGGTTCGCGCAAAACCATCGCGAACGACCACTTGGACTTTATGAGAAGCCAGGCGGACACCTTGAATGGTTTCGTTTGTCCCGGGAACACGAGCGGTCATGGATCCGAACCCTCGAGGCGCCGAGGTAGGCAAGGGATCGAGCGATCGGCCGTTTTCCATGAATTCGACGGGCGATTCGATGCCGGCCCAAACGGCGCGTTTGTCCGGGGCCTTGTCACGAGACAATCGCACTGTTTCACCCGACAAAACGTCGATGGAGCCGTTTTTCTCGGATTGCAGTTTGACCAGACCCTGCCGCACGCTCAGTACCGCGCCGCCATCCTGCAGCATTCGAATGGCAAATGTCGCCGACCGATCCAATGGCCACGAGGCCACCGTTCCCGGTAAATGCAAGGCATGCGTTTTACCGGCCGTTTTTCCTTTCTGATGGACGACGAGCGATCCCATTTCGAGCTGCACGGCACCGTCGCCGTCGGGTACGAATTTGATTGCGGAATTATCCAGCAATTCGAGCTCCGTCGATTCCCCGATCTCGAGCGACGTGCGTCCATCCGCGCGGGTCCTGACGACCCCCGACGCTTCG
This sequence comes from uncultured Polyangium sp., assembly GCA_964435055.1. GTDB lineage: Bacteria > Myxococcota_A > Polyangia > Polyangiales > Polyangiaceae > Polyangium. The sequence goes on along the minus strand of CAYSYX010000201.1, from coordinate 1,772 downwards.
AACGTTTCTTTCGCACCAAGCGACTTGCAGTCTTTTCCTTCCGCATTGCAGCGCTCGGGGCTCGAGCCATCGCGCGCTTTGCGAATCGCAGTCGCCGACACCATCCAAGGCTCACGCGGCGCGGGCGCGGGCGGCGGTTCTTTCCGGCAGGCGGAAACGCCTGTCATCGAAAGAGAAACCAGGGTGGCGAGCAGCGTAAAAAAGGCGTTGGATCGAATCACGGGGCCTCCGAGCCGAGCTGGAATCATCGACTACGTTTCAATGCGTAGCAAGATCTATCGCGCCGTTTGTCGATTTGATTTTCGTCCGTATCGAGCGCCGTCCGTGATGCTCCGTAACGACCGGCGACACCATGCGTCATGACGCCAATGCGTTGCGATCGCCGCACGAATGCGGTGTTTTTCCGCTTCACCTTGGGCGACAAACGTGCCACGATGCCGCATCTCTATGCGTATCCCCGGCCTTTTTGTCGTTTCCGCCGCGCTCGTGGCGTGTGCTCCGTCCACACCTGAAGCTTTGAAAGCCGACGGACCGCGTGGTCGAATGCTTCAAGATGCCGCTGCTGTGCACTCGGTTCCGGTGGAAATCTTGATCGCCATCGCGCATGTTGAAGGAGGCCTTTTTCTCGCGGATCATCGTGAATTCCACGAGGATGAAGCGGTACCCGTCGCGGGTATGTTGGAATTGCGGCATGGCCGATTCGATTCGCTTGCTCGAGCCGCCGAACTTTCCGGGCGAAGTCAGAAAGATTTGGTCGAGGATTTGGCGCTCGGTACGAATGCCGCGGCGCAGGTTCTTGCGGATTTGGCTCGCGATCGCCAAATGGACCCGCAAAAAATCGAAGCTTGGGCCGATGTCGTCGAGGAAATGTCCGGTCATTATTCGACGGCCCAGCGTCGCGAATATCGAGCGGAAGTCTTCAAGATGCTGCGGCACGGGGCGACGATTCGGGCGAGAAATGGGGAAACGATTGAAATCCCGGCGCATCCGGAGATTCCCCTTGGTTTGACCATGAATCCTCCGGGGCTTCAAACACTGGGCACGCCGGAATTTCCCGGCGCAATTTGGCTCGAAACTCCGCAATTCGCGGCGACCACGTGCAATGGGACGCAGGCGCAAAAATACGATACCGACCGCGGCCCTTATTCCGTCACGATGGTCACGATTCACGATACCGAAGGCGGTTGGAATGCAAGCGTGGCGACGCTGCAAAATGACCCGTGCAAATCCGTGCATTACATCGTCGACAAAGATGGCAGTCGGGTCGGGCAATTCATTCCGGAATCGTATACGGGCTGGCATGCCGGGAATTATTGGTACAATCAGCACAGCGTCGGCATCGAACACGTCGGATATGCCGGCGTCGACGATTATCAAACGCCGATGTACAAAAAGAGCGCCGAGCTCGCGCGTACGATAGCCGATCGTTATGGTTTGCCCTTGGACCGAAACACGTTCGTCGCTCATCAAGAGGTCCCCGACCCCAATGACATTCCCAACAATAGCCCGCCGTGTCCGGATTCGCCTTCGTCATGCATAAAAAACTTGAATTACGGCGGCGCCGGGCATCATACCGATCCGGGCATCTATTGGGAATGGTGCCAATACATGGAGCTCGTCGGAGGCACCTGCAAATGCAATGACGGCTATTCTTTGTGGAATTGCGTGTTCGATTTGTCCATGATGGTGCGCTGTCCTGAAGGTACGGTCGAAATCGTTCATTGCGCGGATACGTGCGTCGTGGAACCCATCGGCGTAAATGACCATTGTAC
>CAYSYX010000200.1:0-16015 GCA_964435055.1 uncultured Polyangium sp. | reverse complement strand
GCGTTTGCGGTCCGATCAAGAATGGCACGGATCCGGACAGTGAATGCGCCGGACAACCTCCGTCGACGTGCGGACAAAATGGTCAATGCAATGGTGCCGGCGCGTGTGCGAAATACGCGTCCGGAACCGAATGCGCCGCGGGTAAGTGCAGCGGCACGATGCAAACCGGCGCTTCGCAATGCGACGGCATGGGCGTATGCGTTGCGGGTATGCAATCGGCATGCGTGCAAGGTTATGCCTGCGACGGGACCAAGTGCGCCACGAGCTGCACGATGAGCAGCCAATGCGCTGCCGGATACGAATGCGATCCGGTGAATCAATGGTGCGCTCCGAGCATGGGGACCGGCGGTAATGGCGGAGCTGCAGGCGCCGGCGGTAATGGCGGCTCAGCAGGAGCCGGCGGAATGGCGACAGGCGGCGCCGGCGGAATGGGCGGTATGGCGACCGGTGGCATGGGCGGCATGGGCACCGGCGGTAAAGGTGGAATGGGCGGCATGGGCACCGGCGGTAAAGGTGGAATGGGCACCGGCGGAATGGCCGGGACCGGTGGAATGGCCGGAGCGGGTGAAACCGGCGGCTCGGGCGGCGGAAATCCCAACGATGGCGGCACTGGTTGCGGCTGCCGGACGGTTTCCGAACGTAATGACCTCGGCGCATCCGCGGCGATCGTCATGGCGTTTGCCGCGATGGCGAGCCGTCGTCGCCGTCGAGCGGCATAATCGGCGAAAACCGACCCATGGCGGAGCTCTACGTTATTGACGTGGGGCTCCGCATCCCTCCCGGCAAATTTCCTTCCAGTTCAACCATGGTTTGTCCTTCTCGTGGACAAACGGTTTCCTTTGGTCGCCGGAAATATTTCGTTAATGACAGCAGAGCGTCACGGGATTGATCGCATTGACGGAACCTTGCACCTTCCCATTGCCGCAGCTTCCCGAAGCGAACGAGCCCGCCATTCCGGCGACGCTCGCGCGCCCTTGATCGAATTGCGTTTGCGCCACCGTACACCCGCTGTCGAATTGAATCGGCACGTTCGACCCCGCGCAGTTCGGCTCGTCGTACACCCAGGCGATACCCCCCGAACACGTCGCCGTATTCACGTCGCACGCGCAACCGACGCATTCTCGAGTATCCACGCCGTTTTGGAATGCCTCGATCTTCGTCGCGCTCCAATCCAAAGGACACGCATTCGTGCCTTCTTTCATGATGCATTGCACGCTGTTCATCAATCCCACACCCATGTTCGGAATGCAGGCTTGATTGACTTCGCATCCGCCGGCAAACGATGGCACGCCGCACAAGTCGATTGCTTTGCCCCACGTCGGAGGTCCTTCCAATGTGCCGCCCGTTGCCGTACACGTCCCTTTGTTTGTCGGGACAGGCGGTCCGGTGAGCAAACACGATCCCGGCGTGCCGACGAGAGGCACGTTTGACATGTCCGAACAGCCTGCCGCTTGCGCCGGAATTTTGATGTCCGCTCCTCCGCTGCAACTGGTATTCGTATACCAACAGCTGACTTCCGGCGCGCCGCAAGTGACTCCGTCGTACGAACAATTGCAAGCGGAACACGTCCCCGTCGTTGCCGGTTCCGCATAAACGCGTGTCGTGGGCTGACCATCGGGACACGTCAGCGACGGAGCGTCGGGGGCGAATTGCGACATCATTGCGGCGACAAACTGCCATCCCGGAGGAATACCGGGAGCACAGGTAAAACCCACCATCGAACAGGCTGTGTCGGCACAATCGATGGCGCCATTGAGATCATCGTCTTTCCCATTGAGACAATCTTCCGTTCCACTGAACCATCCGCTCATGGATGACGGCACGCCGCTCGAGTTTTGGCCTCCGGTACCGCCGCTTCCTCCCGTCCCAATGGACAGTTCATCGAGGTCGCCGACCCATTGGCATCCGAAACTTACCATCCCAATGACAAAAATGCCCACGATGCCCAATCTCATGCACGGAATCTACCGCGATGCGCAACGCGGTCCAATGGAAATCGTCAAGGGCATGTTGTTGATGAGCCAATCGTGACGCGTCGTCGAGCGGGTGGATGATGGTCCGCAAAAATTAAAAATGCTTTGTTTTTCGAACGAACGCGATACGATGGAGTCATGAAACAGCAACGCTCGACTCTTCTTTCCGCAATCGTCGTTTCCATTGCCACCTCGACACTCGCATGTTCGCCCGAATCGGTGGGTGAACGGCCTGTTTCCCTCCAGGATGGTGAATCCACGGCGAAGCGTGCTTTTGCGTTCAAGTCAACCACAAAGATGGTCGGAGATTGGACCGAGCTGCCGGATTTCCGTCAATGTTATGTCGGCATGTCCGACTTTTATCGCGCCAAGTTCAACGTGCAAATTCCTTATGCCCCGGATGCTTGGAACGGCGCATGCGCCCCTTGGGGAGCGTGCCATTTGTGGCTCGATGCCATTCCCGATCCGAACGTTTGGGAACGTCACGAAGCAGGCTCGGGCGAGCCGACCACCTACGATATGATCGTGTATCCTCCGACCGATGGTAATGAATGGGGTCACGTCGCCGGTGTCGACCACGTCGAGAATGGTCTCATTTACGTGATGGACACGAATTTCGCGGACGACGAACGGCGTTCGGAATCGCCGCATACGGTGGGATGGGGCGAATACGGCTGGTATCATTTGCGAGCCGAGCCATTGAATCCGGGACAAGTCGGCGCTTGCGCAGGTCTGGCCAGCGGCCTTTATTGCGGCAACAACAAAGTCACGGGTGATCCCAATACGCTGTATCGCTGCATCAATGGCAATCTCTCGGTCGTCAACGTTTGTTCGGGCGGTTGTAAGCCGATGCCCGAAGGCAGCGATGATCAATGCTTCACGGAAGCCGGCGGGGGCAATCCGGGGTCGGCGTGTGCGGGGGTTCCCGACGGTATGTATTGCGGCGGCGATTCGATCGTCGGCGATGCGGCCACTTTGTATCAATGCTCCGGAGGCAACATCAGCGTCGTTTCGGCGTGCCAATATGGTTGTCAGGTCAATCTGCCGGGGACGAATGACGAATGCAAGAGCCAAAACAGCAGCAGCAGCTGTGCTGGCGCCGCGACCGGGTATTATTGCGGCGGCAATGGCGTCTCGGGTGATCCCAATACCCTCTACCATTGCGCGAATGGTTCTCTGAGCGTCACCAAGGTTTGTCAATACGGCTGTCAGCCCATGGCCGCAGGTACCGACGACGTTTGCAAGACGAGCGGCGGAGGTGGCGGAGGCGGATGCTCGGGCGTCGCCAACGGCTATTATTGCGGCGGCAATGGCGTCTCGGGCGACCCGGGTACGCTGTATCTGTGCTCGAATGGCACGCTCACCGTATCCAAGGTTTGTCAATACGGTTGTCAACCGATGGCGTCGGGAACCGATGACGTCTGCAAAACGAGCGGCGGAGGCGGCGGTGGTTGCGCCGGTGCGGCCAATGGTCTGTATTGCGGAGGCAATGGGGTGAGCGGCGATCCCGGCACGTTGTATCTCTGCTCGAACGGCAATTTGAGCGTCTCGCAAGTTTGTCAATACGGCTGCCAACCCATGGCCTCCGGAGTGGACGACGCCTGCAAATCGGGCGGCGGAGGTCTGAGCTGCGCCGGTTCGTCAAACGGTTACTACTGCGGTGGTAATGGTGTTCCAGGAAATACCAATACGTTGTATCTGTGCTCGAACGGCACGATGAGCGTCGTGCAGGTTTGTCCGAATGGTTGCTCCCCGCAACCTCCCGGTTTCGACGACAAGTGCAATTGATGGTGTGATCACCATTCCCCGACCGCGCGGACGCCTGTCAAAATAGTACCGTCAAGACGGTTCCATTCACCAACCTCTTTGCGATACAGTCCGCGCGATGTCCACTCGCGTCCCTTCCTCCGTGTCGGCTGATGCGCTCACGCAAGCCGATCCCATGGCGCCCACGATAGCCTCGGTTCCCCCGCCCAAGTCAATCGACGCGACGATCACGGCATTGCCCCAGATGTTGCTCCCCACCATCACAATGACGGATGCAACGAGCCACGATCCTTTTACGCTGGCCAGTGGAGAGCTCAGCGCCGGAGCCGTTGCAATCGGCAAAGCCGAGCTCAATGGGCTTGCTTCGCAAGCTCGATATGAGTCGGGGCCGGTGCTCGGATCCGGAGGTATGGGGGAAGTTCGGGCTTGCGGCGATTTGCGTATTGGTCGGCGTGTCGCGAAAAAGACATTGCACGCCGAAACCGATACACCCATGGCTCGCGCGCGATTTCTGCGTGAAGCTCGCGTCCAAGGGCAACTCGAGCATCCTTCGATCGTGCCCGTGTACGACCTCGATCTCGACGATGAGGGGCGCCCGTTTTTCACGATGAAACGGGTTCGTGGCGACACACTCGAACGAATTCTCGACCATCTTCGGCGCAAAGACGAAGCGTTTATCAAACGTTATGCCGAACGACGCCTCTTGGCGGCCTTCGTGCAGGTTTGTCTCTCCATCGATTACGCGCATTCCCGGGGCGTGCTCCATCGGGATCTCAAGCCGGGAAATATCATGCTCGGGGACTTTGGCGAAGTGTACGTGCTCGATTGGGGCCTGGCGAAGATCGTGGGGGAAACATCGCGTGAAACCGGCGAGTTCCACGAAGCATCCACCAAGACGAACGGCGAACGAAAACTCGGCCAAGCGCCTCGCGGGGGACCGGAAGGTTTGTCCTCGGACGATGCGGCATTAACGGCCGAAGGGGCGCTCCTGGGTACGCCCGCATATATGGCGCCCGAACAGATCATCGGGCACGATTCCGTGGACGCTCGAGCCGACGTATATGCTCTCGGCGCCATTCTTTTCGAAATATTGACTTTGTCACGCTTGCGCACGGCCACGCGTATCGATGAAATCATGAAAGCCGCTTTGATGGGTGTTTCGACGCATCCCAAAGAACGGTTGCCGACGGTCGCGCCGGAGCTCGACGCGTTGTGCGCCGAAGCGTTGGCCCAAGTGCCCGAAGATCGCTTGTTTTCCGCTCGAGAATTGGCCGAACGAATCGAACGATATCTCGATGGCGATCGCGATATGTCGTTGCGGCGTGAACTGGCGAAGGCGCACATGGAAAAAGCCCGCGCCTGTTTGTCTGCGGATGCGCAGGCAAACGACGGGGAGGCTTCGAAGTCGCAGGCCGACGACGTCGCGAATGAATCGCCTCAGGTCGTGGCTTTGCGGGAAATCATTCGCGCCTTGGCGCTGGATCCCGAGGATAACGGCGCACAAAGGCTGTTCGTCGAAATCATCGTGCATACCAAAGAGGTGCCTCGAGACGCCGTACCGGAATTCGAACGGGCGCGCAACAAGGCTCGGGCGCAGGTCATGCGCGGGGCATGTTATGGATTGCTGGCGTGGCTCGCGGTCGTGCCGATGGTCATTGCCGTCGGTGTGCACAGCAAATTGGCCATTGGCGCAACCGCCGTTGTCGACTTTAGTGCCGCCGTATTTGCGTTTTACCAATCGCGTCGGCCGAGCTTCGGCGGCGTCGCCACCATCAGCTTCATCAGTCTCGTCGCGACGACCGTGGCCCTGGTGAGCTGTTACCTCGGGCCTTTTGTTTTGCTTCCGACGGCGGCTGTTTCTTCCAATTTCTTGTATTCGATGGGGGCGACGCCTTCCGAACGGCGCATCGGCACGGCTGTTTTCGCAGCCATTGCATCCTTGCCGTATTTCGCCGAATACTTCGGCATCTTCGGGCACACGTACGTCTTCGAGGCCGATCGGTTGATCATCCTTGCGCGATCGGTGGCTTTGCCGGAAACACCGACCTATTTGATCATGCTCTATTCGACCGTCTCATTCGTCATTCTCGCCGGCGTGCTCGTCGGGCGACAACGCGACGCGCTCATCGCGAGTGAACAACAACGAATGATTCAATCGTGGCTCTTGCGGCGGCTCTTTCCGAACGCAATGGATAAGACCTGACGAACGCGGCGCTTGCGAGCTACTTTTCCGCAGGTTTTTCCGTAGCTCCGCCGCATCCGATTCGTAACGCGAATGATTTCGCATTGGCGGTGTACACGACCCAAACCGTATTTTCGTTGATCGCTCCGGCGCTGAGCTCCAGCACTTGTCCCGGATATGCCGCGACTTCTTCCACATCGACCGAACCGTTGGTGCCGAGCGTGGCCAATTCGAGCACTTGCGGCGCTCCGGGTTCTTTCGTTTCCGGCCGTGTGTACATGACAATCGATCGCCCACACGCCGTCGCTCCGGCGACCGGCGCGATATCCATTCCGTTGGGATATTCGAGCGCCGCGACGGTCGTGTTTCCTTTCCAATCCACCAAAATATTGTGCAAAGCAAACCCTTTGTCCGTCGCCAAGGGCAACATGCCCGCCGCGGACCCACCCGAACGAATACCAATCAATTCCGGATATCCTTCAGGGGGGCCACCCACGAAGACGACATCATCCGCAGCAATGGCCGTCGTTTTTTCACGAACCTCAAAGCGCCGCGCATGGACCGGCGTCATGGCTTGCCGCGCATCGAGCCACATCGCAATCACTTGGCCCTCGCCCACGGGTACGAGAAATACCGACGACGCTCCCGAACCTTCCGGCGACAAATCCAAAATGCCTCCGCCTTCGACCCACAAGCGCGCGTGTCGCTCCGCATTTCGCTTGTTGCCCAGCGCCATATAGGCCACGACATCCCGTCCGCCTACGCGCAATGCCGAGGGCGACGTGCCCACGACTGCGTCATGTAAAACCACTTCCTGCTCTTCGAGTTTTCCTTCGGGCGTGATCTTGTGGCGAATCAATTCTTTGCCCTCGATCCAATACGAATGCATCGAACCGGAGGCATCTTCGGCTACCGCGACTTTTCCGCGCGGCCACTTCTTCGTGCGCTCTTCTTCGCTCGGGCCCGGCGCCGGACCGTTTGGCCCGAACAAACTCACCGAACCGGCATTTCCCGACAAACGCCACAGAATGCCTTTGGAGAAAACCGTCGCCGCTCCGCCCATCGCAATGGGCAATTCCGGCCCGTCCAACATGAACCGCGCCGTGCTTCGTTTGGGCCCTTTGGCCTTGTTCCGATTGCCCGCCGTCGCCGGCGCTTTGGTGATCGTCGTCGCCGCCGTTGCCGGCGTAGCGTTTGTCGCAGCGTGCCCCTCGAGCACCTCCGCACTGGCGATCGTCAATGGTTCGGTCGAAGCGACCGGTGATGCCGACGCGGCCGTTGCGTTTTCTCGAGGCGACGGCGTGCGGCGACAGCTCGCGCTCGCCAAGAGCACGAGCGCTGCGCCAAGCACCGAAAATGTCTTGCGCGCGTGGATTCCGGCGCTTGTCGACCGTTGGTTCACGCCCCTACGATACCTGAATCAAGGCTTCGTGGTGGGTTTTTTTGCGCGGGCCGAGCAATCCGCGCGGTTACTCGATTCCGCGTTGGTGCAGCCATTGTTTGGCCAGGTTTTTACCGAGACGTTGATCGTCTTCGGTCCAGCTCATGAGCAACGCCAGACGCATCGATGCTTGGGCAAACATGTATTCCGCTTCGTTGGGGATGCGACTGACCCGGCGTCGAGCGATGATCCCGGACGTCACGAATTGATCGAACAATGGGCGAAGCTCGGTCTCCGTGCCGGAGTCGCCCAGCAATGCCATTACCGCGCCAAACCAAAATGTTTCCCCGACGAGGCTCGCCAAACGCAACGCTTGTAATGCGTCCGTGGGCCATTGCGATATTTGGGGACCATGCACGGCGAGCAACGTCTCCGTGGTCAGCCGCGGCGCGCCGTCATTCTTCGCCGTACGGATCAGCTCCTCGAGAAAAATCGGATGTCCTTCCGATTGCGCGGCGATATTCTTCCCGAGCTCTTCCTGATCCGGCAGGAACGTGGACGCGAATTGCGTGCATGCTTTGGCCGACAACGGGCCGAGGCGCATTTCTTGGACATCGCGCCGTTGAAAAAGACCGAATCTTTGTTCGCGTATTTCCGGACGCGCCAAAGCCATGACCGCAAATGGCTGCATGTCGATTTGCGCCAATGCATCATGGAGCAGCTCCATCGAGGCTTCATCCGCCCATTGCGCATCTTCGAGCACCACCAGAAGCGAACGGCCTCGTACCAAACCGCCCAGCAAATCGAGCCAAGTTTGTCTTTCTTGATCGGCCGTGCGTCGGGATGAACCATCGGCCCCTTCTTCGACGAGCAGCTGTGTGAGCAGCGCCAATGACGCATCGCGGGTTCCGGGAAGCGCTCGCGACAAACCCATGCGTATGCGACTCGCCGACGTTTCGACCGTGATATGCAGAATGGAGCGCACGACCGCCATGAGGACGCTGTGCGGTGCGCTCGTTATTTCAGCTCGAGCGAACGCGACCGTCAAATTGGGAATTCTTCGCCGCAGCTCGGCCAGCGCTTCCGCTCCGAGACGGGACTTTCCCATACCGGCATGAGCCACCACGAGCGCCGTTGCGGCATTGCCGTCGCGTAATGACTCTCCCAAAAAATCCACCAATGTTTCGAGCTCACGCGTCCTGCCGACGAACGGGGTGGGAAGTTCGCATAATCGTCGCGGTGATCCAAGGTCGTTTCTTTCTTCGATCAAACGCGGCGCATCTTTGCATCCCACCACTTCGAAATGTGAATCCAACAAAAAAGCCGTGATCTCGTCCAGACGAACGCCGCGGACCCCTCGGTGTCGATCTGCATATCCGAGCGATTCGATTGCCCGTCCGATCAGATCGGCATAAGGCAATTCTCGCGATTCATCCGCGCAGCCGGTCATCAATGCGATCCGAAATCCCTCCACGATATGACTTACGGCGAGCGCACAACGGGCTGCTCGAGAAAGCAGGCCGTCGGAGCCGTGCAGGCGCACGAGCAATCCACCGCCGGCGAATTCCGAAATCGTGGCCCCATCCCGCAAAGCCACGCGTTGCAGTTCATCCCATCGAGCCGGAGACAAAGTCGTGCGTAACGTCGGCGTCGAATGGCCTCCCGCAATTTCTTCAATGGCGGCAGCGACGACGACGCATTGCAATCGATTCTCGAATTCCGTATGGAGCCTCGAGCCGCGCGGTTCGTCATGCGGTGACTTGGAAATGCGGCGACCGACTTGCTGAAGTGCCCGATGAACTTGCGCGCCATTGCCCGGTCGAGCTTCGGGGACGCGGGAAAGCATGTGCGCGACGAGCGTGTCGAGTTCTTCCGGAACGTCCGGCAAAAACGTTCGTACGCGCGGAGCTTCTTCACGCAAAACGCGCGCGAGGATCGACATGACATCGTCGCCTTCGAATGCGCGTCGCCCGGTCAAACATTCGAAAAGCACGGCGCCCAATGAAAAAACGTCCGCCCGCGGGGACGCGCGTTGCCGTAAACCCTGCACCTGCTCGGGCGCCATGTATCCGGGCGTTCCGACGACACCGCCCGTACGTGTCACGCGTGAATCCGATATCGGGGCTTGAGCCACGCCGAAATCGAGCACTCGGGCTGCGTGGACCGAATGATTGACCAGAAAAACGTTGCTGGGTTTGATATCCCGATGAACGATCCCTCGAGCATGCGCCGCCGCCAACGCGGAAGCGATATGCGTGGCCAATTCCAGGGCGTCTTTGGGCGTCAGCCGCTGCTCTTGCAGTCGCGCCGCCAAACTCTGCCCTTCGAGCCATTCCATCACCAGATAAGGCGTTCCCTTTTTGGTTACGCCATGGGCGACGTGCTGAACGATGTGCGGGTGGGCGAGTTCCGAAAGTACGTGGATTTCATGGTCGAAACGTCGCAGAGCATCGGCGTCGTGTTCCGCCAATACTTTGATGGCTACGGGTTTTCCCGTGGCGCGATCGTGGGCCTGATAAACCGCTCCCATCGAGCCTTTGCCGGCGAGTTTCCCGACGACAAAGCGGTCACTGATGACATCTCCCTCCAACACGACGGGGACAATGCAGGTTATTTCTTGCAAATGCAAGTATTTCGTTCCGTAACCGTCCCGGTCGACTTTTTTCACCGAGGGACCGATTGCAAAACCTTCGTGACTTGACGCAGCGCCCGGCGTGTGCTGGGCTGCGCGCAGGAAACCCCGACCATGTATCTGTCCCGTTGGATTCTCCCTCTGGTTGTCGGTACTTGCGGATGTGCTTCGGCCCCGGCGCAATTTCATCCCAATTCCGCCGCCAACCCCAATGCTCCGGCTGCGCCGCGCCTGCCCGTTGCCACCGTGCTTGCCGCCGGAGATCCTCTGGCCGCTCGGGTTTGTCCGGAATCCGGCCCTTGTGTTATGTCGAATTCGGCGACCCCCGCCGCAACGCCCGCGGAATCCGAGCATCACCACCACCATAACCACTGATCGAAATCAAATCGCGTATCATGAACCGCTTCTCCGCCGCCCATTACCTAGGTCTCACCATTCTCGCGCTCACCACGGGATGCGCGTCGTCGTCCGTCGCCAATGACGTGCGTGACGTCAACGTTTTTTTGGCGCAACAACAACGGGGCACCGGCAATCCCACTCGTTTCGATACACCCGTTTCTCTGCCCGATGAAGACGCATGGGAAAAAGATGGGGCGCATGTCGAACACATCCTCGCCAAACCCTTGACCGCCGATGAAGCCGTCCGCGTGGCCTTGGCGCAAAATCGAGAATTACGGGCTTCGATGTACGAACTCGGCATAACGCGAGGACAAGCCGTTCAAGCCGGCCTTTTGCCAAATCCGGAAATCGAAGTTTCCTTGCGCAAACAGGAAGACCCATTCCAAAAAATTCAAGCCGATCTCGGCTTCGAATACAACCTGTCCGCTTTGATCCTCGTGCCATTACGCAAGAGCGTCGCCGACGCCGAGTTCGATGCGACCCGTGTTCGCGTCGCTCGAGACGTCCTCGAAACGGCATTTCAAGCTCGTTTGGCCTTTTATGACGTGCAAGCTCGGCAATCCGTGTTGGACTTGCGTAAACGCGCCTTCGATGCATTCCAAGCGGGCTACGCCGCCGCCGTGGAGCTGAATCGTGTGGGCAATTTGCCCGATGTCGATTTGGCGAACCAGCGGGCCATGGTCGAAGCTTCGCGCATTGAAGTGGCCGAAGCGGAAAATGCGCTGCTCGACGCCCGAGAACGATTCAATGTCGCCGCAGGTTTGTCGGGAACGCAGACGTCGTGGACCATCGCCGGACCGTTGCCCGGGCCGGAAGACGCCCCGGTCGATTCCGTCAATGCCGAGAAGAAAGCCATTTCGGCGAGCCTCGAGTTGGCGGAAATGGGCAAACGCATGGAGGTGGTTGCCAAGCGGCTCGGTTTGCATCGCACCGAAGGCGTATTGCCGCATTTGTCGGGCGGGTTTCACGGGGAACAAGACGGTATTTCGTGGGAGCTCGGCGGGCACTTCACCGTCGCGTTGCCCATTTTCGACCGCGCGCAAGGTCGCATCATCAGCGATAAAAGCGAACTTGGGGCATTACGGGAAAAGTACGTCGCCACCGCGGTGGCGGTTCGTTCGAATACCCGCATGGTGCAAAACCGTATCGAGTCGGCGGGCAAACGCGCGCTGCATTTTCAAAAAGCGTTGATTCCCGCGCGAGAAAAGGCGTTGGCGGAAACGGTCTTGCAATACAACGCCATGCACTTATCCGTTTTTCAATTGCTCGATGTGCAACGTCGCGTCACCGAAGCGGGAATCGCCTATACGGAGACATTGCTCGATTATTGGAAAGCGCGGGCGTCTTTGGATCAAATCCTCGCCGGAGGACGTCGTCCGCAAGCCATGGGATCGGTCAGTACGGGACAAACGTCATCGGCTGGAATGGACGCAGGCTCGGGCGCCGGGCATTGACGGGATGTAAAGGAGAAACACCATGGATCGTCGTGATTTCGTCAAGCTCGGGGCCGTCATTTCCGGGTCGCTCGTGGCTGCCCAAGCGGTTGCGCAAGGAACGCCCACGCCTGCGCCTGCGCCCGCGCGACCTGGCCCGGCCAAACCCGGCCCGTTTCCGGGCGGTCAAGTCCGAGTGGTCACGCCCAACGGGGCGACATTGCCGCTGAAGGAAAAAGACGGCATAAAAATCGGGCACCTCGTGGCGATGCCCGTGGAGCACACGTTTGCTCCGGGACTGCAAGGATCCTGCTGGGGTTACAATGGTCGCGTGCACGGACCGACCATTGAAGTGGTCGAAGGCGATCGCGTACGTCTGTACGTGACGAACCGTTTGCCCGAGCCGACCACGGTGCATTGGCACGGCGTGATTCTTCCCAATGGCCAGGATGGCGTCGCGGGCCTGACGCAAAAACCCATCATGCCCAAAGAAACGCATTTGTACGAGTTCACGTTCGCCAAACCCGGCACGTTCATGTACCATCCGCATTTCGATGAAATGACGCAGATGGCGCTCGGAATGGTCGGCATGATCGTCGTTCATCCGAAAAACCCGAAGGGACCGCGGGTGGATCGCGATTTTGCTTTGATTACCCACGAATGGGCCATACGGGCGGGGATGCATCGACCCGACCCGAACGAAATGAAAGACTTCAATGTCTTGACGTTTAATGCCAAGGCATTTCCCGGGACCGAACCGCTCGTCGTGGGCAAAGGCGAACGCGTGCGCATTCGTTTGGGTAATCTCTCCGCAATGGATCATCATCCGATTCATATCCACGGATTGGCTTTCGAGGTTGTCGGGACCGACGGTGGTGAGATCCCCGTATCGGCGCGATATCCGGAAACGACGGTGCTCGTCCCGACGGGAAGTGTGCGCGTGATTGAATTCGTGCCGACGGAATCGGGTGATTGGGCGATGCATTGCCACATGACCCATCACATCATGAATCAAATGGGGCACGGCATGGGGGTGATCGTCGGAGCTGATGCGGCGAAAATCGACGCCAAGGTGCAGCCCTTGATTCCCAGCTATATGACGATGGGACAAACCGGTATGGGCGATATGGCCGAAATGCAAATGCCCGCGCCGAAGAATTCGATTCCCATGGTCGGAGGCAAAGGGCCGTTTTCATCCATCGATATGGGCGGTATGTTTACGATCCTGAAAGTGCGTGATAATCCCGCAACGGAGGATGGCAAAGGCTGGTATGCGCATCCGGCGGGGTCGGTGACGGACAAGGCCGATCCGGCGCGAATGAAAGCAGACGGGGTGGATCCGGACGAGGTGTTTTGAAGCGCCGGCACGTTGGGGGACAAGAAAGCGCCTGCTACCGCTTCGTCTTCTTTGCCTTGGCGAGCACCTTCGTTGCAGCCTTCTTGATCGACTCGCCCACTTTTTTCGCCGTGCTTTTCCTCTTTGGCGGCTTCGCGCCCTTCGGCAACACCATCACCCGCTTGCCGTCGAACGCGACCACCATTTGCGCGATTTTCTCCACGCCCGCACGACGCAAATCCGCCGCGTAATCGTTCTGCTCGAATTGCTTCAATCCTTCGGCCATGGCCAGTTCAATGGTCGTCACGCCTTGCCGCGCCGCTTTCAGCTCGAGCACCGCCCCAGGTTTGCCCGCATGACGAGGTTTGATCAGCACATCCGGCCGCCCTTCACCGGATTCCCGATTCGATCGCACTTCGTAGTGCGGCTCGAGCGATGCGAGCAGGCCGATCACCATTCCGTGGTAAAACTTTTCGGGCCTTGCGCCTTTCACGTCATGGTACGAAGGCAACGTTTCCGCAAACTTTTGCAGCTGCTCCTCGAATCCCGCCGCGTCCCCTTCCAGCAAATACGTCAGCAATAGATCGAGCTCTCCGCCTCGGGACAAAAGCCCCTTTTTCATCCACGATTGAAACGAAGACCGATACACTTCGGCCACTTCTCGGTTGGGAATCGATAATCGATGCGGCGGCGGGTGCGTTCCCGGAGGCCACGGCGGCGGATTCGTCGCTCGCAAATATCCCGAGAACACCAGCAAATTCCAGAGCGTATCCTTGTCCTCGTACAGCTCGGGAAACGCGATGTTTTCGTGGATGTACTTTTCGACGTACCCGCCTTCGAGCAACGTTTGCATCTCCCTTTGCACGCCGAAGGCATGATGCTGAAGCAATTCTTTGATGAGCGTATTGGAGCTGGTGCTCAGCCAATACGGAATCACTTTACGGTCGTTGCGCGATAAGAAGCTCAGGATGGACCACGGATTGTAGATCTCGACCCCGCCAAAATCGTACCCGTTGTAATAGGCTCGAATCCCCGGCATGAGGTCCGTGCAGCCGGCCTTCTCCATCAGCGTTTGTACTTCGCTTTCGGTAAAACCAAAACACGTGTTGAACTCGCTACTCAGCAACGAATACACGCCGACGCTGTTCAAATCCGAAAAGATGCTCTCCCGCGATACGCGTAAGATCCCCGTCATCACCGCGCGTTCCAGGTGCACGTTGTCCTTGAGGCCCGCCAAGTAAAACCCGCCGAAAAAGTCGATCGCTTCCTTGTAAAACCCATTCGCGTACGCCGCGTGAATTCCCGCATCGTATTCGTCGATGAGCACGATCGGAAGCTCGCCGTGAACTTGGTGCAAGTACCGCGTGAGGTTTTTCATGGCTCGACGGTACAACGCATCGTCGCCCGTGCCGTCCCAAATCGACCGAAAGTCTGCGTCGTCACGGGCGTCCAATTTTCCCTTCAGCGCAGCTTCGTGCTGCGCGTACATGTCCGCGATCAAGCGTCTGGTCTCGCGCAAACACGTCTCGAAATTCGTCGCCTTCGTTTCCTTGAAGCTGATGTGAATGACCGGATATTTTTGAAAATGCCGGCGGTACTTCTCACCCGCCCGCGCGATATGCAGCCCCTCGAAAAGATGCCACACGTCCTCGTCGCGCTTTTCGAAAAACCATTTCAGCGTCGAGATGTTCAGCGACTTGCCGAATCGCCGCGGACGCGGCAGCAATATCACCTTATAACCGTCCCGATCGAGGAACTCCGTGATCAGGTGCGTCTTGTCCACATACTCGAAGTTTTTTTCTCGCAGATTGCGAAAATCCTCGACGCTTGTCGCGACATGCAGGCTCATGAAGGGTCCTCGAACAACATCCGGGCGCGAGCCTGGCATGACGGATCAACCGCGTCAAGTTCGGCGTTCTCGCATTTCCAAGGCAAACGGTTATGCATGACGAACCCGTTGAACCTATGGCGTGAGGCATATCCTTCGAATTCGACGGACGACGAGTGGATCCTGATCAAGGCCCTGATTCCACCGCCGAAATGGGTAGGCCGGATCGACTTGGGACGGCGTAGGTGGTAGGCCGGATCGAGTCGGGACGGCGTAGGTGGTAGGCCGGATCGAGTCGGGACGGCATAGGTGGTAGGCCGGATCGAGTTGGGACGGCGTAGGTGGTAGGCCGGATCGACTTGGGACGGCGTAGGTGGTAGGCCGGATCGAATCGGAACGGCGTAGGTGGTAGGCCGGATCGAATCGGGACGGCGTAGGTGGTAGGCCGGATCGGGTCGGGACGGCGTAGGTGGTAGGCCGGATCGAGTCGGGACGACGTAGGTGGTAGGCCGGATCGAATCGGGACGGCATAGGTGGTAGGCCGGATCGAGTCGGGACGGCGTAGCGCCCTTGTCAGGGCGCGGAGCGAACGTTGAAATTACCGCGTGGGTATTCAAATCCCTTGTTCGCAATTCAACGGACCCCCTTGCACGCCAATAGATGCGAAAACCGCTGAAACCACGTCCAGCTCAGATTACGCATTCAACCATGCGAATACAGCTCGATGTGGTGGGCAAGTTTTGGGACCGGTAACCACCCATCCGCCCATGCTCGACCTTGCCGCCAAGATTCGCGCGCACATTGCGCAATGGCCTTGATCTCGTGTACAATTGCTCCATGAACACCCTTTTTCGATTCTCTCAGCTCGCATGTCTCGTCGGTATTGCCCTGCTTCCCGCTTGCGGCAGCGAAGTCACGAGCGCCGGCTCCTCGACCCATTCCACTTCGTCCACGACGGGAGGCATGCCCAGCAACGAATGGACGACGCTCGTCGACGGCACGTGGAAAATGACGGCGGGCAAAGAAGGGTATTGGTGTACGCGTAAAACCATCAAAGAAGACATGTACATCAATGCGTTTCGAG
>CAYSYX010000199.1:0-16027 GCA_964435055.1 uncultured Polyangium sp. | reverse complement strand
GGTGACAGCCACGTTGGTTTGCAGGCGCGTTTGATGAGCCAAGCCTTGCGCAAGCTCACGGGCACCGTCGCGCGCTCGAACGTGCTGCTCATCTTCATCAACCAGATCCGCCAGAAGATTGGCGTCATGTTCGGCAATCCCGAAACGACGACGGGCGGCAACGCGCTCAAGTTTTACGCCTCGGTTCGTCTGGACATCCGCTCGATCGGCAAGATCAAAGAGGCGGCGGCGGGTGGAAAAGAACCGGCGGTCGTTGGAAATCGTACGCGCGTGAAGGTTGTGAAGAACAAACTCGCTCCGCCTTTCCGCGAGGTCGAGTTCGACATTCTTTACGGCCAGGGCATCAGCCATTCGGGCGACGTGATCGACCTCGCGTCCGAAGCGAACATCATCGAGAAGAGCGGCGCTTGGTTCTCATTCCAGAACGATCGCATCGGTCAGGGCCGCGAAAATGCGCGTACGTACCTCGAACAGCATCCGGAGACGCTCGATCGCATCGAAAACTTGGTGCTGGCGAAACACGGCATTCATCGCAAGGGGGCGGAAACACCGGCCCCGGCACCTGCGGCGCCTGCGAAAAAGGGCGAAAAGGGCGAGGGAGCGACGCGTGCTCCCGCCAAGTCGAACTGAGTCCCATCAACTTCAGCCGACGCATTCCCGCTTGCGTGAGCTGGGACCGAAGCGTCAAGCTCGCAGGCCCATGCGCCTTTACATCATGCGCCACGGCCACGCCGCCGACTCGTCTCCTTCGGGGTACGATTCCGATCGTCCACTCACCGACGAGGGGCGGCGGCATATCGAGCGCATTGGAAGCCGGCTGCACGCGCATCACGGCGGTCATCTGCGAAGAATTCTTTCGAGCTCGTACCTTCGCGCCGCGCAAACGGCGGAGATCATGGCGCGCACCATTGCCGGTCCCGATGTGCATCTCGACCATCACGAAGAGTTACACCCGGACGAACCCATCCCCACGATGATGTTGCGCCGGCTTCTCGATCACGGAACGGATGCTCTGATCGTCGGACATCACCCGATGGTGATTGCGATGTTGCGCCTTTTGACCCGCGACGTCGCGCAGCTGCCGCTTGGTTTGCATCCCGGCATGTTGGTGGGCCTCGAACGCATCCATCGCGACAAGCCGCAGTTGCCTCTCGAAGGTTCTTTCAACGTCTCCACCATTCTCCAACCTTGACGCGTGCGCACGTAACTCGACACGCTCGAGTTCCCGCGCTAACCGTCGCCACGACCTTTCGTCCTCGAGTTTTACCGCGTGCAAGACGATTCTGATTCAAAGCCCCAAACGCCCGATCCCGAGCGAGCCATGAACGCCCTTGCCTGGGCTGTGGAACGAGCCGAACGAGGGATCACCGCACCGGTTCAATTCGCCGAACCCGATGATTTTCGCGCCGCAACCGAACGGTTTCTCCCGGACGTACGCCGCGCATGCGACCGCATCATCATGGCCCCCGATGCCGAGCTCGGCCTCGATTCACTGCTCGATTGCGGCGCTCTCACCACCATGCTCCCCGAAGTCAAAGCCCTCGTCGGCTTCGGCGACGGCGAATGGCGCCACAAAGACGTCTGGAAACACACGAAGCAAGTGGTTCGTCAAGCCGTACCTCGGATCGAAGTTCGTTGGGCGGCGTTGTTGCACGACATTGGCAAGGTCAAGACGCGCACGATCACGCCCGATGGCGAAGTGCATTTTTTCGGGCACGCCGAAGTCGGTGCGCGCATGTTCGACAGGCTGGATCGACGTTTGCCGCTGTTCACTTCCGAGCCTGCGTTGAAGACGTCCGTACGTTTTTTGATCCTGCATCACTTGCGCGCGAGCCAATACGACTCGTCGTGGTCGGACAGTGCGGTGCGGCGGTTTGCCCGCGAGATGGGTGATTGTCTGGACAATCTTTTTGCTTTGTCTCGCGCCGACATCACGACCAAGCGCCCCGAGAAGAAGAAGAAGGGCTTGCGTCAGATCAGCGAGCTTGCCGAGCGCGTGCAGAAGCTTCGCGAGATCGACGCGCAGGTGCCTCCGCTCCCGAGCGGCATCGGCGACGAGATCATGAAGACGTTCGGGATTCCGCCGTCACGAAAGATCGGCGAGCTCAAGAAGGCGCTCGAAGCGGCCATCGATGCGGGAGAGATCCCGTCGCATGAGAACAGCGAGTTTTACCTGAACTTCTTGCGGGAAAACGCGACGCGTTTTTTTGGATGAACTCGTTGTAGGTCAAACGAGTTTTACTTGAGGCGAGCTTCGCAAACTTTGCAGCGCTTGGGCACGCTGTCCTTGTGGTAGAGCGCGCCGCAACGGCCGCACAAACGGGCGTCTTTCTCGAACTTCAACGGGCTGCCGCTCGCTTGACACAACTGCCCGGTCACTTGCGGCATCTCGAGCGCCAAGGTTTCTCCGGACGAAGCCCCTTCCCGATCGAGCCCGTTCATCTCCAAGCGCTCGACGAGATGCGGCACGCGGGCACGCGCTTCACGCAGCGCTTCGCCCACGGCTTCACGCAATGTCGGCAGCGGCATCGAGATGATTTTTCCGGGTGCCTTCACGGTCAACCCGCTCGCGTCGAGCAACAATTCTTTGATCTCAAACCATCCGATTCGTTCGATCTCGGACGGTCCTTTTTCGGCGGCGATACCGGCATCGCCCACGCGAATGCACTCGGCCGCGCGAGGTCCGAGGATTGCCGCGAGCGCGAGGATTGCGGCACCGGCGCCCATGAGCACCTTGGCCCAAGGATGCGGACCGAGTTCTTCGGCGCGAAGCCATTGTCCGTACACACCGGCCCCGACCATCACGGCGGCGACGGACAGCGCCACCATCGACGCGAGCACCACGGGCGTTGGTTTGGGCTCAAAGCGACGTTCGGAACGAGGATCCGATCGCAACTTCAGGACGACTTCGTCGTCGGAACGGGATTTCTTTGCGCGCTTCGTCTTTTCCGCTGCCATCGACGCGCCTTCTATCGGATGCACGGCGCGGACGCAAACCGACCGCGCTATCCTTGTGCCCACCTTGCTTGGTCGAGTCGCCACGTACGTCATCCCCGCCCTATCCGTCGCGATCACCGCCGCGGTTCTGCTCGGTCCGGGATCGACGCGAAAAGCCGCGTTCGCCCGCGTGTACGGAGCTCCTTGGGAAGGCACGATGGCGCTGTCGTTGCGCATCGAAGTGGCCGAACGTTGGTACGGGATCGATGAAAAAGCTCAGTTCCACGACGTGACCGTCGAAGCGGTCGATGACCACAACGCGTTTACACCGCTCCGGGTCTCGCTCGACGCTTCCGGCATCGGCGAAGCGTACATCCCGAGCAAGGACCCGATCCGCGACAACGTGATGGTCCGAGTTCGTCGAGACAACCAAGTCCTCGCCGTGGGGCAAATCGAGCTTTACCCCGCAGCAAAATCGTCGGGATCGACGATCGCTCCGCTGCATCTTCCCGGACAAACGTCGGGCAACATCAAGATCAGCGTGGATGCTCGACGAGGGGCGATGGCGGCTCCGTTTTCCGAAGCGATCGACGTCCAGGTTGGTCTTGCCGAACATCTGTCGCCATCGAATCGAGGCTTCAAAAACATCGCGCTCGAAGCCTCGGCGCCCGGCGCCGAGATCGACACGCCGAAGTTTGTCACGGATGAAAACGGACGCGCATCGATCAAGATCACGCCGCAGGCGCACCACATCGAGCTTTCGATCACGGCCAAGGACGAAGCGCTTGGCGACGGCAAGTGGGTGGGCACGTTGCCGGTGATCCCCGGTGCGATTTGGTTGGAGTCGAAAACCAGGCGCATGCTCAAGTTTGTCTCGCCTGTACCCCGCGAGCGAGCCTACGTGTCGCTCATGAATGAAAAGGGCCGCATTTTCGGCGCTGTCATTCCAGTTTCTCTCGACGAACTAGGTTCGTATCGTGGAACGACCCTGTTGCCGGATCTCATCGACGAAGAGGCGACGCACGTCATCGTGGCGGGAGATCCGCAAGAGCAAGGCTCGGGAACCGTCGCGTGGCCGCTGCAGTCGCGACCGGTCGAAGCAAGTCAGAGGCGCTTCGTGCGTTTGGTGGACGGCGCGAAAGCGGCCGAAGAGCGGGAGCGGCAGCGAGCGTATCGGGCGCGAAATGTGGCGCTTTTGGTGGTGATCGCGACGACCGTGTTCGAGGTGCTTTTCATGATCGCGAAGTCGCGTCAGTCGCAGAAGCGATTTGAGAAAAACCTCATGGGGTTTGTCGAAAGCGAACCAGGTTCGACGGATGGCGCGCCGAGCTCCAACATCTTGGCCACCGCGCGAGCCGAACATCCCGTGCTGCGGGTGGCGCTGGCCATTTCCCTGGTGCTCGTGGCGTTTTCGATGATCGGGGCTCTGTCGACGCTCCAATATTGAGCGGCGAAAATGGCTGAACGAGGCCCTGGCTCAACATTTGGGGCTTCGAGCCGCCTTCGGCGCTCTGCGCCCCAAACCCCACTTCGTAGCGGCTCGAGGCCCGTTTGCGTGGTAGTCTCCGCGCGTGCGCGCACACGTCTTTGCCGGGTGTTTGTTGCTGGGAACCACGTTCGTCAGTGCGGTTTGTCTCACGCCTCGAGATGCCGCTGCGGACTTCGACCCCACGGGGCGCAATCGCAAACCCAAGCCGAAACCCGGTGGAGGCAAACCCGCGACGCCGAAGCCCAAGCCGCCCGAAGAGGGTGGAAGCGCGGGCAAAGGCCCGTCTTCGGATGCATTGATTGCGCGGTATACGGCGATTGTTTTGTCGCAACCAAGCGCGCCGTTCCCATTGCAACGATTGTCGCAACTTTATCGCGAACGCGACGGCAACATCAAAAAGCTGATTGAAGAATTCGAGAAACGAGCGGCCGTTGCGGGCCCCGAAGCGTGGGCCGCGAAAGTGACCTTGGCGGGCATTTACAAGCTCGACGGTCGCCCGGAAGACGCCATTAAGATGTATCAGGCGGCGATTGCCGAAAAACCCGGCGATCCATCGGCCATTTTGGCGCTCGCCACGTTGGAATCGGAGCGCGGCGATAAAACGAATGCGCGAACGAATTACGAAAACGCGCTGAAGCTCTTGAAACCCGGCCCGGATTGGGATCAAACCACGCGCACGCTGCTCGGTTTGTGCCTCGATTTGAAAGATTACGAAGGGGCGAAAAAATACCACGATTCCTTGGTCAAGGCGGCTCAAGGTTCACTGTTTGTCAAAGCGGAACTCGGCCGGGAACTCTTGGCTCGAGGTATCTACGACAAAGCCGAAACGGAATTCCGTGAATTGGTGAAAGCCGCTGCGGGCGATAATCGCGCGTTGGCTCCGGCATTACGAGATTTGGGTCAGGTCCTGGCCAAACAGAAAAAAATCGACGAAGCCCTGACGACGCTCAAGCGAGCTTTGGCCATTGCGGGAAGTGCCGCGGGTGTTCGTTCGGAGATCCTGCTCATCATGACCGATGCTTTTCGCGCCGAAGGAAAGCTGTCGGAATTGATTCCCATATTGGAAGCGGAAAAGCCGTCCGATCCGCAACGTTTGTCGACGCTCGGAGGTTTGTACGAAGAAACGGGCGACGTCGAAAAAGCGATTGCCACGTATCGAAAAGTCTTGGCGGCGGATACGCGTCAAATCGATGTGCGTCTGCGTCTGGTGCATTTGCTGCAAACGGCCGGCGAGCTCGATGCGGCGATCAAAGAATACGAAGCGCTCATCAAAGCGGCGCCTGGAAATCCCGACTTTGTTTTTGAATTGTGCGAAACGCTGATTCAACGCGGTGATCGTCCGAAGGCGCTGAAGTTATTGACCGAGCTCGAAGCGCGCACGAGCAGCGAGCCGGAAATTCTCGCTGCGATTTCCGATTTTTACGAACGAATCGAAGAAAAGGACCGGGCGCTCAAGGTCCTGCAAAAGCTGGCCGGTTCCTCGGGCGGGGATCCCACGTACATCGTGGACCTCGGGGATCGTTATTATCAAGCGGGCGATAAAAAGAAAGCGCTCGAAACGTGGGCGCGCATCAAGACGATCATTCCGAATCGGGCCCGCGCGGCAAGTCAACTCGGCGAAGTGTATCTCGATCACGATATGCCGCTCGAAGCATTGGCGGCGATGCGCGAAGCCGTGCAGCTGGATCCGGCGAATCTTCGGTACAAGAAAAACCTGGCGGTCGCGATTGAACGAACGGCGGCGTCGTTGGGAAGTGCGCCGCAGCGTTATGCGGAAGCGCGGCAGATTTGGGAAGAATTGCTCGCGGCGGCGGGTGATACGGACAAACTCATGGCGCGGGAAGCGCGGACGCATATCGTGACGCTGTGGTCGTTGGCGCATGAATTGCCGAGCCGCGTGGCGCCATTGCAGCAGCGATTTCAACAAACGCCCCCGGACATCGAAGCGGGCCGTCTTTTGGCCGAGGTGCAGCGTCGATTGCAGCGTTTGCCCGATGCCGAAGCGACTTTGCGCAAAGTGACGGAATTGGCGCCGGGTGACGAAGAATCGTTATTGGCATTGGAACGTATTTTGGTCGTGCAGCAGAACTTGCTGGGCGCGATTGATGTTCTCGGCAAACTCGTGGAAGTGAATCCGAAGCGGGCGCGCGAGTTTTATCAGCGCATGGCGCAATATGCCGCGGAATTGTATCGTGACGACGACGCGATCAAATATGCCGCCCGCGCCGTTGAATTGTCGCCCGAAGATGCCAATGGACATCAAAAGCTGGGCGATATGTATCGCCGGCGGCAAGACTTCCCGCACGCCATTGCCGAATATCGTCAAGCGATTGCGAAGAACGATCGCCTCTTTCCGGTGTATTTCGATTTGGCCGAACTTCTGCTTTCGAGCGGCCAAGTGGAAGAGGCGGATCGGCTTTTCCGGCGCGTGATTCGTTCGAGCCCCGATGAAGAATTGGTGGCGCGAGCCGCGCGGTTCAGCATGCAAATCAACCTGGGCAAAAATACGCTCGACACGCTGGAGCGAGAACTGTTGCCCGTGGCGGTCGGTAACCCGCAAAAACCACTTTATCGACGGTTGCTCGTTGAACTGTATGGCGCAATGACGCTGCCGCTCGTGCAACGGGCACGTCATGAAGGGGGCACGTCACCCGCGGCGGAAGCGGCGAAAGCCGAGCTGGCCAAGATTGGTTCACGCGCGGTCAAACCATTGCTCGATGCCTTGGCGGACGACAAAGAGTCGCAGCAAAAAATCGCCATTGAAGTCTTGGCTTACGTGCAGAACAAGAGCGCCGGGCCGGCTCTTTACAATTATGCGACGGGACAAGCGGATAAATCCCTCCGTGTGCGCGCGATGATTGCTTGCGGGGCGTTGCGTGATCCATCGATTTTGCCCAAATACGAAGCAATGCTGGCGCCGAAAGACGCGGGTTCATCCATCTTGCCGAGCGATGCCATTGCGGTGGCCGCAGCCTGGGGCGTCGCGCGTATGGGCGATGCGAAAGCGCAACCGCTGTTGGTCAAACTTCTCGCGTCGAGCAGCCCGGAAATTCGCGGCGTCGCGGCGCTTGGGTTGGGCCTGACGCACGATAAGAAATACGTGCCGCAGTTGTCCGCATTGGCACGCGCTCCGGAAGCCGGCGCGGCGGCGCGAGCAGCGGCGATGCACGCCTTGGCGGAAATGGGCGCCGTCCAGCCGAACGATATGCAATTGCTGGTCGCGCTGGCCGATTCCAATGATCCGCTCTTGCGTCAGGCCGCATTGATTTCGCTGGCCCGATTGTCCAAGGGCGTGGATACTTCGCAATCGTCGGCGATTGCCGATTCCATTGCGGCGAACTTGTTCTCGACGGATGAATCCATGCGCAAGGCCGCCGTATCCGCGGCGACGTCCTTGGCCACGAAAAACTTTTCGCGGACGGGTGAAGCCTTGCCGGTGCCCGCAGGTACGCTGTCGATGCGCGAGATTCTTTCGGGTTTGGCGGGAGACACGCCCCGAGCTGCGGATCGCGCCCGAGCGCTCGCTGCGTTGGGTCCGGCGCTCGAACGGGCGGCGATTGCGGCGACGTCGACATCGCCGGACCGAGCGCGCGTAGTCGCGGATGCATTGCTGGCGGGAGGCACCAAGCCGACGCTCGCGCCGTTGATCGAAGCGGGCGATACGCTGGATCCGGCGGCGAAAAGTGCGGAAGCCATTGAACGTATCGAAGCGGCGGTCGTCCCGGCCTTTGTCGCATTGGTACGACACCCGGCCATTGAAGTGCGCACGCGAGCGGTGGAATTCTTGGCTCAACGTCCGGAAAAAGACGCGCAATCCGCGATTGTCGATGCGCTTTCGGATCCGGAAGAAAGCGTTCGTCGCGCCGCACTCGCGGCCATTGGCAACGTCAAAGACGCGGGAACGCTGGCGGCCGTCGCGAAAGTGGGTCGCGACGCGCAAAGTTGGCCTTTGCGGGTTCGTGCGGCGGAAGCCTTGGGGCGCCTCGGTAAAGGCACGGACACGAAAATGGCGACGGAAACATTGGCGGCGATGGCGAAAACGGACGAATACGCGCTCGTCCGCGAACCGGCGATGCGGTCGTTGGTTTCGCTGGACAAATCCGCTGCGGAGCCGGTTTTGCGAGAAGTCGCGGAGAAGGACTCGGAGCCCCGAATTCGAGCGATCGCGGGCGAACTATTGGCGGGGAAAACGGCGGGGCAATAAACGAAACTGATGGGTGGGTTATTTGTCCGCCGCTGCGTGGGTAAACACATCTTCGAGCATTGCGCAAGGCAAATCGCCGGGCTCGAGCTCGCGCGAATTCGATTGATTCCAGGGTTGTTATCAACCGCCAAACCGTAACTTGGGAAATCGCTCGGCCAATCGAGCGTCCATCGCTTCCAAGAATGATCGCCCGTAGGGGCCCGATTCCAATGTTTCGATCAACCGGATTGGAATGTCGTTGATGTATTCACGAGATAACGAAGCCAAGCCCGACGTTATGGCGGCGACGCTATCGGTGTCCCCGCCAAAGTCGACCGCGGCGACGAGCAATTCGGACAGGCGACGATGCCGCAGCAATACGGTATGCACGGCGTGTAACGTTTGCAGCGCGTCGCACTCGACCTCCCGATTCCAATCGTTTGCCAACACAAACCCGGTTTGACTTTGAATAAACGCCGCGACGTCGACGAACGCCATCTGTTCGTAAAGAAGAACGTGCGCCATGAGGGCGACGATCTGTGCAGACAAAACACCTTCGTCCGTATCGTGGGTGATGATTGCATGCGCCCGCGAAACCTGTTTTACTTGGTCGATATCCGGCAACAGCCCCACGGGGACCGAACGCATGGCGGCGCCATTACGACGACTCTCAGGGCGGATCTTGTGCAGGAGATCCACGCCGTCGCGGCATTCGTCCAAGAGTGATTGCAATCCCTTGGCATAACCCGGCCGAGGATCACGTTTGTAACAACGAATGAATGCGTGGGCAAACGTTTCCCGCGTCGGCCGGTTATTTTCGCCATTTTCGAGCAACACTTCGGCCACGGCAATGGACATTTGCGTGTCGTCCGTGTAATGCCCGGCGGAAAAACCGAGATCGTGCCCGACGTATTGGTTCAAATCATTGTGCCGGTGAATTTTGTCTCGCGACGAGAACTCAAATCCGGCACCATACGCGTCGCCCACGGCGATTTCCAAGAGCATTCGGAGATTCCTCGATACGCCGCTCAGGGCGCCAAGATGACCGCGCCGCCGGCCGGAATCGACACATTGGTTTGTCCGCCCGGACCGACCATCACGTTGGATCCGCCGAGCGCGTCCTTCAGCGTCGTGCCTTGGGCAAACCCGACTTTGCTCGCGTCAATCATGATGTTCTGGGGCGTCGTGGCGCGCGAGATACCCACGAGCGCGCTTTGTCCGGGCGTAATCGATCGCCCGTAGACGAGCGTGTCTTCGGAGGAATTGTAGACTTGCACGTATTTCCCTCGACGCAATGCGGGAATATTTCGTTTGGCCGTACCAACTTTCCGAATGAACGTCAGCGTGGCGAGCTCGTCGGCATTGAGGTTCGCTTCGGGACGCCACATCAAGCGATTGTTGGGATCGGCGCCGCCCCATTGTCCATATTCGTCCCCGTAATACAAAAGCGGGGCTCCGGGCAGGCCCAGCACCCACGCGTGGGCAATGCGCGTACGCTTGTAAGGTTCGGAATCAATGGGCGCCTGCGCCGTATTGGACCATTGATTGTTCGGAATACCGCGATCGCGTGCCCCACCGATATCTCGATAATCGGCCAAAGAAACGAAGCGCGGCGTATCGTGGCTGCCGATGTACGGCGTCATGACGGCTCCTGCGGGCCAACGATTTTGCCCGTGGTTTGTCCAGTAATCGGCGTGAATCATGCCTTTGTCGCCGTAAGCAAAGGTTCGATAGGAGACGCCGTGATACAGCACGAAGTCGAATTGGCCATCCAAGCCGTACGGGCCGATGTATTTCGCGATCGTGTCGTAGTTTTGCGCATTGCACGTCGCCATTTGACCGTTGCAATCGTCCCAGCCCATGGCGGTTTCGCCCATCAAGAAATAATGCGTACCGCCTTTTTCGAGCTGCTCGCGGACTTCCGCGGCGACATTGCGAGTCGCTGCTTCCGGCACGTGTTTGACCGCGTCGACACGCAAACCGTCCAAATCGAAGGTATCGAGCCACCAAATGGCATCGTCGACGAATTGTTGATTGGCTCCGGGATGCGTAAAGTCGATGTTGGGCAGGTATTCGGTGAACTTGCAATCGAGCGCGTGTTCGGTCCAATCGCAATTGGCCGTTCCACACACGCAGCCGTTCAAGATGAACCATTCCGGATGGGTTTTGACGTATTCGTGATCGGAATGCACGTGATGAATGACGTAATCTTGCAGCACGCGAATGCCGTGTTTATGCGCTTCGACGACCATATCCTTGAGCGCTTGTTCGCCGCCGATACGCGGATCGACCTCGCGACCCTTGACGGGCCAATATCCATGATAACCCGTCACGAGATGCACGCCGTCCGCAGCCAAATAGGCACCTTGTGGGTTTGTCCCAAATGGGGTGACCCAAATGGCTCGCACGCCGAGTTTGTCCAGTGTACCGTCGGCGATCGATTGCCTGATTCCTTGCAAGTCGCCGCCTTTCCAATCGCCACGAGCGTCGGCCATGGGAGTCGGAGGCGCGTTGTTCGTCGGGTCGCCGTCACGATAACGATCCGTCATGATCATATAGAGAATCGCATCGTTCCAAGCGAACGTTTCCGGCTCAATCCAAAACACGAGCCGTGTGGGTTCGCTGGTTTTTCCACTTTTGGTTTTACCGTAGATCACCGCCGTGAATTTTCCGTCTTCGAGGCCGCTCAGAGAAAGCGTGACATTGCCCGTCGCATCGACATCGAATTGCCCCGCGGCCAAAGGCGTGGTCGATCCGTTATGATAAAGCGACGCGGTAAATCCCGCCGTATCGGCGCCTCCACCATCCACGCCGTCGATGTATTGCAATTGCGCGGCGTAGGTCCCCTGCCCCGAGGAAGGTCGAGCGGCCTGGGCTTGTTGCACATCGAACGCCGGGCGACTGCAATCGCGAACTTTGACGGCTGAATTCTCGGTTCCACCCAGGAATTTGCGCCGACCTTGCCCGGGATCGAAGATCCACTGGGTTTGTCCGTTTTCGTCATACACGATCTTGTAGGCCCATGTTCCAGGCTCGAGATTCACCGTACCGCTGAATTTTCCGCCATTGGCCGTCAGGACCGCCGCGGTTCCCAAATCGAATCCATGCCATTCGCCGGCGACGCGAATATTTGTCGCTCCAATCGGCGCAACGAATTCGAATGTCGTCGGGCATTTGAGGCCTTCCGGTGGGGCACCACCACCGCCGCCCATGCCACTCGACGAACTGCCTGCCATATTGCCGCTGCTGCTCGACATGCCACTGCTACTGCTGCCGACGCTCGAACTTCCGCCCGCTCCGGCTGCGCCTCCCGGAGGTTCCCACTTGGGTCCCCAACAGCCAAATGGAAGGGCGAGAGCGATGATCGCGTAAGGAAGTGAGGATCGAACGGATTGGCGGCGAAGTGAATGCATGGTCGTATTTCGGGAGGATAACGTGGAAGATAACGAATGTCCATCGATTCATACGTCGATTCGACGACGGGCATTGACATTTGGAGCGAGTGAGCGTAGCGAGATTGTGGAACGAAGTTGTGCACTTCGATTTCCGTTCACAACCGGCGTGGCTTTGGCTTTGGAGGTTCGTGGTGAAACTGTTTCGAGCGCAGGATCGTTCGCGAGTACGTATGGGCGTGGGAGCATTGGCATTTGCCTGCATGACGGCAGCCGCCGGCAATGCAAACGCGGCGCCGCAACGCACGTGGAATTATTTGACATCGGGTAATGGGCTCGGATTCCAAGTCTTCGACACGAATCAAAAAAAGATTACGACGTTCCTCGATCATCCTTATCGCTACATCGGCCCGCGCGCCGATCCGAAAAGCGATGGATTTCCGCGCCGAAACTTGGCGTTCGACGTGTACTTCGGGGTGCGTGCCGGAGGTACGTCGGCGTGGCTCAATGAACCCGCCATTGCGGGCGATGTCGAATACGTCGAACAAACGAACATCATTCGCGTACCGATGATGGTCGGGGGAACGAGCGTCGATTCGTATTTTTATTCCCCGTTCGATTTCGATGGAAACATGATGGTGGCGCTGCTCAAAGCGCCCGGAGCCAGCGACGGGTTCATTTTGATGAACTTCCATCTGGGTGGTTCGCAAGATCAACCGGACGTCAATGGCGAAAGCATCAGCGCCATTGCGGCGCAACAAGCCATGAGCGAAACGGGGCCCGGCGGCGGCGCCATGGTGTACGTGCCGCTCGGCGGCGTGACCAACGGCGATTGCCAAGGTGTCTACACCAAAGTCAAAAATGGTCAGGATTTGGGGTCGAATCAAGCGTGCTCGGGCAGTGATATCGTTCCCGGATTTCAAAAGAAATTGGATGCCGACGGTTGGATGGCCGTAGGCATTGGTTTTACCGAAAATGCCGGCGACGCGTCGAATATGGCCAAACGCATCAGCGATTGGGCGGCTGGACGAACCCCCGGGCAGCTCTTGGATGCCAATCGCGCGGAATGGGATGCGTGGCGAAAGCCGCCTCCCGCAGGCGTTTTGTGCAGTCCCGACCATGAAAAAACGTGGCGTCAAGGCGAAACGACGTTGCGCATGGGTCAAGTGCGCGAACCTTATACCGCGACCCGGAAAAACTACGGAATGATGCTCGCGAGTTTGCCGCCCGGTGAATGGCATACCGGCTGGGTGCGGGACGCGTGTTTCGGGATCGTCGGGCTGCTCCGCGCAGGGCACCACGAAGAAGCGCGCAAAGGCATCGAGTTTTTCCTCAATGCCACCGACGTGGGATATTTCAAGTCGTACGTGTCGAACCAAAATTACCGCGTCTCGGTCGTGCGGTATTTCGGTAATGGTCGCGAAGAAGCGGATTATTCCGGACAACCCACGCCCAACGTGGAGACGGATGGTTGGGGCATGGTGCTTTGGGCCGCTCGACAATACGTCGACGCGTCGGGAGATACCGCTTGGCTCAATACCATGACGAAAAACGGCACGACGGTCTACCAAGAGCTCATCAATGGCATTGCCAAGCCGCTCGAGGCGAACCTGGAATCCAACGGCATCGTCAAAGCGGATTCGGGCATTTGGGAAGTTCACGACGCGAACAAGAAGCATTTTGCTTTCACGACGATGGCCGCAGCTCGCGGGTATTGCGATTTGGCCGCAATGGCCAAAAAGGTGAACAACGAAGCGGACGTGTCGAAATATGCGGCGCTGGCGTCGAAGGTAAAACAGGGTTTCTTGACCTCGTTCGTCGATCAAAACGGTGCCTTGGGCGGATCGCTCGAAGGTATCGCGGCCAATCAATATTACGACGGGGCCGTCGCCGCAGCCTTCACCTGGAACATCCTCTCGGACTTTACAGGACAAACAGCCAACGCCACGCTGGACATTCTCGGGCAGCTCAAAGTCGCCAGCGGCGGATTCAAACGCAACAACGACGGATTGAGCTCGTACGACAACAACGAATGGATCTTGGTCGATTTGATGATCAGCAATGCTCTGCGGCGAAATGGCCGAGGCGCAGAGGCTGATTCCTACATTCAGCTCGTGGTGGACCAAGCGGCGGCGAATTATTATTTGCTCCCGGAACTCTACAATGCAGTGCCGCAGGATGGCGCAATCGGCAAATATACGGGCAGCATTCCCATGGTCGGATACGGCGGCGGCGCGTACATCATGACGATGCTGGATCGCGCGGGAATCATCGAACCGAACGATTGCGGTGACGGCAATTCCATCACCCAACCGTCCGTCTTGTGCGGCGGAGGTTCGGGCGCGTCTTCCTCGGGCATGGGCGCGGGAGGCAATTCATCGGGCCCCGGACCGGTCGGAGCCGGACCCACGGGTTCCGGAGGCAATGGAATCGACGCAGGACCGCCTTATGGCACGGGCGCGTGTTTGTGTCGCGCGGGCGTTGGCAATGAAAATGGATACTTGGCGCTGGGCATTGTCGGCTTGGGCGCGTTCATGGGCCGACGCAGGCGAAAAAACAAGACGCTCTGATGCGTCATGACCGGGTTTGCCCAAGGAACGCCCTCCCATAACGACGGCGGACACTCGCGCGACATCGCTTCAGGTAAGCTTTCGATCATATAGCAACCCGGTTGCCACCCCCGCCTCGAAAGTTGACAATCGCGTCAACGACTCTCCGCCGATTTCCGCCGAATACCGCCGGCATTCGAATTGCTTTCGTCCCAAGGCATGAAAACGATTCGACCTTTGCTCCCTTTCGTCATCGCACTCGCCGCAATCTCGTGTCAAAGCGAGCCCGACACGGGAAATCCCGACGTCTCCTCCCTCATTACGACCGAAGGTTATCTCATGCACAGCACGCCTTCGGTGATTTTGATTGTCGCCGACGATGCTGATTCGCCCGATGCCCTGCAACTGCGAACGAAGCTTGCACAAAGCTTGCGTTATGGCTTGGAGCAAGAATACCAAGCTCGCTGGCATGGCTGCGGCAATCCGGATCCGGCTCAATGGCACGAGGGAGATATTCGCGTCGTATTGGCCCGTCCGAGCGCCCCCGATAACGAATCGTTGCTGACCTCCATCGAAATTCCCGATTTGGCTTGGACGACCCAATCATCCAAATTGGAGGAAATCGATGCGGTCGTCGCGGCAGCGACGGAAGGTTTGGAAAAACGATTGGCGGTCGCAGGCGAAGTATATCGGCCGCTGCACGCCACGGCTCGCGCCGTCGATTTGATCACCGGGGCGCGCAAAGCTGAAAACGACGCTGAAAATGGGTTTGTCACATCGCTACCCAAAGACTTTATGTTGCAGGTTTTCACGGCAAGCACTCGCGCCGATGAAGATCCGTCGCCCGTTTCGCAAGTGTTGCCCGCGCAAACTCCACACGAAAACATTTCCGACATTCGATATTCCGTCATTACCCCGTCGACGATGGGCGGAACGATTTGCCGTATCGATCCGCCGGGCGCTTCACGCATTGAATATTGGGCCAAGGCTCTGGATGCATCCGTATGGGCTTGGCCGTGCGATTACCAGGATACGTGGGACTCGCTCATGATACGAGGTTGGGCGGATTGCGGCCCGGCATGTCATTCTCGCCCGCTGCTCGTTGCCGCCGACGGCACCGTGGAGTGTAAAGCCTTTATCGAGCAGCCGGACCTCGAGCGTTGTGATCCGACGCGCGGTTGGCGAGATCCCGGCGGAAAAGCCACGATTGTCGAAAGAAACGGGGTCACGCTCCGCAAATGCGAAATCATGCAGCACTCGGGCGCGGCGCTCGAAGCCTGTCGAAAATCGCTCGAATGCACCGATTGCGGCAGTGGATTTTGCGCGACCGAGGTCAAAGAAATTCAGCAATGGGATAATTCCGTATGCAGCGGCGGTGAAGTACAATGGCCGCTGCGATTTACGGGAGGAGCGTTCGAGCGCCAGAACTCGTGGGTCACGATTTCCTGCATGACGGGAAATTGATCGACGACGACAC